>DATJQN010000273.1:0-42622 GCA_035505775.1 Rectinemataceae bacterium | reverse complement strand
ATACGATTGTCGGCCTGAAGATGCCGCTCACGAGAGGCTTCTACGATGTCCGACCCTTCGTTGGCGTACAGGTCCCGGTCAACGGCGTGAGAAGCGTGCTCACCGCGTTCATTGTGCCCATCGATGTCCTGTTCGGCGCCGAATACAACCTGTATCTCGGACGCCTGACCGTCACGCCCTACGGCGGGGTGGGGGCCAGCTACATCTACGTTTCGGAGGCGCTCAGCGGGACAAGCTTCGATACGAGCTCGACCTATCTGCCGCATATCGGCGCGATGGGCTACCTCAGGCTGTCCTACCTCGTCACGCGGGACTGGAGCCTCTATGCGGAGGCCGGAGGAGAGTATTGGCTTAGCCTCGCGACGGACCTGTACACGAGCTATGGCGGCCCCGGCTTTGGAGCCGGCGTTTCCATAAAGTTCTAGGTACACGGTCAACGATCCCTGCCGCCTCAGCGGCGTCATTCAGCGAGGCCGCCGCGAGGCGGCCTCGCTTCGAGGAGAGGGCATGGACGATAGCGATCTTTCGGGACTCGATCTGGCCGGAGCGAAGGAGCTGATCTTCGCCTACGCGGTCGACATCAAGCGATATGACCGGGAGCTGGCGCTGACCAAGGCCGAGCTCGAACTCTGGGTCGGGCGGGCACGACTCGCCGAGGAACGGAGCCTCGCGGATCTGGCGACCGCGGCGCGGGCCAAGGTTGAGGCGGCCAACGTCAAGCTGCAGACCCTGCAGTCGGAGCAGGATGAACTCAAGGCCAAGGTCGGCCGCATGAGAAGCCAGCTTCCCCTCATCCGTGCGAAGGAACGCAGCATCGATCCCGATCGTCTGCTGGCGGAGCTGCAGCTGATGACCGGGGAGCTGCTCGGTCCGGACGCTGGTGCCGGATCCAGCGTCGAGCGGGACATCGCGGCCCTCGAAAAGGAGTCGGCGGCCAGCTCGGCCCTGGACAACCTCAAGAAGAAGATGGGCCAGACGGGCGGATCAGGCGGAGGGCCGGATTCGGGCGCATGACGGCAGTCCCAGTCCTGGAGGGGGCCGCCAGGCCCCTGCTCTTTGCACACCGCGGTCTCGCAGGGCGCGCCCCCGAAAACACGATATCGGCCTTTCGTCATGCCGCAGACGCGGGCCTGCCGGGCGTGGAACTGGACGTGCGTATCTCGCGCGACGGGAAGGTCGTCGTTATTCACGACGCGTACACCGGCCGGGTTGCTCCGAACCAGGGAGGAGCGGGATCCGGCCTCCCGGTCGAGGAGAGCGATTACGGCGAACTCGCGGGGCTCAGGCTCGCCGGAGAGGACCCCATGGAGTCCGAGCGGATTCCCCTTCTTGCAGAGGTACTGGAGGAGTTCGGAGACGCCCTGTACTATGACATAGAGTTGAAGTGCGACCACGTCCGAAGCTCCGGGCTCGAGCGTGCGGTAGCGGAACAGCTCCGGGGCCGAACCGGCGGGGTCGATCTCAGTACGAGGTGCATCGTATCGTCGTTCAATCCCTTCGCCCTTGCGCGCTTCCGCGTGCTGGCGACGGGAATCCCCCTCGCCCTCATCTGGACGCGCCAGAGGGAGTTGCCTCGCCTGCTGAGAAACGGGCAGGGGCGCGTCATCGTCCATGCGGACCTGTACAAACCCGAACTGAGCAGCCTGAGCCTCTCGGCCGCCGCCGCCTGGCGGCGCCGGCGGAAGCCCTTCATCCCCTGGCTGGTGAACGACCCGGAGACCGCGCGCGCGCTCATCGCCCTGGGCTCCGAGGGGCTGATCTCCGGCTGGGGGCCGGAGATGCGGGCGGCACTCGGGTTCTTCACCGGTCTCGGAAGATCCGGGCTCTGATGACTTTGCAGAGCGCGGCCCCGAGAACCAGGGCGGCCACGAGGAGGCAGAGTTCTCCCAGCGTGTCCCCGATGTGCGAGTAGAGCGTCTCGCGACGGGAGCCCCGTGGGATGTCCTCCACGAGGATTCCCGGGGAAAACGGCCGCAGCGAGGAGGTGATTTTCCCCGTCGGCGCGATAATGCAGGTGATCCCCGAGTTCGTACAACGCGCCACGGCCACGCCGTTCTCGATCGCCCGGAAGACCGAACAGGCGGCGTGCTGATACTCAGCCGCGGGAGAACTCGACCAGACATCGTTCACGATGGGGATGATCAGGTCCGCGGCGCCGCCGGCCAGGCTCCGGGTCAGGCCGCCGAATCCGTCCTCGAAACAGATGGGTGTCGCGGCCGTGACACTCGTAAGAGGCAGAGAGCGGAGTACCGTTCCCGGTTGCCAGAACGAGCCTTCCCGGGCGAGCAGGAGTTTATAGAGCGCGGGGAATGCGTGCATGAACGGGAAGTACTCGCTGAACGGCACCAGATGCACTTTGCGGTACACCGAATACGCATCCTGTCCCTTTCTGAAGGCGAGGACCGCATTGTAGTCCGTCCGGGATGGCTTCCCTGCGCTGTCGGTGGAGAGCTCGCCTTCGTTGTTTCCGATGAGGAAGTCGCAGGGCGCGGAATGGATGAAATCCAGGCAGCTGCGCACGATGGGCCATATCTCCTCATCCGTCCGGTAGCGTTCGTGCCAGGAGATGGAGGGGACGAACGCCGTCTCGGGCCAGACTATCAGGTCCGGCGACTGGAGCAGGGCCCGGCGGCTGAGGGCGACCAGTGTTCCAAGTTCCTCCGCATAGGCGCCGGCATCCTCCTCATGCGGGAGGATATCGGGCTGCACGAGTGCGACACGCAGAAGCGCTCCCCCCTTTGCCAAGTCGGAGGGGGTCGATCGCTGGGCACCCCAGAACAGGGCCATGAGTATCAGCACGAGAGGGATGCCGATCGGGCAAATCGACCCTCGGAGGAGGGATGCAAAGCCGGAGCGCGCCCGCGACGGGGCGATGGCGGACCTGATGACCATGGCCGCCATGAACTGCAGAGCGACAAGGAGCAGGGAGCATGCCCATACGCCGAAGAGCGAGGCCAGCTGGGCAAAGGCAAGGAAACGATATTGGGAATAGCCGATCACTCCGAAGGGATATCCCAGAAAACCGAGCGTCTTGAGATACTCCGCCCCCACCCAGACGAAGATCCCCATGATCCAGCCGCCGCGTGGGAAGGCTCCCACGACGATCGCTATCACGGCGAACAGAACTCCATAAAAGACGGCGCTGATGAGCACGACGACGACGGGCGCCAAGGGGTCGTAATTGTAGAGCCACCAATTCATGAACCCGTAGCCGATGAGGGTGAATACGAAACCGCCGAGTCCCGAGGCCAGGGGCCTGCCGGGCCTGAGTGCGAGCAGGGCAGGCAGGAGGCACGCGAAGGCGAGCAGCCCCAGTCCCCGCTCGCTGACAAGGCCGGGCCACGCCAGGGCATAGAGGAGGCCCGAGAAGGCAAAGAGAGCCAGTCTTCGCATGCGTGCCGAGGAGCCCGGTTCAGGGAAGCGTCGCGAGAAGATCCTTGCCCAGGGCATCCAGGCCGAGCTGCCGGTAGGCCGCCCGCCTCGCAGACTGCTGGTCGCTCCCGAGACCGTTACCGACCTTTTCCGCGGAATACAGGACGTCGCCCGTGGAGAGGTCGACAACCTTGAAGCTGGCCTTTGCGGAGACGATGAAGGTCGTACCGTCCTGCCGGACCGATTCTATTCGCGCGACTCCGTAGGCGAGGCGCTGGAACCTCGAGCCCGCGGCCGATCTGATGGCGGTGTCGTCCATCGCAAGGACCAGGCTGGGGTCCAGACCGGCATTCTTGACGTTGAACTTCTCCTTGACCAGGGCCTCCATGAGGCCGGCCTGTGCAACCCCGCCGGGAACGATGCCGCCATTTTCATCGACGTCCACGAGAGCGAGTCCCATCGAGTAGTTTCGCGCGTTGGACGATACCGTGTAGGGCAGCTCCACGAACTTCCCGCGAAGCTCGTCCTCGAGGGAGTCGCGGTAGGGGGCGTACTTCCCCGGAAGCTGGTCAAGCAGGTCGATCGAGGACTGGAAATCGAGGCGGACGACGAGTTTGGCCTTGCCCACGAAATCCGGGGGCGGAGGCGTGTAGCTGAGCGTGCCGTCCGGTCCGGTGACCGCATCCTCGGTCTTGGACACGAGTCGCGTGCCCTGCTTTCTCTGATAGCTCACCTTGAGGGCGGCGCCCGGGACTCCCGGGGCGGTATCGCCATCACCGGCCAGAAGCTTCACCTTGAAGGGAGCGGGGAAGGGCTGGGACAGGGAGGCCTGAACCACGACAGAGTCCGCGGCGAGAAAGTGGATCTTGGAAAGCGCGGTCCGGGCCGCGTTGACGTTGCGCTCCATCTTGATGTCGGCGTTGTCGATATCCGAACCCGACGCAGCCGCAGCGGCCTCCACGAACTTCCTGACAGCGTCATAATAGCGGCCCGAACTCACCAGCGCCTGCCCCTCAGATTCAGGTTTTGCCACGGCATCTTCCTTTTCCTGGAACAGCGCCGCGATGCGCGCCTTCTCTTTCTGGAGATCCGCAGTGGCATAGGAGGCGAGAACGTACACGACAACCTGCTTGCTTTTTTTGTCTTGATAGACGTACTTGTCCTTGATGCGGAAACCGGCGATCTGGTTCGTGGAGGACGAAGTGACGGTTGAGGTGATGTTGGCCGAATACGAGTCGAGCGTTGCCTTGGCCGTGGCGCTCGTGTTCACCGAAACCTTGACGCCGATGTATTGCATGATCGAGGACAGGAGATTGTTGGCCGCGGCGGTGGTGGCCTGGGCCACGTTGCCGCCCGGATCGGTGGCGTAACCAACGAAGTAGGTATTGCTGCCATCCGGCCCCGGAGTCGTCGTAGTCCATGCCGGGGCCTTCTGCTGGGCCGGCACCGAGGCGCAGGACGCAAAGAGAAGAAAAGCCGCCGCGAGGGCGACACCGTGGGTCCTGATCATAGTTCGCTCCTTTTTCGTCGTCGCGGCCGGCTCCAGTGGAGGCCGTCCAGGGTTCCGGGCAGCTGGACCGTCAACGATCGCGCCGCCCGGATCTCCGGCATGACGGGGCCGCGCCCCCGATGGAGCGCGGCCCGAAACCGAAGGTCCCGCATCGCTGCGATGTACCTCCGGTCATACACTCAGAATCCGTCGTAGAAGGACTGCTGAACCAGGTCGATCGCCTTCTGCTTCTCGGGGGTCATGGGCTCGGCCGCGGCTGCCCCGGAGAGAATCTTATCCAGCTGCTGCTTGAGCACGGCTTTGTCGATCGTGTACAGCGCGAGATAGCGATACTCGTCGTGATCGAAGGTCTTGGTGTTGTCGGGCTTGTACCAGCGCAGCTGGACCCACCAGTCCGCGGCCTTCGAGAAGCCGGAGAAGGTCGCGTCCGAGACGCTCTTGACCGCCCGCTCCATGTAGGTCTCGATCTTGTCTTTGTCCCCTACCTGGGCACCGGCGAAGGTGTCCTTGACCCGGAGCGAGAGGTAGCGGGAGACTTCGGTGGTCGCGTTCAGGTTGGCCGCGGCCAGCTGGACACCGTCCAGGGACTTGCCGGTGACATCGACGATGACGACATACTGGTCCTTGTAGTCTGCGAGTCTCTCGACATCCTTGGGACCGTTGACGGCCGCCTGCACCCAGTCGGGCGGATTCATCACGCCGAGGGTCGTGCCCTTATGCTGCAGAATCTCGAACTTGGCCGTGGTGACCGGCGCCGGGGCCTTGGTCGGCGGCTTGCTGGCACAGCCCACGACTGCGACGAGCGCCAGAACGATGGCTGCTATCGCGATGGTCTTTTTCACAGTGACCTCCTTGGACCTTTCGCGTACGCCGCTCTGTCCCAGGCCGGCGCCGCGTTGAACAGGAGGGTCGACGCCCTCCGTTTACGGAACGGGTTTCATCCCGTCCCGGGGGTTCACAATCCGGAATTGAAGGTGAAAGCCTTGCCCCGAGAATAGACGAGGTTGAGGTCCGGCATGTTTGCGGCGCTGGCCGCGTCGTACATCTCGTCCTCGATCTTGTCCCTCGGCTGGAAGCTGTACAGATAGAGCACCGTCTCGTTGGGCGAATAGGAGACCTGCTCGACCTCGCGCACCTTCTTCGCGAGCGCCCTCCTGAGCAGACTGATCTGGCGTGAATCGGGTGTCTTCTGAAGCACCACCTGATAGCGGATGCCGCGCGCAAGAGAATTCTGCAACAGGGCCTTGGCCTGATCGGTCATCTTGGGCATCGCGATCCACACGGAGGCCGCCACCGCATTCTGGATTGCCGCATCGGCGGAGGTCGGGCTGAAGGCGGGCTGGCTCTGGAAGGCCACCGACCCGAGCAACGACGCCGTCGAGGTGTCGAATATCTTCATGCTGCCCTGCGCGGTGGCATAGAATCTGTTGTCCCGATTTTCGCTGGTCACCGTGAAGTCAATCTCGACATAGACATCGGCGTTGAACTTCTGGGCGAGGTACTGAATCATGTCGATCGACCCGCCGGTCTCGGACTGGTACGCCGCCTGCTGATCCTTCTTGTTTTTCTCTATTTGATCGAAGTCGATGACGGAAAGGCCCAGTTTCTCGATCAAATAGCGATTGGCCTGCGACACGGCTATGCGAGCGACCTGCGGGTCCACCTTGGCGTCTTCGTTGTAGTAAACCATGTAATTGAGGCGGGCAAGATAGTTTTGCAGATAGGCCTGCTCTTCGGGTGTCAGCTGACCGGGTGGAGGCGGCGGCTGGTCAGTCGAAACCGAGGCGGTCGAGGCGGGGGCCGCGGGCGGAGGGTTCTGCCCCGCAGCGGGAGGAGGATTCCCTTGTCCAACGACGGCCCCGCCCTGGACTATTGCCTGGGCCCGTGCCTGCGCCGCATTTGGGGCCTCGCTCTTCGAGGCGGACGCGGCGACCGGGGGTCGTGAGGGAGGCGCCGAAGCACAGGAGACTGTAAGCAAAATTCCTGCCAGGAGGGTCAGCGATCGAAACACTTTTAGCATCCATCTCTCCTTGGAACACGCCGAAGCCAATTCTAGCGCGAAGATCGACGAAAACCACAACGCCCACGGCATTCATCTCGGCTTGACAGGGCATCCATCGATCGAATTCGCAACCAGGACGTAGACTAAGTTTAGTAATCTGCGCCTTTCGAATCAACAAGAAGTGCGCGGAGTTTATTGGGCGGGCGCGGCCCCTGCGGTTCGGGCGCTCAGGTGGAGCAGGACAAGCCTATCGGCGGAAGAGACATTGCGCAGCGAGAGCGAGAACGGGCCGGCGGCCGAGCCAGTGGCTGGGCCGGTGATGGGACCGGATTGACTGCCGGAGTCCCCGGAAATCGTGAGTCGCCCTGCGGAAAAGGCGAGCCTGAAGCGGATATGCCCGGGCGAGAAGGCCAGAGTCATGAGCCTGTTGCCGCCCGCATCGAGTATTCTTCCGGATCCCGTGATGGACGCACGGCGGCCTCCATCGCTCCCGAGCAGATCCAGCGAGACAGCTTCGGGCGGCCCCGAAAACTCGACCTCGAACAGTAGCGGCCTGTCAAGGCGCAGGGACGTTCCGAGGGCAAGGGACGAGGCGGGAGCGAGCTCCGCTCCGTGAGCTCCAAAGGTCACGGGGCCCGAGCTGGTGGATGCAGCAGGTGCCGCGGCCCCTTCAAAGCCTTCCGCGACACTCAGGTCCCCGTGCCAGCGCCGCCGCTGCTCGATGTTGAAGAGCGCGGGCGGATAGGCTCGTGACATGACTCCGATGTCGTCATAGACTCCGGCCAGGGCCCCCGCGCCGCCGATGACGGCGCTGCCGCGCTGCGGCAGATCCGGAAGCCCGACCGTCGGCGCCTCAATGCGTTCCCCGTTGGCGAACCAGAGCACATCCAGCCTGTCCCCGTCGGGTGTCAGTACCGCAGCAAGTGTGACGGGGGCCTTCTCCAGAGCCTGAGCGGCCGTTGAACGTTCCACTCGGCTCCCCGCCCTGGCCGCCAGATAGGGGCGGCCGTCATGAAGACCAAGCTCGAGTGCCGTGCTTCCGTCCTCGGCGTCAAACCGCATGATCCTCCCGTCAAGCGACTGGGGCGCGATCCTGAACAGGAGGACACAGGGCAGCATTCGGCCGTCCGCAACGGGCGGCAGCAGATCGGGAATACTCAGTCCCGATGCCGGTCCGAACCTGTACCCGAAACCGCCGGCATAGACATCCAGCTGTGGCTGGCCGATCGGCTGGGCTTGAGCCGATCGGGCGCGCGTCCCGCTGTCATCGAAGCTGCCCGAAAAACGGAACAGCGAATAGAAGTCCAGGGGATCTGCGAACTCGTCCGTCGAGCCGCCGGCCGGCGTCCGGACCATGGCCCGCAGGTCCTGACGCGCCGTGGCCCTGAAACCGAAGCCCGATGCGTCGGGAGGGGCCGCCGGATAGACGTCGACGGATACGGCGAAGGCTCCCTCGCTCCGGGGCGCTGTCCATACGACCCGGTCGAAACCGGCCGAGAGCAGTCCCTGCGAGAAAACCGAGCCCCCGCTGCTCCACTTGATCCAGGGATCCGAGCCGGCTGCGGCGTTGGCCTGCGTGATCATCGCCGCCAGCAGGATGGAGGCACCAGGTTCCACCGAGGGTGGGTAGGCGAGCACCGAATCCAGGGAAGGGGAGCTCGTCCCGATAAAGAGCAGCATGTTCGAACGCTGGAGCGATTTTCCCTCCGTGGAGGAGACCGTGGCCGACAATTCATAGGCGCCCGCCTGAAGCTCTGCAGGCAAGCGCAGCGCTGGAAGATTTCCATCGAGCCGCTGCACGAGCGCGGCGCTCTGCGGCGAGCCGTCGACCAGGCCCGCACGGGGAGTCAGTGCGGCGGCCGCCTGCGCGCTCGTGCTCAGCTGCAGGGCGCTCAGTGCAGCACCGTCGGCTCCCGCGACGCTGAGACTCAGCGATGCGGGCTCTTCGGCGTCCGTCATTTTCGAAAGCGTCGGGACTATGGACGAACCGGCGGGCAGCACGGCGCCTTCGGAGAGCGGGCGGCCATCGACGGAGAAGCTGATCGTGTAGAGCGAGGAGCGTTCGGAGTCGGAAAGCAGCGTGGGAGACAATTCGCAGGACAGGCCTAGAACGCCGACCAGCACGGCGAGCGCGAGGTATGCGGCGCCGATTCCGGCGGACCGCCGCCGGAAGATATACATTCCTGCCACTACCACGAGTATATCACGATGCGCCGAGAATGCCCCGGCCTCGGGCCACTCTCGCCTCATGAACGACCCGGGCGATGGGGATCCTCCTGCCGGTTCCGAATGCGCGTGGTGAGACCTTGATAACGGGGGCCGCCTGACGGCGCTTGTATTCCGACCGGGCAACCATGGCCACGATTCTCTGAACCAACGCGGAATCATAGCCCTCGGCGACTATCTCCTCGAGGTCCAGATTCCTGAGGATGTACAGATCGAGGACTTCGTCGAGCAACTCGTACGGCGGCAGGGAATCCTGGTCCACCTGGTTGGGTCGGAGCTCGGCGCTCGGCGGCTTGGTGAGAATGGCCTCCGGTATGGGCGGAGTCTCTCCCCGGCGCCGGGCCCGCTCATTGATCGAGCGGCAGAGGGCGAATACTTCCGTCTTCAGCAGATCGCCGATCGGCGCCAGCGCCCCGCACATGTCGCCGTACAGCGTGCAGTATCCCGTGGCCAACTCGCTCTTGTTGCCGGTCGTGAGCAGCAGCGAGCCGAATTTGTTCGACCAGGCCATGAGCAGATCCCCGCGGATACGCGCCTGAAGATTCTCTTCCGTGCAGTCGGGGGGCCGTCCGGCGAAGCTGCCCTCCAGCGTCTTGAGAAAGGCCGAGAAGGGCTCTTCGATGGGCAGGCTCTCGAGCTTGAGACCGAGATTCCGGCAAAGCTCGACGGAGTCGGAAACGGAGCCCGCGCTCGAATAGCGGCTCGGCATGGAGATGCAGGTCACGTTCTCGCTGCCGACTGCGCGCGCGGCCAGGAGCGCGACCACCGCGGAGTCGATGCCGCCGGAGAGGCCGACACAGGCCTTCTGAAACCCGCACTTTCGCATGTAGTCGCGAACGCCCAGCACGAGCGCGCGCTCCATCTCCTCCCAGCGATCTTCGACGGCCGTCGCGGCCGGGGTCGGTTCGGGCGGAGGGTCGAGCCGGGGAGCGAGGGAGTCCCGACCCGGTCGGGCAGACCGAAGCGGCTGCGGAACATCAACCGAAAGAATTTCCTCGTCCCATCCGGAGAGCGCAAGGATTCCGCCTTCGGCATCCATGGCGAAGGAGCGACCGTCGAAGACCAGCGAATCATTGGCGCCGAGCAGATTGCAGTAGAGCAGGGGTACGCCGCCTTCGCGCGCAGCGTTGCGCGACAGCCGGATGCGAAGCTCGAGCTTGCCGACGTGAAACGGCGAGGCCGAGGGAACGATGAGAAGGTCGGCGCCCGCGTCCAGCAGGTCCTTCACCGGATCGACCGGATAGCGGAGGCCCGGCACAGGGGGCTCCTCCCACCAGATGTCCTCGCAGATCGCGAAACCGATGCGGCGTCCGCCAAGCTCGAAAACCCTCCGTTCACGGGCGGGCTCGAAGTAACGGGCCTCGTCGAAGACGTCATAGGTCGGCAGGAGGGTCTTGGCCTGGGAAAACACGATCTCCCCGTCCTTGATCACCGATATGGAGTTGAGAAGCGGTCTGCCCTGGCCGCTCCTGTTGCGGTCGACGAGCCCCACGGCGACCGCTACTCCCATCGGAAGCTCGCGCTGCAGCCTCCTGAGCGAGGCCAGGGAGTCCTCGACAAAAGAGTCCTGATCCAGCAGGTCCATCGGCGGGTATCCGCAGATCGCCAGCTCCGGAAAAACGATCAGTTCCGGTCTGCGATCGAGTCCGCGCACGGCGGGACCGTAGTCCTGGCCTTGCTCGCGGCTCCGCCCCTGCCCGCGCTCATCGCCGGCGGCGCAGGCCCGACGGACGAAGGCCAGTATGCGTTCTCGATTGCCGTCGAAGTCCCCGATGACGTTGTTCATCTGCGCGAGTGCGACAATCATTGTTCCCCCGGACACAGGGCGCTCTCTTGCGGGCACCCCGGGTGCATAGTACACTCGGGCGCGTGAATAAGACAATCCTGATCGCCCCCTTCGACGGCCCGGTGGCGGCAGCGCTCGCGGCGGAAGCCCACGCTGCAGGGTGGGCCACGGCCCTCGCGCTCGCCGGTGAGACAGAGTCGCGGCCACAGAAGGACGAACCTGCCGATCGATTAAAAAGCCTCAGGCTGGCCTACAATCCGGCCTCTTTCATCTCGGTCTCCTCGATGATCCTGCAGGCCAGGAACACCCTGGGAAGCATCGACGCGGCGATTCTGCTCGGCAACGGGATGACCATCCAGGGCGGTTTCGGAGGCGATCGGCCCGGCGAACTCGGAGCCGCCGTGGAGCGTCACTCTATCGGTCCCTTGTTCGTCGCGCGGGAGCTCTGCCGCATCTTCGACCAGCAGAGGGCCGGGCGGATCCTCCTTCTCGCCCCTGAGCGTCCGCGCGACGCCGCGATCGGCGCCGCCGCATCGCTGGTGGCCGGAGCCTTCGAGGGACTGGGCACGGGGCTGTTCACGATGGCGGAAAGCGCCCCCTGGAAGGCCTTCGGCATTTTCGAGTCGGGTGGGGCTCCCGAGCGGGTCGCCCGTTTTGCCCTCGCGACCCTCGAGGATCCCAAGGCCTCGAGAGCGGGTCGATGGATACGGCATACGGGAAAGGCCGGTATCTTCGGCGCATCCTGAGCCGGCTCACAGCGGGCGAAACAGCGGGCCAGACGCACGCCAGCGGCCGCAGTCGTGGCCGTTGGCCGGGCCGTTGGCCGGGCCGTTGGCCGGGCTGCTGGCCGGGGCGTCGGCGGGCGTACAGGGCACTGCCTGGCCGCCGCGCCGCACTCATCCGTCCCCGGCCGGCCAAGGGCGCACGGTCGGCCGGAGAAAGGCTACTTGATCTTCCTTCGCAGCCGCCTGGCTTTCGCCGCAGCGCTCTGGTTGGTCGAGGGCGCGGCGACGGCAGGCGCCAGCCGCGCACGCCGCCCGGCGATCACGAGGAAGAGAGCTCCGCCGACCATCATGGCAAGACAGAACAGCTGTCCCATGGAGAAATTCCACGGCGTGGAAAACATGTAGGTCGGTGCCGACTTGTTGCCCAAAGCGAGCACGTAGCCGATCCCCGCGTCGGGTTCCCGGAAGTACTCGATGACGAAGCGCACGAGCCCGTAGCCGATCACGTAGATTCCCGTCGCGAAGCCCGGAAAGCTCTTCCGCTTCCTGACGAGGAACCACAGCACGAGCCACAGCATCAGTCCCTCGAAGGTCGCCTCGTAGAGCTGTGACGGATGCCGGGGCAGGTTGACCAGGTCGTTCATGGATTGCAGCTTAATTCCGACGCGTTGTGCGAAATCCTGAACCCATCCCTCCCGCGCCGAGAAGCGGTCCGTCTCGGGAACGTTCGGGAATATCATGCCGATCGGGGAGGCGGTGATCTTGCCCCAGAGCTCGCCGTTTATGAAATTCCCGAGCCGTCCGAACGTGTAGCCGAGCGGGGCCGAAACTGCCAGGACATCGGCCCACTGAAGCCAGGGGCTCTTCTTGACCACGCAGAAGACGATAGTTGCGACGATCATGCCGACGAGCCCGCCGTGATAGGACATGCCCTGGAATCCCGCGAAGCGTCCATCCTCCCCGAAGGGCCAGAAGATGAGCCAGGGCTTGGCCCAGTAATAGCCCGTCGGGTCGTAGACGAGGGTCCCAAAGAGACGGGCGCCTATGAGAAGCCCGACTATCGCCCAAAAGAAGAAGGCCGCGGCCTCGTCCTCGTTCCATGGCGCCCCTCGGCGCTTCGATTCGTAGCGGAACAGGAACCAGGACACTGCGAAGGCGATGACGTACATGAGTCCGTACCAGCGGAAGGGAAGGCCGGGGATGATCTCCGGCTTTATCCAGCTCGGGAAGGGAATCGCGGCGAGCATGATTTCTCCTATAATGGCCGTTCGACTATACGGCCGGCCTTCGGGTCGAAGACGAAGACCACCTTGGTCTTGCGGCTGCGGACCTCGTAGAAGCGATTGTGGCTTTCCAGGATCACGCCGGGGAACACCGTGCCCCGCACGCGCACCTCGGAAGGCACGTGTTCCTCGAAACGCTCGCGAAGATCGAAAACGCGCATGGTCCGCTTCTCGAGGAGCTTCACCAGTTTTACCTTATCCTGGCGAACCCGGTCGAGTCCCGCACCGGCGCGCTCGAGCTCGGACATGCTGCGGTCGGACTGCACTATGAGCGCCTTCAGGCGTTCGATCTCGCGCTCCTCCGTCTCGATCTGGTCCGCGACGAGATAGTCCTGTCCGAACGAGATTTCCGTCTTCGTGTAGTTCTCAGAACCGAGGGTCGTCACTTCGACGCCTTTGCGGGCCCGGCACAGGCCGCCGATGAGAGCACCCTTTTCCGAGAGCAGCACGAGCCGGCCGTTGGTCTTGACGTTGCAGAGAATGCAGGCGTTCCGAACGCGGATATCCTCCACGGCCAAGAGGAGGGCCTGCTCAGCGAAGGCGGCCTCGATTCCCTTGCGCGCCCTGATCGTGCCCTTGCGCGCGCCCTTGACACCTTCGCCGACCCGTATCGCGCCGTCGCTGGAGACGAGCGAGGATTCCACTGCTCCGCCGACGTTGACGTCCCCGCCGGCAACCAGGGAGAATCCCGCCAGGACCGAGCCTGCCACGTTGACCGATCCCGGGAAGCGGAGATTGCCGCTCTCCGCGCCGACGTCCCCCTTCACCGAGAGCCGCTCGTGGATCGAGATGCGGTTTTTCTCGATCACGAGCTCGCCGTTCTGCGCGGCGACCAGCGCGAGCGTCCCGGAGTCGTCGGTCTCTTCCCGTATGGTGGCATCGTGCTCGGGGACCTGTTCGTCCGCCGCGGCAGTGGCGGCAACGGTACGGCCGAGGACGTCGAAGCCATCTTCCCCCGAGCTGGCGGATTTGGAGACCTTGAGGATCACCTGACCCGCCTCCACGCGGGTCATCGTGTCATGTTCCTTGAAATCCGCGCGCCCGTCCTCCGTCATCCGGTACAGCGTGCCGCTCGCGCGTTTCACGAGCCACTCCAGTCTCGCCGATCCCGCCGCACGGGGGGCCCGTCCGTGGGCCACCGGCACGCGGAGGACGGGCTTCCCTGCCCTGGCGTCGGCAATCGCCTCCGCGATGGAGAAGGGCTCGATGCCCTGGGTCACGCCTTTAGCGTTGAGCGCGGCGATCACGCCTTCTACGGTCAGCCCGGCGCCCAGCCCCTCGCCGGAGGACAGACTCACCGTCGCCGTCATCGCGTCGGGTGCCACCTGCACGTCGATCGATGCGTCGCGATGCTTCACCACCCTGACCCGCCAGCCGCCGCCGAGCTCCTCGGCGAGGAGGTATCCCGTCGCGGTCGCCGTGAGCAGGCCCCTGCTGAAGTCGATGTTCTCGTAGGCCCTGATGGCGGGGTCGTTGCCGGGGAGAGCGGGGAGTTTCCTGCCGTAGACGTCCACGCCGTCCTGCCCCGCGGAGCCCGAGGTCAGCTCACCTATCCTCTGGCCGAGCTGGACCCGGGCCACCCTCGCCGCCGCGCCGATAGGAAATTCGGCCAGGCTCGGCAGGGCCTGGGCAAGCCCCGGCTGAGCGGCGAGCTCGGCCATGATCGGGGCCGCCTTCGAGGCTTCCTCGAAGTTCAGGGCGAAGACGAGGCTCCTGTCCTTCCCGCGGCTGGGCGCCCGCCCTTCGGCGAGGAGGTAGTCCACGAACTCGGACTGCCTCCCCTTGTAGAACTCGAGCACGTCTTTCTTGAGCTGCTCGGCCCTGAAACCGCGCACGCCGGAGGCCTTGAGCGCAGCGCTCAGCTCGGACAGGTCGAGCCTCTTGCCCTTTCCCCTCCCCTTCCATATTGAAAGGCTGGCCCTGACTCCGTCCGGGCTGACTGCGATCTCTATCCGGGCATCCCGGTTGGCGGAGATGCTCGTGCCCAAAAGGGCCCGGCACTCGGCCACGGCCTTCCGCAACATCTCCGCGAGTTCGGATTCCGGCACCAGATCCTCGCGGGCCACGCCGAGCTCCTCCGCCCGCGCCACGATATCCCCGGCGGAAGGTCCGGGCAACCGAGGATCCCCCGGCGAATACGAAAGGAGGCAGTTCGCCCCGTCGGCAGCGAGTTCCAGGGACCAGGTGTGCGAGGGCAGCGGGACCATATCCACCCAACGTTCACCGTAGCGGACCACACCGTCCTCGTCGGCGAGCAGCTCGTTCTTCTGCCGGACAATCCCGGCTCCCGCATAGAACTGGCTGTCCTCGGCGGGGGCGGCGACGGGTTTCCCGAAGATTGTCTTGCCGGCCTTGCCCGGTTTGGCGGGTGAGAGGATGCCGACCCGGGAGCCGCGTTTCGCATATCCGGAACCGAGAATGGCGGGATCGGGGTTGACGAGCTCGCGCTTCTCTCTGCGCTCGGTCACGATGACCTTTTCGCTCCGGGACGGAAGGAAGGGCAAGGCTCCCGGCTTTCGCACGATCTTCTCGACCCGGACCGTCTCGGCCTTCACTTTGTAGAGAACGGGAGGAGGAGCTTCGGAGAGGAGTGCCTGGGCGACGTCCTTGAGCTCGTCGGGAACCGCGAGATCCGCCCATTCGGGCTGCTCCGGTACCGGGGCCTGCGGGGCCTCCCCGCGCGCGATCACCTCGACCGTGGGCCCCCGGGCGCGGGAGAGCTTCTGGATGAGATCCTCCGCGCGTTTCTGATTCCAGCCCCCGAGCCGGGCATCCATGATGATGCGCAGGAGCTTGTCGGCCGTCCATTCGGCGCCGTTGGGGTCCGGTGCGTAACGGATCGAAGCCTCCAGCTCGTTCTGTTCCACGGTGAGGGTGAGCTCACCCTTGGCGACGCCCTGTGCCATGACCGCGCCTACCCGGGAAAGCCCTGTCCGATTGCCCTGGCCAACTTGAACTTCAGGAACTGGTTCTCGCGCCTGAGCTTGTCGATCTCGAACTGCTGGCTCCGCACGGTCTCGACGAGATCCCCTTCGGTGAGCGCCCCGGAGGAAAGCAGTTCCTCGACGTAGGCCATTTTGGCGCCGAAATCCGCCTCGGCCTCGAGCTCCGCCGTCCTGAAGCCGCCGTCCAGCTCGGCCAGGGAGAGGGGCTGGTCCTCCTCGTCCTCCACCTGCAGAAGCTTGTCCGCAGTGCGGTATATCCCCTGACTCAGCACGGACTGCGGCTTGTAGCGGATGATCGGGATCCGGCTGCCGAGCGCGATATCCTGCAGCTCGTCGCGATAGAGCACGCCGAGGTGCTCGATGTCGATGTTGAGATATTCGGTGCAGGAGCGCCTGATCTTCTGCGCCTTTTCCGCGTCCTTGGGATCCTCCAGCATGTTCATGAGAAGCCGTGGCCGGAATCGCTGCATGCGTTCGGTGGCCGCGCTCCAGCGCTCGGGATCGAGCTCGCGGACCTGCTCGAGAATCGCCGGCACGTAGGCCTTCTGAAGCGAAGCTCCGTCCTTGCGCAGCGACTCGAGAAACTCGAAGGCCCGCGACTTGGTGCCGAAAGCCCCGTACAGCAGTCTGAAAACGGCGTTCTTCAGGAAGAGGTAGGCGTTGAGGGTGGCGGTGAGGGTCGGCGCCGTGACGACGATGCCATGCGTGCTCATGAGAAAGAAGTCGAGAATATTCGATCCCGTGCCGGCGCCAAGATCGAGGACGAGATAGTCGGCATCGAGCGACAGCAGCCGCTTGACGAGATGGTTCTTCTGCGCCGGCTTGATGTTGGCGAGTCCGGGCACTTCCGCATCGCCGGGGATGAAGCGGAGATTCTGGTAATCGGTGTCGAGTACGACACTCTCGAATGCGACGCCGTTTCCGACGAGAAAGGTGCCGATTCCGGCTTTGGGAGAGGTGACGCCGAGGATGAGATGCAGGTTCGAAGCTCCGAGATCGAGATCGGCGAGGACGACCCGACGGCCCGACTGCGCTATGGCGATCGCCAGATTGGCGGCCACCATGGATTTCCCCACGCCGCCCTTGCCGCTCGCGATTGGCACGATTCTCATCGCTCAATCCTCGACATCTTCGATGTCCCCCGGCCCCTGTCCCGGAAGGCTTGGGGCTGCTCCCGAGTCCATTGCCCGCCCCCCGGAGAGGGCCGCGAGCGCCAGCGCGCCGACGTCGACGAGGCTCACGGTGCCGACAAGAGCGACAAGAAGCGAAGGACTGGCGGTCATGACTTGCGAAGTCCTCAGGTAGTCGCCCATCAGAAGGGCGAGGGGGACCAAGGCCGCGAGGTTGGCAAGCTTTCCGACCACGATCAAGGGGCGGTACACGGCATAGCGTCTGAGGTCGAGCCACAGGAAGAAGAAACCCGCGGCAAAAAGCAGCTGCGGCGCCGCGGCATAGCGGAACAGCCTCAGCGCCCCATTGGTGGTCTTGAAGAGTCCAAGCTGCTGGGCAAGGGCAATCAGGGCGAAAAAGCGGAGTAGCTCCGCGATTGTCGCGGCAAGGAAGAGTGGCCGTCGCTTCATATATCCTGCGAAGTGTACTTTCCGCCCCGGGGGCCGTCAAGAACTGCCGCGGGATACTCAGTTGACATGAGCCCTCACGTGAAAGGATATTGTCATCTATGATGCAAGACAGCAGCACGCCCACGAGGCATCGCTTCGCCTGGGGGGCCGCGGCGACCCTCATGGTCCTCATCTCCGCCTTTTCGGTTGCAGTGCCGCGGGCCTTCGCACAGACCGACGACACGAAGAGCGCCGACGCCCGGCGCTATACGGAAATACTGCAGAACACCTTCAACTTCATTCTCCAGGGCTATGTCGACGCCCCGGACCCCAAGACGCTTTACGAAGGTGCAATGAAGGGCCTCTTCGAGTCCCTCAACGATCCCTATTCCGTTTTCCTTGACGAGGCGATGCTCAGCGACATGACGGACGTGACCTCCGGCGAGTTCGGCGGAGTGGGCCTGTACATCTCCAAGCAGACGAAGGACCCGACCAAGCCGGACGACCAGCCGCTTTTCATCGAGGTCGTCTCCCCCATCGAGGACACGCCCGGCTTCAAGTACGGCATCAAGCCCGGTGATCTCATCACCAAGATCGACGGCGATTCGACGGCCCCGCTCACGGTGGAGGAGGCGCAGAAGCGCATCAGGGGCGCGGCCGGCAGCACGGTTGTCCTCACGATCAAGCGCGGCGACGCCTCGGAATTCGCCGCTTCACTGGTCAGGGCCCGGATCGAGATCCCGACCGTGAAGAAAGCCCTCATCCCCACGCCGAAGGGAAATGTCGCCTACTTGAGGATCATTGAGTTCACGGCGGCGACCAAGTCGAGAGTCGATGACGCAATCAAGGAATTCAACGGCAGCGGATATCGCGCCATGATCGTCGATGTCCGGAACGATCCGGGCGGCCTCCTCCAGGCGGTGATCGGCGTCGCCGACGATTTCATCGACACCGGGACCATCGTCTCCACGAAGAGCCGCAATGCCTACGAGAACTCCGTGGCGCGCGCCTCGGGACAGGCCCTCGTGCCCAAGGACATTCCCGTCATTCTGCTGCTCAACAGGGGTTCCGCCTCGGCCTCGGAAATCCTGGCCGGCGCGCTCAAGGACAACAAGCGCGCCTATCTTGTGGGCGAGAACAGCTATGGCAAGGGATCCGTCCAGCAGATCTTCCCCATCGACACGACGGGCTTCAAGCTGACCACGGCGCGCTACTACACGCCGAGCGACGAGAACATCGACAAGACCGGCATCCCGCCCGATCTTGAGGCCAAGGATCCCGATCTCACCAAGGATCAGACGGACGCGTTTGGCAAGTTGCTCGATTCCGGCAAGATCGCCGCATTCGCGAAGGCCAGACCCAAGGCGGAGCGAACCGAGCGCAATGCCTTTGCCGATGCCCTGGCCAAGCAGTACCTCGTGCCGCCCGCCATGGTCGAACGGCTTGTCCGGGACGAGTTCAACCGGACGGAAGTGACCCCGGTCTACGATCTGGAGTACGACACCGCGCTGAAGGCCGCCCTCGACGTGATAAACCGCCCCGACTATGCCCAGCTCCTCGCCCAGACCAAGAGCGTCAAAGAGCTCGTGGAGGCCAAACGCGCCGCCCAGGCCGCTGCGGGAGGCACGGCAGGGGTCGGCTCAGCCTCCGGAAATTGAGCGAACCCGTGGCCGGGACCATGCCGTAGCGCTGCACCATGCGACAGTTCATCTTGCCGGAGGACTGGGATGGCGGGACTGAGTGTAGGGTCCGGGGCCGGCGCGCCCGATACCTCGTCCGGGTTCTCCGCCTGGTTCAGGGCGACGGTTTCGTCGCGATGGACGGGTCGGGCCGACGCTGGCAGTGCAGCGTGCTGGAGATAGCCCCCCAGGGGGAAGCACTCCGGCTCGGCGTGCGCGCGCCCGACGAGCATGGACCCAGCCCTGCGCTTCGCGACATCCGCGGAGGCGCCGGACGGAATCGGGACGGCCGGGTCGCCAAGGAAGCGGCCCCCTCCCCTGTGGCCCTGCCCGTCGCCGCCGGCCCGCGCGTCGCCGCCGGATCGCCGCCCGTATCACCCGCCTCCCTGATCCTGGTCCAGGGCCTTCCGCGCGGCAGCAAGATGGACCTCGTCGTGCGTCAGGCGACCGAGGCCGGCGTGGGCAGGATCATTCCACTCGTTTCGCGGCGCTGCGCCCCGTCCGTCGCACGGGATGCCTCGTCGAGGGAGGATCGCTGGCGGAGAATCGTGCGCGAGGCCCTCCAGCAGTCCGGGTCCGCAGTGCCGACCAGCGTGGACCCGCCGGTACGGCTTCACGAGCTCGATGAGGCATTGCGAGTCCAGGCCGATCCGGGCCCGACTCTCCGGAACGGGACGGAGCTGCGCCTCCTCTTCCATGAGACTCCCCTTGCACAGGGAACGCTCCATGGGTATCTTACCGACGCCCCGGCTCGAATCGTCTTATGCGTGGGTCCCGAGGGCGGTTTCGCCGATGATGAAGTATCATTCCTGCAGGGGCTGGGATTTCTGCCCCTGCATCTGGGCGGGGCCGTCCTGAGAACCGAGACTGCCGCACTCTTTGCCGTGGCCGCGGTCGAAATCGTCTTGTCGGAGCGATCCTCATGGATTCCCAAGCCTCTCTGAGTCGCATCTACATCCTCGGTGTGCCCGTGGACATACTCCCATCCGGGGCGATAGAGGATATCGTCGCCCGCTTCGAGGACGGGAAGAACCACCAGATCGTCCTGCTCTCGCTCTGGGACCTGATGCGGGCCCGGAGATCCGGTGAATATCACACCATGATCGCCGGCGCCGGCCTCGTCCTGCCCATTTCACTGGCCATCGTCAAAGGTGCCCGTTTCCTCAAGCGGGCCGAACCGCTTCGCTATCAGCCCTTCGAGTTCATTGTGAAACTCCTGGCCGCGCTCGAACGACGGGGCAAGTCTGTGTACCTCCTCGGCTCCTCGCGCAGCACGCTTCTGAAGGCCGAGTCCAACATAAAGTCCACCTTCCCCGGCCTCCGTGTCGTGGGGCGTCACACGGGGCGGTTTCCCAAGAGCAGGGAGGGGGCGATCGTCGAGGCGGTGCGCAAAGCCACCCCCAGTCTGCTGCTCGTCGGCACGGGCGTGCCTGGCAGGGAGCGATGGATACCGCGCAATCTGAACCGGTTCAACTCCGGCATCTATCTCTGGTGCTCCGACCTCCTCGAGGTCTTCGCCGAACGAAGGGCCAAATCCTCCAAGGCTCTGTTCAACAGAGGACTTGAATGGCTGCAGTACCTCCTTCGGCGACCCTGGAAAATCTATCGGTTCTTCATCTATCTCTGGTACCAGATACTCCTTCTCGCGGCGAGGCTTCGCCACCGCTAGGAGACCGTCCAGGAATCCCGGGGCGCGCTGCCCACCATGGCGCGGATCATCTCTGCAGCGGCCCGGCGCGGCAGCAGGGCAAAAGTCTACAAGTTCGAATGCGGGACCGCAGCTATCATTCCGATCCGCCATGGACACGATTCTCTTCATCGGTTGCCTCTCGGATGAGACTCGGGTTGTGACCGCCGGCCTCGCCGGGGAGTATCGGGTGCGCGCCTGCTGCAGCGGGCCCGAGCTGCTCGACACCCTTCGACGCAGTCCGCCTGCTGCCGTCCTGGCCGAATGGGGTTCCCAGCTTGCCGAGGGACCGCGGCCTCCCTCCTGGCTCGAATCCATCCCCAGGCGGATCCCCGTCCTGGCCCTGGTCGACCCCGGCTCGGTCGTCCAGGCCGCCCAGGCGCTCCGGCTGGGGGTCGCCGCGGCCATCCCTCGAGACTCCGGCATTCCCGAGTTTCGCAGGATTCTTTCCGCCCTCGTCCGGTCACGTCATCCGACCGAGCTGCCGGCCTCTCCGTTCGTGGGGAGCAGCGCTCCGCTGCGGGCGGCCGCCGACCGCCTCCGTCTCTATGCTCCCAGCGATCACGCTGTCCTCATCGTGGGTGAAAGCGGCACAGGCAAGGATCTGGCAGCGCGGGCGCTCCACGCGCACTCGCAGAGGAACTCCGGACCCTTTGTCGCGCTGAACTGCGCGGCTCTGCCTGAACTGCTGGCGGAGAGCGAACTGTTCGGTACGGAACGGGGAGCCTTCACCGACGCAGTCAGCCGGCCGGGAGCCTTTGAACTGGCCAATGGCGGCACCCTCTTCCTGGACGAGATCGGCGAGATGGGCCGGCCGGTGCAGGCGAAGCTGCTGCGCGCAATCGAGTCGCGGGAGTTCTGGCCCCTGGGCGCCCGCAAGCCTCGCATCTCCGACCTGAGGATAGTCTCGGCCACGGCACGCGAACTGGACGAGGCCGTGGCGTCGGGCGCATTCCGCCGTGACCTGCTGTATCGGATCGACACCCTTACGCTCAGGCTGCCTCCGCTCCGCGACTGTCGCCAGGACATACCGGAGATTGCCCGGCATCTCGTCAGTCTGGCCTCGGCGGGGCGGGCGCGGCTCAGCTCCCAGGCTGCGGCCGCTCTCATGAGCCACGACTGGCCGGGCAACGTGCGCCAGCTCAGGAGTGTCATCCTTCGGGCACTGGTACATGCCGATGGGGGGCGCGAACTGCGCCCCGAGCACATCGTCTTCTAGACTGGGGTTTCGTCGGCCGGCTCCGGGCGTTCCGCGCCGGTCTTTCGCGAAGCCATTCCCCCGAGCTTCCTGAACAGGGCCTCGAAATAGCGAAGCTCCGAAACCGTGTAGCCCGAGCGCTCCACGCTGTCGCGCAGAAAGTCCCGAAGCTGCGCCCCGTCGCCGTGAGAGAAAAAGCCGGCGGAGCGCAGCAGTTCCGAAATGCGGGCGACTGCCCCGTCCGCCTCGCCGCGCGAAACCGGGATGGCCGTGCCCGTCCGCCCGCCCAGCGCATGTCGGCGGATTTCGTAGCAGGCGATCTGCACCGCCTGCGCGAGGTTGAGCGAGGGGAACTCATCGGCGGTCGGGATGTGCACCGCCAGGCTGCACAGGGAGAGCTCGGGGGCGGTGAGCCCGGTCCGCTCGCTTCCGAAGACCAGCGCGACCCTTCCGCCGGCGAGCGTGGACAGACGCCGGGCCGCCAGGTCGGCGAAGTCCTCGACGCTGAGCGAGAAGGCCTTGCGGCGAGCGCCCCTTCTGCGCGTGAACCCCGCCGAGAGGGAACATTCCGCGAGGGCCGTCGACAGGCTGTCAAAACGCCGGGCCGACTCGAACACGTCGAAGGCGTGCACCGCAAGCATCCGGACCCGGTCTTCGTCGTGCGAAGGGCAGGCCGCCAGCGAGAGTCGCGAGAGGCCCATCGTCTTCATGGCCCGGCAGACCGAGCCCACGTTGGCGGCCTCTTCGGCTCCGCAGAGGATGACTTCGTAGTGGTCGAGAGCAGTCGCCTTCACCCCGCGCACGTCCTGACAATGTGGTCTCCGGACAAGCTTGTGGCAGCTCCGGAACGGCAGGTATAGTAATGCCATCATGCCGTCACAGCAAGCGCGAGACTCCATCCCCGAAGAGCTGGGTGGACCTGGTGGGCTTCTGGAGCATCGCAGGGCCTTCGTGGTCGGCGGCTCGGGCGGACTGGGGCGGGCGGTCGCCTGCGAACTCGCCAGGAGAGGTGCTTCCCTCCTCGTGCACGGAGGCAGCTCCCGGGAACGGCTCGAGGCGACCCTGAGAGAGCTGCGAGAGCTCGGCAGCCGGAGCGCGAGCTTCGACTCCCTCCTCCTCCCCATCGCGCGCCCCAGGGATCTCGTGGCCCGCCTTCCTGAACTCGGAAAGATCGACATTCTCGTCTGTTCCTTCGGTCCCTTCCTCCGCAGCAGCCTCGCGCATACGAGCGCCGAGGACTGGGAGCGGCTTGCGCTGCTTGATTTGGCGCTTCCGGGCGCGCTTGCGTCCGCGCTTCTGCCCGCGATGGGCGCTCGTCACTGGGGGAGAATGCTCTTCTTCGGCGGTACACGCACCGACGCGATCCGCGCCTACCGCAGCAACGCTGCCTACGCGGCGGCCAAGACAGGAGTGGCCGTTCTCGTCAAATCGCTCGCGGTCGAAGGCGGTGCGTCGGGAGTCGCCGCCCTGGGTATATGTCCGGGGCTGATGGACACCGAATATCTCGACGAGGGGCTGCGTCAGGAACTTCGCGCCAAGGCCCCCGGCGGGGAACTTCTGGACAGTGTCGGCCTCGCAAGGGCGGCGGTGGACCTGCTCGCGGCGGAACCCTGCGTGGCAACCGGATCAATCGTGAACGTGGATGGCGGGCTTGGCTTTTAATATCGCCTCAGCTCGCCGATACTACGTGGAGAGGGTATGGATGACTCGGTTGCGGGCGGCCCGCGCACCGCGGAAACCGGGGCGGGCTCCAAGATTTGACACAGCATTGACGAGAGCATTATGATGCTTCTACAATAGTTATGATTGGCTCGATACAAGGCGAAGAGGAGCACCATGAACAATAATGAGATCGTTCCTGGATTCGACGACGAGAAGGATGACAGCCTTAAGATCCGACTCCAGAAAGTCGATTCAGTGGACAACTGCCTCGCGCTCTTCCTGACCGGCTATATCGACACCTACAATTCGAACTTCTTCCAGAAACGCGTGGGCAAGGCCATCGATTCCGGTTTCATCCGGCTCATTTTCAACTGTGGCGGCCTGAACTACGTCTCCTCCACCGGCATCGGTTCCTTCACCGCCTTTCTGAAAGCCGTCCGTCCGCGCTCGGGCGACATCGTGCTTCTCGAAATCCAGCCCAAGGTCTACGAAGTCTTCCAGCTCTTGGGATTCTCGCAGTTCTTCAACATCAAGGACAACCTCGATGAGGCAGTGGGCTTCTTCCAGCAGGGAGACCAAACCTCGGCCGCCTCCGTATTCCCCAAGATCTTCTCCTGTCCGATATGCAACAAAAAACTGAAGGCGGCCAAGCCTGGCCGCTTCCGCTGTTCCGAGTGCAAGACCATCCTCGCCATCGACAACTCGGGGCAGGTCTTCCTGGGCTAGATCAGGGGCGCTTCCGCTCACTACCGCAAGGAGGCATTCGATGGCTGGTCTCAACAAGATTGAGGAATACCTCATCGATCTCGGCGTATCATACGAGGAACCCCAGCCGGGGACGTGGCTGGTCGAGGACAGCGCCAAGGGAATCCCGAGTATTTTTGTCTCGTTCGCCGACCCTGTCGTCATAATTCATGCGCGCGTCATGGACGCGCCGCAGAAGGACCGCGAGGCTTTTTTTGCCGAACTGCTCAAGCTGAACTACGAGGGGCTGCTACACGGAGCCTACGCGCTCGAGGGAGATGAGGTGGTGCTGCTCGATACGCTCGAATACGCCGACATGGACAAGACCGAGTTCGAGGCTTCACTTGATGCCCTGAGTTTCGCGCTGTCCGAGCACTATCCCTTGCTCTCCCGCTTCATGGGCAACTGAGGAGGACCCACCATGGGCATATTTGACCGTTTCCGGACCGTCGTTTCCTCAAATATCAATGATCTCATCAGCAAGGCCGAGAATCCCGAGAAGATGCTCAATCAGCTCATCATAGATATGAATGAGCAGATGATAGAGTCCAAGAAGGCGGTGGCCATGGCCATCGCCGATGAGAAGAAGCTGGAGCGGGAGGCGCTCGACAACAAGCGTCAGGCCGAGGACTGGGAAAAAAAAGCCATGCTCGCCGTGCGCGCCAACCGGGACGACCTGGCCAAGGAGGCCTTGCTCCGCAAGCAGGAGTACGAGGGCTATGCCGGCCAACTTCAGACTCAGTGGGAAGCCCAGAAAGCCTCGGTCGAGAAGCTTAAGGATTCTCTCCGCCAGCTGCAGAACAAGATAGACGAGGCGTCCCGCAAGAAGAACATCCTGGTCGCCAGAGCCAAGCGGGCCGAGGCCCAGGAGAAGATCAACAAGACGATGTCGAGCCTCTCGGGAAACAAGAGCGCCTTCGACACCTTCGAGCGGATGTCCAAGAAGGTCGACGAGATCGAGGCGCGGGCCGAGGCCAACAAGGAACTCGAGGACCTGTCCACCGACGCGAGTCTCGAAAAGCAGTTCGCCCAGCTGGAATCTTCAGGCGTGGGCGCCGATGCGATGCTCGAGGACCTGAAACGCAAGATGCTTACGCAGGACGCCGGCTCTGCCGGAACCGGCGGGGAGCCAGACAAGCACTAGGAACGATGCGGATCCTGCTCGTCGCCGATCGCGAGCCCTACCGATCCTTTGCGCTGCCTCCCGAGCAGCCCTATGTCCTCGAAGTCCGGGATGCGGCGGCATTTCTGAACCCTTCTCCACCCCACGATGAGCCTCGCCGCCATGCGGGTCCGAAAGCACAAACCGAAGCCGACCTTCTTGTGATGCCCGTCGAGCTTTTTCTCAAGCTGTCCGAAACTTCTCTCCCCGGTCCGGTCCTCGCGTATGGCTCAACCGAACTCATGGCGCAGGCCTTTCGAGCGGGTTGCCTGGACTATCTCCGTGAGCCCTGGGATCTCGCCGAACTCTGCGCCCGCTCCTCCAGACTCGAAAGTCTCCGGGTCCATTCTGGTCGCTTCGACCTGGAGCTCAGGCGACGCCTTCTCCTTATCCGAGGCCCCCTGGTGGAGCTGAAGACTCTCGAACTGACAGTGGCAGAGGAGCGCCTGCTCCGAATACTCATGCTGAATGCCGGTGAGCCGGTACCCCGCCCTGCCCTGGCCTTTGCGCTCTGGGACGAAGAGCGGGGTCCCTCGAGGGCCATAGATACCCACATTTCCTGTCTCAGAAAGAAGCTGGAAGCCGCGGTTTCGGGAAGTGCCAGCCTGCTCAAGTCGAGCAGGGGGAGAGGCTATCGTCTCCTTGCGGAAGCCTGTGCATAACCTGTGGAGCTATTCAATGGGAAAAATGACTAACGTATATCTCGTATCGAAAAGTAGACGGAATCGAGCCCTCGAAAGCCGAAGGAATGGAGATATTGGCGGCAATTCTGTCTAAGTTGTTTTGCCATTGATATTTATGATTCCCTTCACGTGCCGGTTGAGGGGCTCTGAATTAGAGTGACATTAGAAGGTTGTTACACGGCAATCACTTCCGCTTCGTATCATCGTCGCCATGCTTGTGGATAACCTGTGCGATTCCCCCGTATTTCATCATCCAGTACGAGCTTGCCTCCACCCTGTCCTCGTGCTACAGTCGCCCAATGAAAACATGGCTCGGAGTCCTCGGCCGCGCGGCTGTCGAGTTTCTCCTGGCCCTCCTTCTTTTAGGTCTGGCGGGGGCCCTATCCTCCTCCCTGGTTGCGGCATCGGCACTGTCCATGCCCGTTGCGCGGGCGGCCGCTTCAACCATGCTCGCCTACCTGCCGCTGGCCGGCCTGGTCGCCCTGCTTCTTTCCTTTTTCACCGTAGAGTTTCAGATCGAGGGGCGGCTGCCTGGCCTGCTGGCGCTCCTCCTTATATCCCTGATCCCGCTCGCGGGCTTCATCTACCTTGAGCGCCTGCCGATCGCCCAGAGCCTGCGTCCGACCACAGCCCTCGCATCCTCCCGGCCCCTGCCGGCACGTGCCGGCACGACAATCGAGCGGGACGGTATGGCGGCCTGGATCGGGAGTTGGGAAGGCAACAGCGCGAAAGCCCTTGTCACCGCGGACTTCCGGACACCTCCTCCCCATCTGCGCTTTTCCCCCCGGGCGGTCTATAGCCCGGAGAAAGGCACGATCACGATCGGAACTGCGAACTTTCCCGCCTCGATGGAGCCGCTCCGTCCCGTCGACCTCGTTCCGGAGGCATCCGTGCTTGCACCCTGGCTGATCTGGAGCCGGCTGACGGACCGGACGGATCTGTCCCTCCTCTTCCTCCTGGCCACGGCGGCAGGCTTCGGAGTTCTCGCATCGGCGCTGCGCATCTTTGCCCGCCTGACCGCATGGCCTCTGGCCAACGCTTTCCTGGCCGTGGCCGGTCTCGCAGGACTGCTCGTGATAGACGCCCTCATGTCCACTCCCGAGGCCTTTCGATTCACGACAACGCTCTTTTCCCGGCTGCGTATCGGTATTGCCCCTCCCTTGATCCTCCCCCTGCTCGAGGGTGGCCTCGGACTCTTCATCGCGCTGATGGATCTGCTCGTCCCCCCGGGGCACCGGAGGAACTCCGGTGAGTAGCCCGCGCCGGCTCATCGGCACGGTCCTGCTCGTGGACGTCCTGTCGCTGGCCGTATTCTTCGCCGCCGCGGTGTACGGCTATTCTGCCAACGAGGTCGTTCCAGGCTTTGCATTCCGTTGGGAACTCGCCGGCGCCCTGCTCAGTTTTTTCCGGTGGCTCCCCGCCCTGCAATTCCTGGCCGTGGCCATCGCGCTCGGCACCTCGGAAGGAGAGAGCAGAGAGCTGATCGCGGCATCGATCATACCGGCCGCCATACTTTCCGCCCTGCTGGCCGCCGGCGCCCTGGCGGCCCAGCCCGCAGTGCAGGCCGGACGCGCGGCCATGCTTCGCGCAAGCGAGCAGTTCGGCGCGTCCATGGCGGAGGCGAAGGTCGCCCTGGGTTCGGGGGACCTCGCCAAGGCGGAAGGCGCCATCGCAACAGCCCGCGAGATCAGCCCCACGGACAGGAGGCTCGACGAGCTTTCGGCCGCGCTGAGCGCTGCCCGGGCCCGAGCCGGGCTCGCCCCGCCCGCCCCTCCGGGCGGAACCCTGCCCCCTCCGGCAGACGCCTCGGGCGCGCGGGCTTACTATCTGAAAGCCCTGAGTCTGTCGCAGAAAGGCCAACTCATGGAGGCGCACGAGTTGGCGGCAGCTGCCGCAAAAATGGATCCGACCTACGTCGACGCCCAGCGTCTGGCCGCCCAAACCTGGGAGAAGCTGAAGGCCGCCAGCGTCGATCAGGCGGACAAGGATCGGGCGGCCCTCTTTGCCCGCAAAGTTGAGGGCTATTCGCTCCTCGAATCCAACGACGCGATCGGCGCGTACCGCATCTTCTCCGAATTGGCGGAAAAGCACGGGGCAGACCCCGACGTCCGCCGCTACCTCGCGCAGAGTCTGAGCGCGGTCAGGGCCGCAGCGTTCTTCAAGGCGGAAGTCGACGAAGCCTTCGCCGGATACATACTGGGGCCGGTCTTTCTGCGCGTGCCGGACCGGAGCGGGCTGCTCCGAATCGTGGCGGCCAAGGATGTCGCCTGGGCTGCCGATGCTGCCTACTTTCGCGACATTGAGTATCTCGAAGCCTCCACCGACGGAGAAGGCGTCCTGCGGGCCCAGGCTATGTCGGCCTACGGCAAGCTGACCGGGGGGAAGCTCTTCCTGACCTGTGTGGACAAGCAGCATCCCGCGACGAGTTACGTCCCGACCTGGAAAGTCGGTCCACCGAACGGGATCGGCTCGGTGGTGGAACTGGCCCTCACTCCGGATACCGTCTACCGCGCGACCGCGTCTATGCTCGCCCCCGACTCGCTCAGCATTCCGGCGGCATGGAAGGCGGCATCCGAATCACCACTCTACGGCGTCGATACCCAGCTCCTGATATTCGATCTGCTTCGGCGGAGCGCCCTGCCCTTCGCCGTATTCACCGCGGCCGCGCTGGGGGTCTTTGCCGGCGTACGCTTCAGAAAGCGGAAGGGGGAATTCTCGCGCGGGTACTACGTGCTCGTTCCCCTGATGGCCGTGGCCCTGGTTCCGGTTTCCGTCCTGACGGAACGGGCCGATCGCCTGATCGCCGCCTGGTCCAGCCATGTGCTGCCGGGACTGGGCGCGCTGGGGGTGGCCGCCGGAATCCGCGCGCTGGTGCTCTTCCTGGCCATCCTCGTCATGGCCGGCGCCCGAAACGACAGAAGTGCCAGATTCAGAAGCTAGGGGACAGCGCCTCGTGCGGACCGCGGGGCCCTGGGCCGGCAGGATGCTGGGGCTCATCGCGGGAGCCTGGGCCGGCTGGTATGGAGCCATCGCAGGGCTCGTGCTCGGATTCATGGTGGACGAGGCGAGATCGGAATCGAAAACACGGAGAAGCATACGGGCCTTCCTCGCCGAGCCCGACCGTGTCGAGCCGGAAGAGCCCCTTCCGGGAATTGCCTCGGCGGCCGCCCTGGCCCTGAGTCCCGCCTTCTTCGGCCTGGGGGACAACGCCTCGGCCGCCCGACAGGGTTTCGAATCGCTCTGCTTTACCATGCTTGCCCTCGAGCGCTCGGAACTGCGCTGGCTCAGAACCGTCCTGGATCTCACGGAGCGCTCCCCCGCGACGGCGCTCGCACAGCACGCGCGCCGATTGGCCCTCAACGGCTGCCCGGCATCCCGTCGCCTTCTTGCGGACTTCTGCTATTCACGGTTTGCGCTCTCCGCACGGCGTCATGAGGGCGCCGCCGAGATGCGGCTGCGGTCGGCACTCGCCGACTGCGGACTCGACGCCCGGAGCATCGAGGAGTCGCGCTCCTCCGCCTTCCCGGCGGCCCGCGACCCCTGGAGGATACTCGGTCTCCGACCGGGAAGCCCGGCCGCAGAAATCCGTCGCGCCTTTCGCAGGCTCTCCCGGCAATACCACCCCGATGCCGCGGCGGGAAGTCTCGGGGCGGAGGAGGCGGGCAGCCGTTTCATGGCGCTCCGCTCTGCCTACGAGGAACTCATGGGGCGGCCGGGGAGGACCGATGGCGGGGCCGGAAGCCCGTGAGGAGGCGATCGTCGGAGAGGCTCTTCAGCTGTCCTCGACCCGCTCGATCTGGGCGCCGAGGGCCCGGAGCCGGGCGCTGATATTGTCGTAGCCCCGCTCGATCTGATAGACGTTGTGGATGGTGCTCGTCCCCTCCGCGCAGAGAGCGGCGATCACCATGGCCATGCCGGCCCTCACGTCCGGCGAAGTCAGCGAATCGCCCTTGAGCTGCGAGGGCCCCGACACGACTGCACGATGGGGATCGCAGAGCACGATGCGCGCGCCCATCCCGATGAGCTTGTCCACCCAGAACATCCTGGACTCGAACATCTTCTCGTGAATCAGCGAGGTTCCCTCGGCCTGGGTGGCGACGACGGTCATTATCGAGGTCAGGTCCGGGGGAAATCCCGGCCAGGGCGCGTCGTCGATCTTCGGGACCTGCCCACCCAGATCCGGCACGACGCGGAGCGACTGACCCGCGGGCACGAACAGCGTCCTTCCGTTGAGGCTCCAACTGATCCCGAGCCTTCCAAAGGCGACTTTCAGGGGGCGGAGGTCCTCGGGCACGACGCCTTCGATGCTGAGTTCGCCCTTGGTCACGGCGGTCAGGCCGATGAAGGACCCGATCTCCATGTAGTCCGGCCCTATGGCGAAATCCCCACCTCCCAGACCTTCGACCCCCTCGATCCTGAGCACATTGGAGCCGATGCCGTCGATCTTCGCGCCCATGAGGACGAGGAGCTTGCAGAGATCCTGAACGTGAGGCTCGCTGGCCGCGTTGCGGATGACCGTCTGTCCCTTCGCGAGCACGGCGGCCATGACGGCGTTCTCGGTGCCGGTCACCGAGGCTTCGTCGAGGAAGATGTCGCATCCCCTGAGCGAGGCCGCGCTGAACCTGAAGACCCCGTCTATCTCGATCGTGGCGCCGAGCTCTTCCAGGGCAAGGACGTGGGTGTCGATCCTCCGCCGGCCGATGACGTCTCCTCCGGGCGGAGGCAGCGTGACTTCTCCGAACCTCGCCAGGAGGGGGCCGGCGAAGAGGATGGAGGCGCGCACCTTTCTGGCGGCCTCGCGCGGGATGTCCGAGCGGCTGACGGGCCGGGTGTCGATGGACCACTCGTTCGGAGCCCTGCGCTCGACGATTGCGCCAAGATACCGGAGAACGTCGAGCATGACATGAACGTCTTCGATTTCGGGTATGTTCCTGAGCAACACCGGCGAGCCGCCGAGCAGTGAGGCAGCTATGCAGGGCAGGGCGGCATTTTTGTTGCCGCTTGCAGTGACGCTGCCCTTGACCGGGACGCCGCCTTCGATGATGTACTTATACATGACGCTACTTTACGGCCTCAGGGCGGGGACAGTCAACGCGCCTGACCCCTCCTGACGGGCCCGCGGAGGATGGATTCGGTAATCTCGTTCATTGCGCCCCCCGGGAATCCGAAGTATCATGAAGTCGAGGAATTCATGACCTACAAACTGGACGGAGCCAAGTTCCCGAGCCTCGACGAGCTTGTAGAGGCACTGTACCCGCTCTACTCGGACACCATGTCGGAGGAAGAGTTCAGGAAATACGCCGAAGAGAAGGCCGAGAAGCACGAGCCATGAACGAGCAGCCGGCGGCCGACGACAGGTCTCGCGCGCGGCACTCGGTTCGGACGCGGCTGAACCATATAGTCGGATACGGCGATATTCTCCGGCAGGATGCCGAGGAGGCGGGGCGCGAAGGTCTCGAGGATCTGTTCAACCGCATCCGCGACAGCGCGCTGTCACTGCGCGCCCCGCTCGATTCGCGCTTTGCGTCCGCGGGGGCCCCGGCGGGTTCCGACCTGGGAGGCCTCGAGCAGGACATCTACGCGATACTCTTCCAGCTCATCGCGCTGATCCAGGAATCCAAGCGGCGAGCGCAGGAGTACGACGACTTCTCGCTCAGTCGCGACATCGACAAGATGCTCGAGGCGGCCAACGGCGTGCTCGAGCTGCTCGAGGTGGAGCGCGCGGGGGCGGCTGAGCCGGATGCCCTTCCCCGCGTGGCACCGGCGCCGAGCACGGAGGCGACCGAAGACGGGCCCCCTTCGAGAACCGGCAGGATCCTCGTCGTGGACGACAATCTCTTCAACCGCGAGCTGCTCGCGCGGCACCTCGAGCGCCAGGGCCATGTCGTGTGCACGGCCGCGGACGGCCTGGCCGCCCTGGAACTTCTCAATGCTGAGAATTTCGACATCATGATTCTGGACGTCATGATGCCGGGCATGAACGGCTACCAGACGCTCGAACGGGTACGCGCGGACGAGCGGTTCAGCGATCTGTATATCATAGTGATTTCGGCCCTGAGCGACACGCACAGCATCGCCCGATGCATCCAGCTGGGGGCGGAAGACTACCTCCCCCGGGAATTCGAACCGGTCATCCTGAAGGCGCGGATAGAGTCCTGCCTGGAAAAGAAAAGCCTCAAGGAGGAACAGGCGCTCTACGTCTCCGCCCTGGTCGAAACGCAGGAACGTCTTCGAGCGGAGCTGCGCGGCGGCGCATCCTACGTGAGGAGTCTCCTTCCTCCCCGAATCTCCGCACCGGCGTTGCGAAGCGACTGGATGTTCATTCCCTCTGCGTCGCTGGGCGGTGACGTCTTCGGCTATCACAGGATACGCCGCACCGAGGAGGAGGATGCAGCGCGCGAGCTGAGCGCGGAGACGCTCGCAGCCCCGGGCGCCCGGCTTGCCATCTACCTCATCGACGTCAGCGGGCACGGTATCGAATCCGCCCTGTTTTCCGTAACCCTCATGAACCTGCTCAAGACCCAGGTCCTGACCGGCACCGACTTCGCCGATCCCGCATCCGTGCTCGCGAGGCTCGCCGCCTCCTTCCGCATGGAGGAGCAGAACTATCTCTACTTCACCGCCTGGTACGGCGTGTGGGAGCCGGCGGCGCGCACCATCACCTATGCGAGCGCGGGAAGCCCCCCTGCGATCATGATCTCCCGCGATGGCCAAGGCGCGGAGCTCGAGACGGGGGGCATGATGGTCGGGCTCGATCCCAAGACACTCTACAGCAACCAAACGAAAGAGATATCGCCCGGATGCCGACTCTACCTCTTCAGCGACGGCGTGTACGAGTTCCGCGACAAATCCGACCGGATATTCGGACTGGAGCCTTTCACGGAACTTCTCCGGGACCGCGTCAGGGCGACCGATTTCTCAAAGAGCGCGCTCGACGGCATCCTGCATGACGTCCAGTCCCGGGCCGCGAAAACCCGCTTTCTGGATGACGTCTCGCTCATGGAGTTCGCTTTTGGCTGAGCGTTTCGTCATACCCAGTCCGGATGACTTCCACGCTCACCTGCGGCGCGGCCCGGACATGCCGCAGTACGCCCTGCGTCATGCCGCCTCGTTCGGCCGGGCCCTGGTCATGCCCAATACGCGGCCTCCGGTGAGTTCGCCGGCGGAGGTCGAAGCCTATCGCCGTGAGATCGAGGCGGCGACCGCTCGCAGTGCGCGGCAGGGACCGGCCTTCGAAGCCCTGATGACCTTCAAGCTCGTTCCCGGCATGAGCCGCGACCTCGTGCTCGCCTGCGCCAAGGCCGGCGCCCTCGCGGGCAAATACTACCCCGCGGGTTCCACGACCAACAGCGACGACGGCGTCGTCGAGCCCGAATCGGTGGAAGAGGCTCTCGGTGCGATGGAGGATGCGTCGCTCGTCCTGTGCGTGCATGGCGAGCAGCCCGGAGCGGCGGCACTCGAACGCGAGGCGGCCTTCCTGCCGACACTCGAGTCCCTGATCGCCGGCCACCCCCGGCTCCGGATCGTGATGGAGCACATTTCGACCATCGACAGCCTCGGATTTCTCAGGCGCGCCCCCGAGCGCGTGGCCGCGACCGTCACGGCCCAGCACCTGCTCTGCTCGCTCGAAGACCTGCTGGGCGGGGCCTTGAACCCCCATCTCTTCTGCAGACCGGTCCTCAAGGCCGAGTCCCATGTCTCCGCGCTGCGCGAGGCGGTGCTGACGGGGCAGGCCCGGCTCTTCTTCGGCAGCGACTCGGCGCCACACCCCCGCGGGGCCAAGGAGAGTGGGGCGGCCCCGGCCGGAATCTACTCCTCGCCGAGCGCCATCCCCGCCCTCGCCGGATTCTTCGAGGAAGCGGGACGGCTCGACCTCTTCCAGACCTTCGTGGCCGGGACCGGGGCCCGTTTCTACGACCTGCCCCCCGCCCGCGGCTCCCTTGAGCTGATCCGGGAAGCCTGGATGGTGCCCGATGAAGTCGATGGCTGCGTGCCCCTCCTTGCCGGCCGCCGCCTCGCCTGGAGGCTCGGCCGGATCGGAGTCTGAATCAGAGCCTGACGATTCTCGAGTGGGTCAGTTTTTCGCAGCCCTCCGGAGTCACGAGGAAATCATCCTCGAACCGGATGCCGCCCAGCTCGGGATGATAGAGCCCGGGTTCGACGGCCACCACATTTCCGGGCTCGAACCGGTCGGTGTTGTCTTCCCGGCTGCGGATCGCGGGAGCCTCGTGGGCCTCGAGGCCGATGCCATGACCGAGCGCGTGCGGCATCACGAGGCCGCCGGACGCGAAAACCTCGTCCACCGCCAGCGCCACTTCGCGTGTCGCGGCGCCGGGCCGGATCAGGGGGATCGCCGCCTCCCTCGCCTTGAGCACGAGCGCAAGCATGCGCTCGCGATCCTCGCCCAGATCACCGCGGAGAAACGTCATGGTCACGTCCGTGGTATAGCCCTCGAGCTTGAGACCGAAGTCGAGAATGCTCATGCCCGGGCCGCCGAAGCGCCCGGACCCGAAGGGGGGGAAGGCATGGATACCGAAGCTGCGGGCCGGGCCGGCGGCGAGGGTCTCGAAACCCGTGCCTTCGCATCCCGCGGCCCGACACTCCCGCTCGATCAGGAGGGCCAGGTCGAGCTCGGACCGGGCCGAGCCGGAGCGGAGCGCCTCCTCCACGCGATCCATGAGGCCGTCCGTGATGGCAGCCGCGCGGCGGTAGATGGCGATCTCTTCTGCATCCTTGACCGCTCGCAGCGCGAGCACGTGCGCGGCGATTCCGTCATCCCTGCAGACGAGGTCGTAGTCGGCGAGCGCCTCCACGAACCGCACATAGCGTGGATAGGCGAAGGTGGAGGGCAGCTCCACTCTCGAGCCCGGCGCCACGCCGAGCGCCTGGAGGGAAGCGGCCAGCGCGCGATCGGCGAGTCGCGAATACTCGCCGTAGGCGACAAGCTCGTCCACCTCCGCCATGACCTTGGCCATGTTGAGGTCCCAGGCCACGAGTCTCGAGGCGCCGTCCGCGGTGATCACGAGCAGCGCGTCGGAAGGCTGACCGCAGAGGTAGCGGATGGAGGGATCGGAGGAACCCTCCGCATCCTCGAAGAGCGCCGCCGAGATACCGTCGGAGCGCAGCTTTTCCGCGACCCGCTGTCTTCTGGATCGGTAGCTGCCGGTCATGGCAGTGCCTTCAGCGCGTTCTGCGCGGCGAGGATCACGCTGCCGGACCATTTGTCGTTCGCCGCCACCGACTGGAGCGCCGGCTTCAGGAGCTTGTTCTTCGTCAGCGCTGCATTCTCTATGGCCGCCCTGGCCATGCGGTTGCGCGTATCGTCGGTGATGCCCGACTGCTGGTCGGCGTTGAGCTGGAGGATGATGTCGCGGAGGGCGATGGCCGCGGGATCGGTACCGTTTGCGCCGAGCGCCGCGAGGGCGAGCAGGCGCTCTTCGTCGTCGAAGCCCTTCGAGTAGGAGTTGACGCATCCGGAAACGGGGGCGTCCCCCTGCGCTCGCAGCCCGATGAGCGCCCGGAGTGAAGCCTTGCGCAGGTCCGCAAAGGAGCGGGCCTCGACACGGTCTCCCGGGAGCTTCTCATGCCCGAGATTCAGGGCGAGCACTGCGGTCTGGATCTTCCGTTCCGGGGGAGCCTGCGAGGCGATCTCAGCATTGAGCGCGAGCGTCTTGCGATCCGCGGATTCGTTCCTGAGGATCTCGGCGATCGGGTCGGTCGGGTCCGACGCTATGTTGGGCAGGGCGTTGGCGGCGAGCTGCCTGACGCGGACGGAGTACCAGCCCACCGAGGCGAAGAACACCGGCGAGAAGCCCCGGACGTCCTTGAGTTTCTCGAGGGCGATGATCGCCCCGTAGGCCACTTTCTCGCCGTAGTCCGGATCGACCGTAGGCTTCAGGTCCAGATCACGCAGGAGCAGGGAGATCCGCTCGGCATAATCGAGCGCCCGCATCGAACCGAGGGCCATCAGCGCCTCGGCCTGCACGAGGGGATCGGGCACCTGCTGGACCGCATCCCAGAGCGAAGGCGCGGCATCGAGGTACTTGTCCTCCCCGAGGGCCTGGGCCAGGACCCGGATGATCTTGGAATAGAGATCCCGGTCGGTGGGAGTCGTGTAGTTCTTCTGCGTGCTGATGAGCTCGGTCAGCGCATCGGAGAGGATGGGCGCGACGCTCGCGTCGCGAAGCTGCACCAGGTTCAGCGCGGCGGCGTATTTCTGGCTGAGACCCTGCGCCTCCAGGTAGAGGCGGCGATATACCTCGGTGGTCTCGTCCGCGAAGGCCAGGGCCGAACCCAGAGCCAGCAGAACGATAAGGGGAATGAGTCGCTTCATTGCGTCCGCTCCTGGCTTACTCGTAGTACGTTTCGGTGACGCTGTCCTCGCGCACCGTGTATTCGAATTGCTTGTAGCCCCGTACGACGCCGGAACCATCCTGGTCCGTCGCCTTGAGCACCTGCCCCAGGTCTCCGATCACGTAGAGTGTCCTGGAGGCCAGGCTGCCGTCGGCTCGGCGGATTTCGAGGGCTGTCGGCATGCCGGCCGCAGGTCCGGCGGCGGGGCCGTAGGCGTAGACCTCGCTCTTCTGCGGACTTCCGTCCGCCGCGCGGTAGTCGCGCCTCAGAAGTCGGCCCTTGTCGTCGTAGCTCAGCGTGATCGACCCTGTGCTGGTCCCCGCGGAATCCTTCATCGCGATGAGCATGAGCGGCAACCCTCCGGAGCCTGCGGGCTTCCCGTAGCTGTAGACGGTCAGGGCCTTCAGGACGCCCTTCGCATCGAATGCCCGCCACTCGGTCTTGTTGCCCGCCGCGTCGTAGGCGTAGGTTGAGGAAGAACTGGGCTGGCCCTTGCCGTCGGTGATCGTGTCGGAGACAAGGTGCCCCGCGGCATCGTAGCCATAATCATGCCGCAGCCTGAGCTTCCCGTCCTGGTCGTACACGATGTCGTCGGTGAGCCGGCCGCCACTCCACTCCGAAACGGTCCGATCGACGGGGTCGCTCCTCGCGGCATCGTAGCTGTCCTTCTCGAGGAGGTTCTTGTTGGCGGCATCGTAGCGGTAGGTCACGTAACCATCGAGGAGACCGTCGGCATAATAGGAAGACTCCTTGACGAGGACCGGCACCTTGACCTGGATGGTCCGTTGCTTCATCACCTTTGCGGCCGACGCCGGCGGTGCCGCCGGGTGGGCGCCGCTCGCACAGGCTCCGATCAGGGCGGCGCAGCCCAATCCAAGAACCAGGAGAGGGACCGAGGATCTTCTCATGACAACCTCCGCGGAAACGTCTTGGGGAGTGCTGGAAGGCTTTACGCATCCCAACGGGCTCCGAAAGCGGCATTAAACTATAGTGATAAGTGGGCATCTGGAGAATACCCTTGCCCCCACCGGAAAAGGCCGCCGCGCGGCGCCGGTGAGGGCCGTTAGGCCCGGCGATGGCGGCCAGCGGCGGCGCCTCGGGAGGCGGCACGGCGACCGGCACGACGGCAGGCGTTTCAGGCGGGCCGCCTCAGTCGCTCTCGTGCTGGGCCCTGTCGAGCGCCGTTCGCAGCAACTGGAGACCCCGATCGATGTCCGCGTCGGGGATGATCAGGGGGGGCAGCATACGCACGGCATCCTCGCCGGCCGTCAGGACGAGGAGCCCCTCCTCGATGGCGAGTTCCTTGATCCGATCCGGCTTGATGTTCACGGCGAGCCCGATCATGAGCCCCGCGCCCCGCACCTCCTTCACGAGCGGATGCCGCCAGGCGCGCATGGTCGTCATCATGCGCTCGCCCTTGGCGGCGACGGAGGCCAGGAAGCCGGGCGTCTCGAGCGCGTCCAGAACGGCCAGCGCGGCTGATGCCGCCAGCGGGTTGCCGCCGAAGGTCGAGCCGTGGTCGCCTCTTCCGAGCACCGTAGCGGCCCGGCCCCGCGCGAGCACCGCGCCGATGGGCAGTCCACCACCCAGGCCCTTGGCCAGGGCCAGAACGTCCGCCTTGACTCCGGCCCGGGTCGATGCCAGGAAAGACCCCGTCCTTCCGACGCCGCACTGGACTTCGTCCGCCACAAGGAGGAGTCCCCGCTCGGCGCAGAGACGCGCGGCTTCACGGATATAGTCGTCCGCAAGCGGCACGACGCCGCCCTCGCCCTGAATGGGCTCGAGAATGAGCGCGCAGACCTCCGGCCCAAGCGCGGCGGAGAGGGCGGCGACATCGTTGGCGGGCACATGGATGAATCCGGGCGGGAATGGGCCGAAATGCTCATGAAATTTGGCCTGCCCGGTGGCCGCCAGCGTGGCTATCGTACGGCCGTGAAAGGAGCCTTCGAGCGTGACGATCGTCGAGCGAGGCGGGTTCATCGCTTCCCCCCACCGGCGCGCGATCTTTATGGCTCCCTCATTGGCCTCGGCCCCCGAATTACAGAAGAATACCCGGTCGAATCCCGTCGCCCTGCAGAGTCGCTCGGCAAGCCTCTCCGACTCCTCGCTCTGATAGTAGTTGGATATGTGGATGAGGCGTGCCGCCTGGGAACTTATGGCCGCGACCAGAGCGGCATGACCGTGCCCCAGCGAGTTGACACCGATGCCGGCGGTGAAATCGATATACTCGCGGCCCAGGCTGTCCCAGACCCGCGCACCCGAGCCGCGCACGAACGTCAGTCCCGTGCGCTTGTAGGTATCCATGAAGAAGTCGCTCATAGCACCATCGTTCCCACGCCGCGATCGGTGAACAGCTCGAGCAGGAGGGCATGCGGCGAGCGCCCGTCCACGATGTGAGCCCGGTCTACCCCGCCGTCAATCGCGCGGGCGCAGCATTCGATCTTGGGGATCATGCCTTTCGATACGATGCCCGCCTCGAGATACTCTTCGATCAGCGTGCGCGGCAGCGCGGACACCAGCGTGCTGGCGTCCTCGACATCCCTGAGCACGCCGGGCACGTCGGTCAGCAGCACGAGCTTTTCCGCGCCGAGCGCGATCGCTATATCCGCCGCCGCCGTATCGGCATTGACGTTGTACATGCGCTCGTCGTCCGCACCGCCCATGGCGACCGTGGCCACGACAGGAATGTAGCCTGCGTTGAGGGCGGCGTCCAGCACGCCCCGGTCGATCCTCTGGATCTCGCCGACCAGTCCCAGATCGAGCCCCTTCTTGACCAGCCGCGTGGCGAGGAGGAGGGAACCGTCGGCACCGCAGAGCCCCATGGCCTTGCCTCCCTGCCGCTGGATGAGCGCGACGATGTCCTTGTTCACCTTCCCGGCCAGGACCATCTGCACGACCTCCATGGTCTCCTCGTCGGTGTAGCGCAGGCCCTGCACGAAGGTCGGCTCCTTGCCGAAGCGCCGGAGTACGGCGTCTATCTCCGGCCCCCCGCCGTGCACGAGCACCATCCTGATGCCCGCACCGCTGAGCGCAACCAGGTCCTGGGCCACCGCCGTCCTGACTCCTTCGTTGGTCATCGCGGCCCCGCCGTACTTCACGACAATGGTCTTACCGGCGAAGCGACTCAGGTAGGGAAGGGCCTGGGCGAGTATGTCCGCCCGCACGTTGTCCGGAATCGTCATCTATCTGCCCTCCCTAGGTCCTGTAGTCCCCGTTGATGCGGACATACTCGTAGCTCAGGTCGCAGCCCCAGGCCGTGGCCTGCGCCTCCCCGATGCCGAGATCGACGAGCACCGCAATTTCCTGGTCCCCGAGAATCTTCTTCGCCTTTTCCTCGCTGAAGGGCAGCGGCGAGCCCGCCTTGCAGACCTCTATGTATCCTCGCGGGCTCTCGAAGGCAAGATCCACCTTGTTCGGATCCAGCGAGCCGGGCGTATAGCCCAGGGCGCAGAGCACCCGGCCCCAGTTCGCGTCGGAGCCGAAGAGCGCGGTCTTCACGAGACTGGAGCAGATGACCGCCTTGGCGAATCCGACGGCCTCGTCTTCCGTGGCCGCCCCCGACACCGTGCACTCGACGAGTTTGGTGGCCCCCTCGCCGTCCCGGGCGATGAGCCGCGAGAGCTGGATGCCCACGTAGTCGAGCGCCTCGCAGAAGCTGCGGAAATCCGCGCCGCGCTCGGTGATCGTCGTGTTGCCGGCCATGCCGTTTGCCATCACGACGACCATGTCGTTGGTGCTCGTGTCCCCGTCGACGCTGATGCGGTTGAAGGTCTTTCTCACGCACTCGGAAAGCGCCTCCTGGAGCAGGGCCGCATCTATGGCGCAGTCCGTCGTGATGAAACCGAGCATGGTCGCCATGTTGGGATGGATCATGCCGGAACCCTTGGCCATGGCGCCGATGGTGATCGTCGTTCCGCCCAGCTCGAAGCTCACGGCGAGTTCCTTCTTCATCGTATCGGTGGTCATGATCGCTTCGCGGGCGTCGATGTACCCGGACTTGGAAAGCCCGGCCACCAGGGCATCCATGCCCGACTCGATCGCGGCGATGTCGAGCGGGACACCGATGACGCCCGTGGACGCGACGACCACGTCCTCCGCGGCCACCGGGAGGCGCTCGGCGACGAGCTGGGCCATGCGACGCGCCGCAGCGAGTCCCTCCGGACCGGTGCAGGTGTTGGCGTTGCCGGAATTGACGATGATGGCCCGCGCCACTCCGTTGGCCAGATGCTCCCTGGTCACGACCAGGGGCTGGCCAATCACGCGGTTGGTGGTATATACCGCGGCGGCCGCGCAGGGCTTCTCCGAGAGGACCAGCGCCAAATCCTTCTTCTCCTTGTTCTTGCGCACGCCGCAGTGCACCCCCGCAGCCACGAAGCCCCGCGCCGCGGTAACGCCGCCCCTGACATTCTTCATGATCCTCTCCTCTCCACCGATGGATGCCGGCCGGTCGCAAATACCTAAAAAGCAGGGGGCAGCGTTTCCAGCCCTCTGCGTTCATCCAGTCCGAGCGCGATATTCATGTTCTGCACCGCCTGGCCGGCGGCGCCCTTTACCATATTGTCCAGGGCGGATACGACGACCGCCGTCATCCCGTCGTGCGCCATGTGGAGCGAGATGTCGCAGAAGTTGGAGAAGCGGACATCCTTGTTCGTTGCGACCTGGCCCTCGGGACGCACCCGCACGAAGGGCTCGTCCTTGTAGAAGGAGGCATAGGCTTCACGCAGGGCGGCGGCCCGTTCCGCCCGTCCCGCGGCTCCACCCAGCGCCCCATCGGCAATACTGAAGTAGATCGTGCTGACGATGCCCCGTCCCATCGGCGCGAGATGGGGCGTGAACACTATGCCCACCGGCTCCCCGGCCATCGTGGCCAGGGCCGCCTCGATTTCCGGAGTGTGGCGATGCTCGCCGATCTTGTAGGGCACCAGGGAGTCGGCGATCTCCGGGTAGTGCGTTGTCTTCGTCGGCTCCCGCCCCGCCCCGGTGACGCCTGATGCCGCGTCGATGATGATCCCATGTCGCAGCGCGATGCCGAGTCTGAGAGCCGGAAACAGGCCGAGCTCGGCGCAGGTCGGATAGCAGCCCGGGTTGCCGATGATGCGCGCGGTGCCGGCGGGGGAGCCGCCATCGCCGGAGCCGCGCCGGGCCGCTCCGAGCGCACGGATTTTCTCCCTGTTCAACTCCGGCAAGCCGTACACCGCGGCCGCGTGCAGCTCCGGATGGGCGTACTTCTTGCCGTACCATGCCGTGTAGGTCGCCTCGTCTGCACCGAAACGAAAATCCGCACCGATGTCTATCAGAAGCTTGCCGGCCCTGGTGCAGGCCGCGGCGATCCCTTCGGAAAGACCGTGAGGAAGCGACGCGAAGACGATGTCCGAGGACTCGATGGCCGCTGACTGATCGACAAGCTTTGTCTGGCCGAGCGCCCTTCCGGCAAGATTCGGGTAGACACTGTCCATGCGCTCGCCGGCCTGACTCGAGGAGGCAAGATGTAATGCCTCGACGTCGGGGTGGGTGAGGAGCAAGCGCGCCAGCTCCGCTCCCGCGTAGCCGGTGGCTCCAATGATGCCGCAACTATGCATTGTCTGGTCTCCTGCACATGGCGGAGTATGGAATCCGTGAGGGACTCGATTAACGACGGAGGATTCGGTGGTAGGGAGAGCTGAGGTGGAGGAGGGACGAGGGGCCAAGAAGAGGATCGCGAAGAGGTGGTCGAAGGATCTGCCGAACGTGGCTCATGGTTCCCTCCGGATGCATAATGATGCATATAGGAACGATTTTGACCCTGAGTGTCAAGCATCCTTGTATTAATATACTGTTTCCGCCGCTCTCCCCAACTCGGGATCCATAAAGCCTGCGGCAGTATGCCCCTCTCCCGGTTCGCCCTGCCGTGCCCGGCGGACGCAGCTCAGTCCCCCATCGATCGGAGCCGTTGCCCCTCCCCGATCCTTTCCGCTACACTTTCCGCCAGGAAAGCAAAAGCATGAACTTCACCGACCATCCCCCCCGCCCGCGAGAGCGCTGGTCCTGGCGTGGGGCAGTTCCGACC
>DATJQN010000272.1:0-8502 GCA_035505775.1 Rectinemataceae bacterium | reverse complement strand
CCGCGCAGAGGCAAAGATCTCCCGCATTCGTCGACCAGCCGAAACTCGCCCCCGTCGGGTTCATGATGATGCGCAGCTTCGCCTTCGGGACGCCCACCGAATTACCGATCCGGCCAAGTGAGGAATAGACACCCTGCGATTTGCAGTGGATGGCGAGCATTCCCTCCTCATCGAAGTAGGACTGGACGGTCACGCCTTCGAGGGAGATGTGGGGCTCGCGCGAGGAGTAGAAGGATCCCTCGGCCACGAAGGTCGAGCCCTCTATGATGTCCGCGACCCGCGATGGCTCCTCGAGCCCGGCGCCTTTCAGGACCGGCTGCTGGGAAAAGATATTCGGCGTATCCTCGTGGATCCGCATGGCGCCGGGCATGACGGCCTCGACATAGCTGAGATACTCCGGGAGTTTCTCGATATTCACCTTGACCGTGGCCGCCGCTTCCCGGGCGTGCTCCTTGGTGTCGGCGACCACGAGGGCCACGACGTCGCCATAGCGGAAGATCTTCTCCTCGCAGAGGACCGTGCGGCTCGGCGCCATGACCGTGGTCCGCTCGTGGAACTGGCCCTCGGCCATTATGTTAGTTCCGCCCGCCGCCTTGATCTCGCGGTGGGTGATGACCTTGACGACCCCGGGCATGCCCTCCGCCTCGCTCGCGTCTATGCCGAGGATCTTGGCGTGATGGGCCAGTCGGGGCTGGACGATGGCCGCGTGGAGGCTCCCCGAGGGCATCTTGAGCTCCTGGTCGTCGCCGTAGTCGGCGAGGCCGCAAACCTTCGCGAGGGCGGTCGGTCGAACCACCGGCTTGCCGTAATACTCACCATCCCCGGGGTCTTTGAAGGTCAGGTCCTCGATGGAAGCCTCGCCGCGCAGGACCTTCGCGGCAGCCATCACCGCGTCGATTATCTGTTTGTAACCGGTGCAGCGGCAGACATTCTTGTGCTCCTGGAACCAGTCCCTCGCCTCCTCGCGGCTGGGCCTGGGATTCTGCTCGAGCAGGGCATAGGTGGAAACTATGAAACCCGGCACGCAGAAACCGCACTGCACAGCCCCGAGACCCATCCAGGCAACCTGGATTGGATGGAGTTTGGTCGGCGTACCGATGCCCTCGATGGTGAGTACCTTCGCGTACTCGGGGACCGCCGAAATCTTCCTCACGCAGGAGCGTATGAGTTCGCCGTCGAGGATCACCGTGCAGGCGCCGCAGACGCCCTTTTCGCAGCCCACCTTAGTGCCCGTCAGACCCATCCGCCTGAGCACGGTGGCCAGCGTATCCTTCGCGGGATCGCACATGAACATGCGGTTGACCCCATTGATGTTGAGCCACATCTTCCGCAGTCGCAGCCCGGGTTTCAGATCCATCATTTTCCTCCTCTATCGCTTTCCCCCGCCGGCGGGTGCTAGTCCCATTCGCGGGCGTCAAATCCGTATTTCACGAGCAGGTTTCTCGCCTCGATCCAGACGGCCTCCACGAGTGAAGCGCAGCCATCCTCGCCCTCGAGCTCGCGGGCTTCGCGGATGCGTCGACACTCGGGACCGCCGTAGTCCTCCCTGCTCCGCTTCTCGAACCAGGCCGCCAGCTCGGAAACGATAATCCGCTCCGTGTCTTCGGGCGCGAGGATCTCCAGGGCGCAGGCAGCGCCGGTGAGCGCACCGCAGACCATGCCATTCCGTATGCCGCCGCAGAGGGCGCTCGCGGCCTTGACGAGGAGCTCGTTCTTCTCCCCCTTCAATTCGAGGGCGAGCTCGACCAGGGCGACCGCACAGCAGCTTCCCGAGCGATTCAATTCCGCCAGCCGAAGTACATCTCGATGCATATCCATGCTCCAAACCTCGGAAAATTAAAAAAGCGGTGCGCCGTGGAAGGGACGCACCGCATAAAACGACAGCCCGCGTGCATGAATTTGCAGTCACGCGGACAAGGAGGATGTCATTCTATGGGTTCCTTTCCACACTGGGAGGTCAGGACGTTTCCATCCTGGCCCTATCGTTCCCTCCTCCGTGGCAGCCGCGGTAGGAAAAGGGAATCGGAACCGATACCTGAACAGCGGACAAGAACATTCAGCCGCGCGCCATCATCACACGAGGCCCCGGATCTGTCAATTGTTTTGGCGACTCAGAGCCCATCGCCGTGGTCGGGGAGCCGCCCGAGGAACTGCGAACGCAGGTGCAGCGCCCTCCAAGCGGCGCGTTATGCGCAGCAGTCACTGGCGCTTTTCGAAGCTCGGCATCCTGCCTCGCTTCTCCGGGCCGGGGAAGGCGCTCTCGCCGACGCCCCTGTCGGCTCGAACTCGCGCCGTCCTCATTGATTCGGACGTCGCTCGACCGCCTTCCCTTCGATTCCCGCCGACAGAACAAAGCCGCGTCACCCCGTCCGGGATGCCGCGGCTTTGATGGAGGTGGCGGGAATCGACCCTTCCGGCCTTCGCCCTCCTGGCTCAGGCCTCCAGGGCCGGCTCCGCGCCTCTCGCCGCATCCCTGCGGCTCGCCTATTCTGACGCTCAGATGATCGCGTCAGAATAGGTCGGCGCTCCGCGTTCGATTCCGCCACCTCTTATTCATGCGAGAACCACCCTTTCGGGTGGTTCTCTTCGTTGGAGGTGGCGGGAATCGAACCCGCGTCCCCGGGCGCGGAAGGCGAGCGTCTACAGGTTTATCCGACCTTTCGGGTTGTCGGGGAAGGGGCAGCGAATCGGCGCGCCTTCCTTCCCGTATCCTGGATTGTGTCCCCGGCGCCATCCAGGCCTGACGCCGGGCAAGCCCCGGTTGGTTACGGGCTTCGCGGCCGCTCGAGGCGGCGCAACCGCGAGCCCGTCGCTTATCGACGCTTACGCGGCGAGAGCGAGGGTGCCGTTGTTGTTGGCACTTGCATTGTGCCGAATCAGGAGATCGGCGGCTCCACCTGCAACCCGCAATCCGGACCGCTCAGGTCGAGACCGGTGCACCCCCAGGGTGATTCCGGCAAAGGATCGCAGTTCGATGATACGCAGGCCGCGGCCGCCGGTCAAGCGCGCTCCACCGAAGAGCGGATGATGGCTCCGCCGAGCACGAAGCCTGAATCGTCATAGAAGGCGATGGACTGCCCCGGGGCGATGGCCCGCTGCGCGTCGTCGAAGTCCACTCTGCAGTACCCCTCCCCGGCCGTCACGCGGCAGGGGGCCGGTTTGTGATTCTGCCTGATCCTGGCCAGCGCGGCGAAGGGCCTGGAGGCGAGTTGAGGATCCTGGAGGAAAAGATCGCTCGCCTCGAGCGCCTCCGCGAACAGGCCGCGGCCCGGACCCACGATCACGTGGTTCCGCTCCGCGTCGAGCCTGAGCACATAGAGGGGATCCACTCCGACGCTGATACCCAGCCCCCGCCGTTGTCCCACCGTGTAATAGGGAAGTCCGCGATGCCTGCCCAGGGCCCTGCCGGATTCGTCCACGATGTCGCCTTCGGAAGGGGGCGCGTCGGCAAAGAGGGGGGTGTAGTCTCCTCCGGCGATGAAGTCCTGGCTTTCGGCCTTGTCGGCGACCTCGAGCCCGAGGCGCCGGGCCTCTGCCCGCACCTCGTTCTTGTGCAGTTCGCCGAGGGGAAAGCGGACTGTCCCCAGCAGGTCGGAGGGCAGGCGATGGAGGAAGTAGCTTTGATCCTTGGAGGCGTCGAGCGCAGTTCGGAGCCAAAAGAGGCCATCCCGCCGTTCGATGCGCGCGTAGTGTCCCGTCGCGAACAGATCGAATTCGATTCCCGCATCTCGCGCGCGCTCGAGGAGAAATCCGAACTTGAGCTCCCGATTGCAGACGATGCAGGGGTTGGGGGTCCGGCCGCCGAGGTATTCGCTGCGAAAGTAATCGAGGACCCGTGCCTCATATTCGGCGGTCAAGTCCACGACGTGGTAGTCGATCCCGAGCTGCGAGCAGAGCGCCTCGCAGGCTGCGATGTCCTCCGCTTCGCCGGGGCCGAAGCAGGCATGATGCGCGCCCTCGCGTATCGCGACCGCGCCGGACCATATTTTCATGGTCAGGCCGAGGACGCGGTAGCCCTCGCGTTTCAGCAGGGCGGCCGCGACCGCCGAGTCCACGCCGCCGGACAGACCCACGGCTATGCTCTTGGTGGTTGCCATGGCGAGGGGAGCCTAGCACGGAGGGGCGGGGCGTGGGAACAGCCGGGTGTTTCATAAATCTTACGTTTCGGCCACGGTCTTTTCGTGCTTGTTTCTCCCGTGCTAGTATGCAGCTGGTATTTGCAACGGCCGACCCTTCGGTCCAACCAGCACCTCGAGTGCCTGCCGTGGAGTATTAATGAACATTCGTCGTCGTGTTCTCTCTCTCGTCCTGTCCGTCGCGGCGGTGGGCGCCGCGATCGCAGATTCCGTCCCTTCCCTGGATGACTATCTGGACGGACAATTCCCCGACAACTCCGACCTCAGGACCCGCCTCTTTTCCGCCGTCATCGGCGCTCCGCGCGAGATCGCCGAGGCCTACGGCGAGCGCGTGCTGCAGAGCAAGGCAGGCTCGGTGACCGTGCGCGTCGTGGACGGCAGCAGCTATTTCTTCGTCGAGTTCCTCAACGGGAACGGGGACAGCTTCACTCAGGGCTCCTGTATCATCAAGCGGAGCAATTCGAAGGGCTACCTGGTTCAGGCCAAGATATATCTCCAGGATGATCCGAGCTGCTACGCCCGCCTCTACACCGGGGGAGATGGAACCAGGCTCGACGTGATCATGTATGGCGCCGTCGTCAAGAAAGGACTCTTCATTCCCGAGCTCCTCTATTCGGTGCTCGCGAGACCCTTTTCGAACATCGTCGAGGCCACGCGTCGCAGCTTCGACTGGGGTACCGTCTTCGGTCTGGGCACCCGCGTCGAGTCTACAGGTTTTGCCGCCTCGCTTCGCGGCAGTCTGGCGTCCATGCAGCCTGCAGCCCCGTCCAGCGGGGCTGCCGAGTCTACCCAGCCCTCAGCCAAGACGCCTGGAGGAAAAAACGACTCCGGCAAGGGAGCAAACAAGATCGCGCTCGCCCAGGCGCCCGCGCCCGGCATCGGCCGCGACGCTTCGGCGGCGGTCGCCAGGCCGTATCGCATAGCGACACTCGTGGACCGGGCTTCGAGCACGGAAGGACTCCTGTCCGATCTCGCCTCGTCGGGAGAGAAGGGGCAGGAACTCGGCGCGGGCGCCAGCCCCCCCAGCGGTTTCTACGATGACCGCGGCGACCTGGACGTGCGGCTTCCCTACGCTGCCTTCCCGGGCTATCAGCCGGGAAAGGGCACGAGCCTTGCCGCCCTCAGAGCCGTGCTTTACCTGGACGCGCTTTCCAGCCCCGACTCGGTCTATGCCGCGGTCGGCGAGGGACTCAGGCTCACCGTCGTGCCTTCCCTCGACGCCGCGGGCAGGCTGCGCTTCGCCTTCTTCTCCAATGGCCGGGAACTCCGCTGGAACGACCTCGGCTCCCAAAGAGCGGATCTTCCCGTCAGGATCCTCCGCATCCAGGCCAGCTTCGGCTGAAGGGAGTTGAGCGGGATGGCCGCGGGCGGGGCCTGCCCGCGATGCGCCGCCGCGGCGGCATGCCGCACGACCCGCTAGTCCACCGCCACCATGACGCTTGAGGCCTTGATGACTGCATAGGCTTCCCTGCCCACGGCGAGCCCAAGATGCTCGGCCGAAGTCTTGGTAATGACTGAAACGATCTCGACCCCTCCCGGAAGCTCGAGCACGATCTCGTCGTTCACGGCACCTGCGACGATGCGCTTGACCGTGCCCTTGAGTACATTCCGCGCGCTCAGTTTCATCGACCTTCCTCCGTCGTGCGTGATGTTTCAAGTATACGAAGGGAAGCGGTCGCAACCAAAGCTAAGCTCCGACCATGCGAGGCAGTCGTACGCGGCAGCCGCCCGGCTCAGCGCCCGCAGGCCAGCCTGACCGACCGGGCAAGCTCCCGGCCGCGCTCCCTGAGGAGGGTCAGGGCCGCCTCGTCGGGAACGCCGGCCCATTCCACGCTGTCGAGGCTGTTCCACTTGAGGGGCGTCACCGCCTCCTCGTATTCCTTGCGAGCGCCGCCGACCCATCCCCATGACCCGATCCGCAGGGCGCTCCTGCCCCAGACGTGCTTGCGCTCGAAAAGATCCAGGACATAGGCCATCGGAGGGAACATCTTGTACTCGTAGGTGGGCATGGCGATCAGGATGCCCTCGCTCTTGTAGGCGTCCGCGAGAATGAACGAGGCGTCCTCGTTGGGCACGCGATGCATGGTGTAGGGTACCTGCTCCGCCTCGAGACCCTCAAGGACGGCCTTGAGCCCCTTTTCGGTGTTGCCGTACATCGAGCCCCAGACGACGCAGACTTCGCACTCGCGGTTCCCGTCGAGATATCCGGCGTACTTCATGTAGCGCTCGATTATTGTCTTCGGGCTCTTCCTCCAGACCATGCCATGGCTCGGTGCGACCGTCTTCACGTCGAGCGCCTGCAGCTTGTCCACGGCCCGCTTCACGAAAAGCCCGAAGCTCGAGACGATGTTCGCGTAGTAGCGGAGGCTTTCCTTTTCGAAGCGGAGATGCTCTCCCTCGCTGAACTGGTCGTCGAATATTCTCTCCCCGAGCATGCCGAAACTCCCGAAGGCGTCGCAGGAGAACAGCGTTCCGGAAGCCGGCTCGAAACTCATCATGGTCTCGGGCCAGTGTACGTTCGGAGTCTCGAAGAACTGCAGGCTGACGCCTCCCAGGTCGAGCCGATCCCCGTTCTTGACGACGCGCACTCCCTCGGCGACCTTGTAGAAGCTGCCCAGGAGCTCCACCCCCTTGGCAGTGGCGAGGATTTCCACCTTGGGATTGATGCGCCGGTATTCGGCGAGCCAGCCCGTGTGGTCGGGTTCGAGATGGTTCAGTATGAGATAGTCGACGTCGGCGAGCTTGACACCCGCCTGCGAAAGGCCGGATTCGAGCGCAGCGGGCGCTCCGCCCCAGTCGCGGACGAGGTCGACGAGCGCGATTTTCTCGCCCTTCACCAGATAGGAGTTGAGCGAAACACCGTCTGGAATGGGCCAGATGCCCTCGAACAGGTCCTCGGTTCTGACATCGGCGTGCAGCGCATATATCCTGTCGCTTATGGCGTGGGCCTTCATTGACCGCTCCTTCGCATTCGGGACCTGCCCGGATCTGGCCGCTCTCCTGCCGCGCGGGGGCGACAGTCCGGCCGGCACCACTATATCCGAGCGACTGGACCTGTTTCAACACGAGTTCTGGACGGAGCGGCCCGCTGCGGGCTAGACTTCAGCCATCCATGCGGGCCCGGTCCCGGGGCGTGGACAAGGAGAGCATCGATGCGACGATTGATCTGGACGGCACTCGCCGTCGCGGCCGTGGCTCTGATGCCGGCGAGGCTCGCGGCATTCGACCTTCCCAAAACCGGCGGTCTTCCCAAACCCACTGCAGAGCTCAAGCGATTCCAGCTGGATTCGCTGACTCTCCGGGAGGTCACCTTCCTCTTCGAAGTCTCGGTCAAGAATCCCTACCCGGTGCCGCTCGATGTCTCGGGCATGAGCCTCGTCTTCTACGTCGAGGACAACAAGGCGCTCGAGCTCGCATCAAAGGGCGGCTTCTCCGTGCCCGCCAACGGGACCAAGTCCAACTCCTTCACCGCGACATTGCGGTTCGAGGACCTGTTCAGGATCATCAAGGACTACGCGACCAGGGACTGGCTCCTCACGAAGATCGACGGCACCCTCGTCATCCCCATCCCCAAGGTCCCCGGGATGTCCGGCCTGCCGCCCAGCGTCAGCTTCTCCTACGAGCTCAAGAAACGCATACCGGCCCTGAAGCCCACCGTCTCGGTGGTCGACTTCAAGGTGCTTCCGCCGACTGCGGAGCAGGTGGGCAAGGCGCTTGCCAAGGCGGGGAAGAAGGTCGACCAGGGCAAGGCGCTCGGCGTCTTCAAGGATGTCCTCGCGGGCAAGAAGCCCTCCTCTCCCGTCATCGACCCCAGGGAGATCGACGTCCCGCTCACCGTCAGTTTCACCATCGAGCTCGCGAACGATTCCAAGGCGAGCCTGTCCTTTGCCCGGCTCGGCTATGTCTTCTATCTCAATGGCGAACAGCTCGTGGTCGGAGACACTACCCAGATCCGGCGGGAGGGTTCACGCACCTTCCTCACCGTCCAGAACGTCTTCAGCTCCAAGCAGCTCTCGGATGGAGTGCGGCGCATTTTCACGGAGCACAAGGGCGAGTTCCGTGTCAGCGGCAAGACCGACATCAAGCTGCCTGACGAGATCCGCGTCGAGCCGGTGCCCCTCGGCTTCGACGAGAGCGGCAGCTTCCAGCTGTAGCGGGGAGGGTGGCGCCGTCCGGATTCCCGGGCGGTGCCGGCACTCGGGTGCGGGCTTCCCGTCCGGGAGGGGCGGCGGAAGCTACTGCTTGCCCTTTTTGCCCTTTTTCCCGCGATCGCCTTTCTTGGATTTTTTCGCACGCGTGACGGGCTTGACGGGGAGATCGGCCGGCAAGGGCGGACCCTGCGGACGCTCATCCTCCCCCGCTGCTC
>DATJQN010000271.1:0-2215 GCA_035505775.1 Rectinemataceae bacterium | reverse complement strand
CGCGGTCCAAGGGATCTGATCGAGGGCGATCGCCGAGGGCGCCGGCGGCACGCCATCGGCCGCCCATGAATGCGTGGTCTGTGCCGACCGCCCGTCCTCAGAAAATTTGACCAGGCTTCCCCGATCCACTTCGAGGAAGTCCACGATACGGCGAAGTCCGCGCGTGATCTCCGCGTCTATTTCGAGGGCCGGCAAGCCGCTGAACACCGCGGACAGCTCCGACAGGAGGGCCTCGAAGCGCAGCCGCTCGTTGAGCGCAAGCTCGGCTCGCCGCCGCTCGAGGGCGCCGGCGAAGACCTCGCTGAGAAGCTGGAGGCGCGGCAGCAGCTCGTCCGGCCAGGTTCTCTCGGCGCGAACAGAATCGAAGGACAGTACGCCCAGAAGTGAGTCCCCGGCGCCCAGCGGGAGCGACAGGTCTGACTGCGTGCCGCTTCTCCGATAGCTCTGCCGGTCGATGACGGCCTGCTCGGGAAGCTCATCGAGCCGGGAGAAGCGGACGATGTGACCTCCCCGGAGCTGCTCCGTGGCCCACGGAAACTGATCAGGCTCCATGATCCGTGACAGCGGCTCGATTCCCTCCACGGCCCACGAGATTCGAACGATGGCCCCCTCCGCCACGTATTCGTGGAGATTGGCCCTGTCCACCTTGAGGAAAACGCCGGCCCGGCGAAGCCCGCGACCAATTTCGTCATCCAGATCGTTCAGCGAGATATGGATCAAGCTCGCGGACAACTCGGACAGCAGGCTCTCGAACCTCAGGCGCTCGTCGAGCGACACCTCGACCCGCCTCCGGCCCGCCCGCTGGAGGAGGAGTCCCCACATGAGGCTCATCACGCCGAGGACCAGGGCTCCACCGATCACATAACCTCGGTAGAGCGCCCACAGCGATGGCTCCTGATACCTCACGATGCTCCCCTGCGGAAGCCGGCTCTCGCCGATGCCCCACCGCCGGAGCTGCCGGACGTCGAACATGTACGCGGCTCCCTCGCCGTCGACGATGGGCACGTTCCTCGGCTGCTCCCCGCGCAGGATCCGCAGCCCGAGCTCCGCCGCCCTGGTTCCTTGGGCCTCGAAGCTCGCGAGGCGGCCACCCACGATGCCATGACCGAGGTGAGTCTCCGACCAACTATAGACGGGCACGTTCGAGGCTCGGGCGATCAGCGATACCGCTTCCGGATTGGTGAACAGGCGCCCCGCCCCATCGCGGAGCAGGGACACGAAGAGGACCATGTGGTCCTTGGGCAGGCGGGCGACCGCACCCAGCAGCTGCGCCATCGGCAATCCCGTCAGATACGTTAGCGTGACGCGCTTCCGATAGCGGCTCAAGTCCTCGACAGCGGCCGCCTCCAGGTCCCGGTCGAGCTCCGATGTCCCGGTGATCACGATCACCTGCTGTATATGCGGATCGACCGTGAGCGCGGCCTCGAGGGTCGCGCCCCACTCCGAGCGAAGCCGGACACCGGTGATGTCGGGCCCCAGGTCGAGCCCCTTGACGGCATCCAGATTCGCCGCGCAGAAGATAGCCGGCACGCCGGGGAAGAGATCGGCGCGATGCTGCAGGAAGAACTGCAGGGTCGGAAACGCGACGGGGATGACCAGGTCGACCTTGCGGCCCTGATACTTCTGGCGCAGAAACCCCGTCAGCAATGCCTCGCTCTGGCGCTCCGCATGCAACCCGAGATCGAGATACTCGGTGTAGAAGTCGATGCCCGATGCGAGAGCCGGCTCGAGAGTCGAGCGGATTCCCTGTTCCACGGCGATCGATTCGGGCAAGAGCCGCGGATCGGGGTACAGCAGGACCACCGTCTTCCGCTCCGGGATGTCGGCTCCACGAGCGGAGGGGGGAAGCGGAAGGAGAGCGAGGATCGCGCACAGACACACAGTTGCGGAGACCTGCACGTACCGCGAAGCCCACGTGAAGCCGCCCCTGACGCTCGCTAACACATATTTCTCTGATGGACATCTTACTCCACGGCGCACCGGCTGGGTCTCTGGACGTCGTTGGACCAAGGTCCAATAGCTGGCGCTTCGTCGGGGGCGTTAGGGTCGCCGTGAGTTGACGACGGGGAGGACCTCGCCATGAGCAATTGGCTGGTGATTGCGACCACGGTGGTCATCGGGACCCTCATTCGGCTGTTCGTCTTCTAGCGACCGAGGCGCGTTGTGTGCGATGCGTCTTCGGGTCACGCCTCGACGATGACGATATCCATACCGT
>DATJQN010000270.1:0-14377 GCA_035505775.1 Rectinemataceae bacterium | reverse complement strand
AGCGGGCCAGGGTTCCCGGAAGTGCGGCCCGGAGCGCGTCGAGCGGGGCCTGCATCGATTCGGTCGTGTCGAGGCAGATCACCACCTCGGCCGAGCCCTGATCGGCGGGGTCGAAGGTGAAGGCCAGGGCACGGCCCAGGTCGGCGCCGCTCCCTGCGAGGACGATGCGTCCCCCCGTGGAGGACGCGATATCGTAGTAGGCATCCACGGTCTCATGCATGTAGCTGCCGAAGGCCGTGGGCGTAGCGGGGACGGATGGCTTGGGAGGCTGCGAGCGCGCAGCCGGAACGGACGGCGCAGTCGGATGGGCGGCCGAGTTCGCGGCGGGGGCGGGAGCCGCCGCGGCAGTGGCTTGTGGCGCGGGCGGCGCCGCGGGCGGGGTGGCTTGTGGCGCGGGCGGCGCCGAAGCCGCCGGCGGCGCGGCGGGGGCGGGAGCCGCCGCGGCAGTGGCTTGTGGCGCGGGCGGCGCCGAAGCCGCCGGAGGCGCGACGGGGACTGGAGCCGCCAGAGGCACCGCCGGAGGCGCAATCCCGGCGGGCGGCGCAGAAGCTGCCGGCGGCGCGGCGGCTTGGCCGGCGGAATGCTGGGCTACGCGAAGCATGAAGGGGTTGTCCACGAAAGCGCCGGAATAGTCGGCGTAGGGCTTGGCAAACACGCGAATGTCAATGAAGCTGCCGTCGCCGATGAACACCCGGCCGTTCCTCGTCCAGGGATAGCCCCAGGCGACCACCCAGGGAATGAAAATGTGGAAGGCCCTGCCGAAGCTCCGGTCGGGCTCGGGGGTCGAATCAATCAGCGACCAGATCTTGCTCGAGCGCGGGATGAACTTCCCGCCGATGATCCGCTGCTCGTCTCCGTTTACGGGGTTCCACTCGAGGCTTCGATACGAATAGGTGTCCGCCCGGTGCGCCGGGTCGCTTGTCGACTCCGTCAGCAAAATGGAAGCGATGCCGGAGCGGGCGCGCACGAAGAGATGGTACCCTCCGTCAGTGCGCTGCTCGACCCGCACATCGTCGGGTCCGAGGAGGAGGGGAGAGCCCGACTGGCCGAAGCAGGGGACGACTCCGCCCGCACTGAATGCGAGCACCAGAGCGAGCATAAGGGGTTTCACCATATCCAGAATCGGCCGTTCCGGAGCCGCACATGAGGAGCAGCGCCGGCGCGCCCCGCCGGCGCCTAACGGCCGAAATCGGCCACCGCGCGTTGATCCTCCGCGACAATGCGCGCAAAGGCCGCCAACCGATGGCTTCGGAGGGCGGGATCGAGGGCGTCCTGCATCGAGAAGCGCAGCTTGAGCTCGATGATGCGCTCGACCGCGTCGTCGAGGCGGGACCGCTGCAGGATCCCGTTCTCCACGGCCCTGACGATCGCGTCGCGTATCCGGAGCGCCGCCTCCTGCGAGGTGATCATGAGCAGGTCCGCGCCGGCTCCAAGGGCTTCCACCGCCGAACGTTCGGGGGCCCGTTCCAGCGTCAAGGCTTTCATGAAGAGATCGTCCGTAAGGGCCACTCCGGGGAACCCCAAGCCCTGCTTCAGCTCACCCTGCACCATGCGCCGGGAAAGGGAGGCCGGCTCCTGCGGATCGAGGGCGGGAACCACGACATGCGAGAGCATGACCACAGCCACCCCCTCGCGCGTCGCGGCGGCAAATCTCGGCAGGTAAAGACGCTCGTAGGATGCCCGGTCTATATCCAGCCGCGGCAGCCCCTTGTGGGGATCGGAGGCGTTGTTGCCCGGAAAGTGCTTGGCGGTCGCCGCCACACCCTGGCTCTGGAGTCCCTCGATAAATGCGGCGGCACATGCGTCCACCAGCGCCGGGTCATTCCCGTAGGTACGGTTCCCGAGAAAGCGCAGATTCTGCTCCGTCTGAAGCTCCACCACCGGCGCCAGGGCGAGGTTGACACCGAGCGCCTGCAGCTCCCGTCCTGCCGATTCGCCGAGGAGCCGTACGAAGGCGGGTCCCCGCCGCGCCGCCTCGAGTGGAGGAGGCAGCCTGGTCACATCGGAGCCATGGAAACGGAAAACCACCCCGCCCTCCTCGTCAAGAGCGACGATGAAGGGCAGGCCGGAACCGTTGTGCGAAGCGGCCTCCTGCACGGCCGCCGTGAATTGACCGAGACCGAAGGCTCGGTCCGGGATGTTGAAACCGAAAAGAACGACGCCACCGAGGGGCGTTCCGCCCAGGAGCCCGAGGGCCGACTCGGAGGGGCTCCCCTCCCCGCCGATGCCGACGAGCAGCACCTGCGCGGCTTCCTCCTGGACCGAGAGTTTCATTCGCAGCGCGACCGCCTGCGCGTGGAGATCGGGCGGAGCGTTCGGACCTTCGGCATGCAGGGATGGCAGCGTCAAGCACAGCAGCAGGGGGATGATCAGCCGGCCTGGCGAGGCTCGGACCATGGCGGGTCGGGACAGGAGGTGGCGCACGGGCTGAACTCTACCCGCGCAGGGGGAAGCGCGCAACTACCCGCGGGTTTCGTCCATCAGGCTCTCAAGCGTGGCCTCGCCTTCCTCGAGTGCCAGACTCGCCCGATGTCCGGCGCCCGATATCCTCCCCGCGATCGCCCTCATTCCCCGCGAGAACGGCGAGTCCGGATCGAGGGAGACGAGCGGTATCCTTGCCGCGAGACTCCGCGGAACCGCGGGATCGTCCGGAAGATATCCGACGAATTCCACGGAGAGACCAAGGTTGCGAGCTGCTATTTCGCGCAACCTGTAACCGAGTCGGGCGTCGTCCGCAGCCGCGCCGCCGGAGCCGCCCAGATTCATGACGACGCGCGGCCTGAGCCCGGAGATCGCGTTCAGGGCGGCAGAGCCGCCCTCGGGGAAGCGCAGCGACAGCTCTCTCGCGAACTCGAGAAAGGATACGCCCGAACCCTCGGTCTTCATCTTCGCGAAATCGAGGACCGCGTGGCGCCCCTCGCTCTTTTCGGGAAACGAGCGCACGAGGGTCCGGAAGCAGGCCGTCTTCAGGAAGGAGTATGCGTTGAGTATGGAGGTGACCTCGGGGCGGATGACGACCATGCCCCCCGCCGAGGAGAGGAAGAAGTCCACGACGTTGTATGAGGATCCGGCACCCAGGTCGAGGATCACGAAGTCGGCGGGAAGTCGCGAAAGCTCCTTCAGGATGCGTTGCTTGACGAACCACTCCAGGTTGGCGGTTCCGGGCAGAAGTCCGTCCCCTGCGACCAGCCACAGGCGCTCCTGTCCGGTATCGGTCAGCAGATCGCCCAACCTGCGCTCTGCCTTCCATACGAAGGCCCCGATCCCTGCCGCCCTGTTCCTGACACCGAGGAAGGTGTGAAGGTTCGAGCCCCCGAGGTCGAGATCCACGAGAACGACAGTCCTGCCTGCCTGGGCGAGCGCCACGCCCAGGTTGGCCGCTATGACGCTCTTTCCGACTCCGCCCTTACCGGATGCGATCGGCAGGAGACTGGCCATGCTCACTCCTTAAGCCTACTCTAGCCGGGCGCCGGGGCGCGGGCAAGCGGGAGATTGCCCGGCCGCCCTGCGCACGCTATGCTGGCACCATGAAAGCGCGGAGATTCCTGCCTTTCCCCCTCCTCGTGGCCCTGTTCCTTGCTTCCATTCCCGCATGCGCGCAGATTCCCGACTCCAGCCAGGGCGATGTCCAGATCGTGACCGAAAGCACGGGCCAGGCAGGCTACGCCGAGCTCGAAGTGCATTCCTCGGTCGCCGGTTCCACCGTGAGCATCAACCGCGTGGACGCGGGGTTCAATTCCCTTTCGGCAGGATCGGTGCCTGCAGGTGGCCAATACACCGCCGGGGTGGGCGCAACGGGACTGAGCTACACTATCTATCAGAATCCGGCCCTGGCTCCGGGCAGCTATCTGATCGGGGTGTCCGCCCCCGGTTACTACAAGCGCGAGATTTCGGTCATCCTGGACGAGAAGACCAAGTACTATCTCTATTTTTCCCTGGTGATGATCAGCGGCAGCCTCGACCTTCGCGTGGTCCCCCCCGATGCCACAGTCCTGATCGATGACCATGCGGTCGCTGCCGGAATGCTCACGCTCCCCGTCGGCCAGCATTCGGTGACGGCACGGCGCTTCGGTTATGTCGAGCGTCGTGTTTCCGTCCTCATCAGCGAGAATGAAACGACGAGTCTCCAGCTGGAGCTCGCTCCGGCTCCCTTCGCGGTCTCGGATCTAGAAGTCTCGCGCAAGGCCTTCAATCCGGCGAATTCTGGAACCTTTGGACGGGTCGAGTTCCGCTTCCAAGTCCAGTCCTTTGGATCAGCCCGCCTCACCCTCCTCGATTCCGCGGGCAGCGTCGTCGCCTCACGGGTCTTTCCGAGCTTCGACACCTGGGCGCAGAGCTACACCTGGACAGGCCGGGACGCGGATGGCCGGCCCCTCCCCGATGGCAGCTATACGGCCACGCTGGTGGCCCAAGCGGGCGGTGCCTCCGGCGGCGCCTCTGGCGGCGAGGGCGGGTCGGGAGCCGTCGGAAGCCCTGCGCCTGCGTCGGGCGCGACGACCTCCTTTTCGCGCGTGGCCACGGTCAGGATCGACAGCGGGCTGATCGTCAGCCCGCGCGGCAGCCTTTCCGCCATACCCGGCCTTCTACTCTTCCCCGATCCTCGGGGAGAGGCAGCCGGGACGAGTTCCGCCGAACTCACCTGGCTGAGTCCTGTCTCGGACATGTCGCAGCCGAGTTTTGCCCTGAGTGCAAGCACCGCCCTCAGCTCTTCGGTGGACCTCGGGTTCTCTGCCGCGGCTGAAGACCTCGCCTCGCCGGCGGGAGGAGCCGATCTCGCGGCCGGAATACGCTATGGCCTGTGGGGCCAGTCCACCACCGGAGGGAGCGCCGGTGCCGTATTCCTCAGGGGTTCATGGAGCAATGCCGCGACTCCTCTTCTGCCGGACAGCGCAGGCTCGATCGAGCTCGCACTTCCTCTCGCCGCGGCGCTCGGTCCGCTGCAGATCGGCGCCGCCCCCGCGCTTCGCCTCGACCTCGCCGGTTCTCAGGCTTCGCTCGACCTCCTGGCGCGGGGCGGGCTCTGGGCCAGCGGGACCCGATACCGGGCGGGACTCTCCGTGCAGATGTCGTTCGCCAGCTCGGCTGCGGGACTCGCGCCAGAATGGCCACTGCAGGTCGGAGCGGAACTGCGGTTCCTGCTCGAGCCCGCACCCCTCGTGCTTTCGGTGCTGTCAAGCGGCGCATTTTCGCCGGATGCTGCTCCAGCTTTTGTCATCGGTCTCGGACTTGGACTTCTGTTCTAACCGGTGGCCGCCGCGACGGGGAACGATGCTCGCAGTGCCGGCAGCATCGGAACCAGGGCGACCATGAGCAGCGGGCCCGGCAGGTGAACATGAAGCGCGACACCCGTTTCATTCGCTTCGGACTGGTCTACTTTGTCATGTTCACGATCTTCGGCGTCGCGACACCCTACCTCCAGATCCTGGTGCGAGGGCTCGGCTACGATCCTGCGCAGGTGGGATTCCTGCTGGGCCTGTTCGAGGTGGCCGGGGTGACCGGTCCCCTCCTTTTGGGTGGCCTCGGTGATCGCATGCCGAGCCCCCGTCCGGCACTTGCCGCGCTGGCCCTGGTCGCAGTCGCCGCCATGATCCCCCTGCTGCTGCTGCCCCGGTTCGCCTTTTCCGCCCTGGCGCTCTGCCTCGTCGCTCTCGGCATCCGAACCCTGATCCCCCTGGCGGATGCCTCCGCCGTGACCTTCAGTGACCGGGGGACCGCCGGGCGGGGAGCGGCCCACTACGGACGGATACGGGTCTTCGGCTCGGCGGGTTTCATCGCGGCGACGCTCACGCTTCAGGCCCTGCCCCGTTTCGCGCATGCCTCGCCCTCAAGCATCGCGCTCGCCTTCTCACTTGCCGCGCTCGCCTTCTGCCTGAGTCTGATCATCCTTCCCGTGACGGGAAAGAGTCCCCGGCAGGGTGAGCCAGCGTCCCGGAATTCCGCCCGGAGGATCGACCCGCTCTTTCTCCTCGGACTGTGCATCATCGCCCTGGGCCGGATGGCCATGGCGCCCATCTCGTCCTTCCTCTCGCTCTACGTCGCGGAGGACCTGCGGTGGAATGCCGTGGGTGGGCTGTGGGCGCTTTCCGCCTGCACCGAAATGCCGCTCATGCTGCTCTCGGTGCGGATCATCAGACGGACGGGCCCGATGGCCGCCATTGCGATTTCCTCTGCGGCGCTGGTGGTGCGACTTGCCGTGTACGCCCTCGTCCCGAGTCCCGCGGGAGTGGTGTCGGGTCAGCTGCTGCATTCCCTCTCCTATGGCCTCTTCCAGCCCGCAGCGGTGACCTTTGTCGCGACGCGCGTGCCGCCGGAACGCCGCGTCCGCGGCATGGCGGCCTTCATGAGCCTCGGTGTGGGTCTCCCGACCTTTGCCGGCAGCTCGCTCGGCGGCCTCGTGCTGAAAGCCTGGGGATACCGTGTCTTGTTCGCCTCGTTCGTGCTGTTCGCGCTCGCCTCTCTCCTGCTCTACGTCCTCACGCGACGGCGATTCTCCGAGGGACACGCGTACAGCCGGCCAAGCGGGTGATCGGGGGAAGGGTCGCTATCGCGCCTGTCCCGATGCGCCGGCAGTCGCCTTGAGCCCCTCTTCGATGAGCGACACGAGCTCGTTGGAAAAGTCGAGGTCGAGGAGAATGTCCCCGGCCTCAAGCTGGGAGGCTGTCGGCGGGGCGCAGCTCACCGAGAACACCTGTCCGGCCCGACTCAGCTTGAGCGTCACGGCCACCGGCTCCTTCAGTTCGACGCGCCGTTCGAGATTGAGGCGGACCTGCTTGGTGCAGAGCGAGCGAAGCGTGACGGGCCAGGAACCCTGCCCCACGACGAGCACAGCCTTCGAAGGCAGCACACCGGAAGGGCCGGGTTCGATCCACTGGTCGGCGATCAGTTCGCGCTTTTGCTTGCGGGCCTCGAGCTCGGAGAAGAACGCAGTCAGGATCTCGACGTAGAGCGGCGGCAGGGTCTTCAGGGTCAACCGGGCCATGCAGACATTGGCACGACCCGCAAGGGCATCGATCGAGGCAAGGCGGGCGCGCAGGAGAAAGCGCACCGGCTCCTTCGAGCCCGGCAGGTCGAAGACCAGGAGAAGGCTGCACGTTCCGCTGACATAGCGTCCGAACAATGCGAGCTCCTCGGTCCGAAGCACGAGAAGGAGGCTGACTTCTTCGAAGGAAAAGTAGGCCGGAGCCGCGGCGAGGCTGTAGTCACCGATGCGAAGCAGCATCTGCTGGGCGACCAGGGACGTGGATCGTATGAAGAAGGGATCGGCCTTGGCCACAACGCCCCTGTATCGCTCCTCCACGCCGGAATCCTGGCTCTGCTGCATGCTGCATTCTTGGGTTTGTTGGACCCTTCGGTCAAGGGCCGACCCCCGGCGGTTGAAGCCGCGAACAGCTCACGGTTTCGCCTCCCGGCGTCAGTGCATGAACCGCTCGGCCAGAAAGAGCGCCGCGATCATGAGCGCGTGGCGATAGTGTCCCGTTCCCATGGCCGCCCGGACTTCCCGCACCGGCAGAATGACGCAATCGACGATCTCATGCTCGTCGAGATTGCGGGATCCCGATTGCGAGAGCCCCTCCGCCACGAATACGTGGAACGTATTGGCCATGATCGCCGGGTTGGGCGAAACAGCCCCCGCGCTGAGAATCCGTCGCGCACGGTAGCCGGTTTCCTCCTGAAGTTCCCGTGCGGCGGCGTCCGCCGGGTCCTCGCCCCGCTCGACGACTCCGCCGGGAAACTCCAGGCTGATTTCGTCCGAACCGTGCCGATACTGCCTGACCATGAGGAAGGCGGGTTCCCCACCGACCTCGACGAGAGGCACGACGGTGGCCCAGTCGGGCGCCTCGAGGACGGTGAATCGGCCGCGCCGTCCGTCGGGCGCCTGGTTGTCCCGCTCCGTCACGCGGAATATCCCGCACTCGAGCAGCTCCCTGCGACCCAGCCGGATCCAGTGCTCCACTTCGCCTGTCCCTGACGTCATCTCAGCCCCCATCGCAGCCCGGTGTGTGGCACGATCTCATTCGCGTCCGCCATCCAGGACCCCCGGGCCGTCCCCTCCGGTCGGCGGGGTCGCGGGGCCACAGTCACAGGGTTCCACGACACAGTAATGCCGTCCGACCCCGCTTTCAACCCGGAGACCGCGCTTGCGCCCGGGCGGCATGTGGTGTACGATCACCTTCCCTCCCGGAACTCAGGGAAGTGACTGATCAAGGAGTGCGAGACGATGGATCCGATTCCCGATTGGGTGACCGAGTTTCCCGCCGCCGTGACCGTGACCGGCAAGGACGGAACGATCCTCTACATGAATGACAAGTCGGCCAGGACCTTCGAAAAGGACGGCGGCCGCTCCCTCGTCGGACGGGATGTCCTGGCATGTCACAATGAGAACTCCAAGGCTATCATCCGCAGGATCATCGACGATGAGAAGCCCAACGTCTACACGATAGAGAAGAAGGGAGTCAAGAAGCTGATCTTCCAGGCACCCTGGTATTCCTCCGGCGAGCTGGCGGGTCTGGTGGAGCTCTCCCTCGAAATACCCTTCGAGCTTCCCCATTTCAATCGCGACTGATCGCCTCACCGGAATCGAAGATCACCGTCCTGCCCTCCCCGTCCGGCCCGGGCCCGATCGCCGCTGACCGAGCCTCGTCGAGCGCCCTCAATTCCCTCGCCAGCTCATCGAAGCGATAGGCGATCGTGCCGTCTTCCATGCCGTCGAGCTCGGCGCGGAAATCCGCCGCCAATACGTCCAGCTGCCGTCTGAGCGCAAGTCGGTCGCCGCGGGCGCGGTGAATCAGGCCTTTTCTCCCGCGCTTCGCCCCGGCGGAGACCGCCGCGCCGACCTGCAGACTTCCGCCGGCGGCCAAGAGCGTCCTTCCCACGGCTATCCGATCGTTTGCCCTCCGCCGTCCGGCGTTTTCGGCCAGCATCCTCAGTCTCCGGACCAGTGGGATGCCGAGGCCGAAGGCGGCAGCCGCACAGGGGAGGATGCCCAGGAGGAGGGCCACGGTCCCCGGTCCGGCCAGGCCCGAGATGGTCACGAGCGCCGCGAGAAACTCATGCTGGCTTCTTGCCGCGGCATCGAGAGCCCACCAGCTGGCAATGGCCTTCAGGGTGAGCAGGCCGAAGCCGAGATTGGCGAAGCTCGAGAAGACGATCGCGGCGTTCCCGGAGGCGGGATTGTTCGAGAAGTGCAGCATTCTGTGCCAGAGGGCCTCGTGTCCCGGCCCCGAGGGTCCGGGAAATTCCCAGGCCAGAATGCCGGCGTCGATCGCTCTCGGGAGTCCCCCATATTCTCCGGCAAATCTCGCGAGGCTTTCCTCGGCGGATTCCCGGTCGAGTCCCCAAAAGAGAGCGTACTCGGCGGCGGAGACAATGCCCCTCCGCTCGCTCGCCCAGGCCAGAAAACGGCGGCCCTCGATCTCCGGCTCCGCGGCATCGGGGTCGGGGTCGCCGAATACGAAGGACAGGAGCAGATCATAGAAGCTGTACCTGCGTCCCTGGCGGCTCGGCGAGAAGTCGGTTTTCCAGCTCCGCAGGAGGACATAGGCGGCGAGGGCCCAAAATGAATAGCCGAGCTTCAGCAGAAGCTCGGCCATCCGTCGGGAATTGCGGCCGAGGAACGCGCCGAGCCGCCGGAGCGCCGTGCGCCTCCAGCGGGCGTCGATGTCGGCGGGAAAGCGCCAGAGGACCTGCCCCGCAGCCGTGGCGGCCACCCGGGCGCCGCAGCGCGTGGCCAAGCCGGGGAGGAGCGCCAGGATCTCGGGCTCGGGAAGTCCCGTGGCAAATACGAGCTCCGCCGCGGTCAGGTCCCTGAGCCCGTTCGGTCCCGGCGTCAGGGCCTTGATCGCCTTGAGCAGCGCTTCGTTCTCTTCCTCCCGCCCGCGTCTCCGGTGCATGGGAAGAGTATGGGAGCCCGCGTGCGCCCAGTCAACGCGCGGCGGCGGCGGTCAGACTGCCGCTCGGCCCGCCTCGATCGCCTTCATGTTCATGGGGATGAATCGGTGCTTGGATTCCGGGAAGAAGGTCTTGAGCACCGCCTCGAGCTTGTCGAGTTTCACCGCGCCGGTGACCTTGGAGAGCGCCCCCATCATCACCATGTTGGCGATCTTCGCATCGCCGATCTGCTCCGCGATGTCGTTGCAGGCGATCTTGATGACCTTGAGATCCTTCCGCGAGCTCTCCGTCTTCACCAGGCTCGAGTTCACGAGCAACACCCCGCCTTCCTTGGCGATCTCCTCGCAGATGGGGAGGCTGTCCATGTTCATCACGATGGAGGAATCGGGAGCGGTGACAAGGGGACTCGCGATCTCGCTGTTCGAGACGATGACGGAAGCCCGGGCGACTCCACCGCGCTTCTCCGCTCCATAGAACGGGAAAAAGGTGACCTCGAGTCCTTCCTTCATCGCGCAGTAGACCCACAGCTGTCCGAGGGAAATGACGCCCTGCCCGCCGAAGCCGGCCATGAAAGTCTTCTCGGTCATCGCTTGGCCTCCTGCGTCTGGTGCGTCGCCGCTGGCGTCGCCGCTGGCGTCGCCGCTGGCGTCGCCGCCTCCAGGGTATTCTTGATCTCTCCGAGCTTGTAGAAGGGAACCATGTTCTCCTCGAGCCAGCCCACGGACTCGGCGGCCCCCATCTGCCAGTTGGTCGGACAGGGGGAGAGCACCTCCACCAGCGAGAAACCTTCGCCCCGCATCTGGGCCTCGAAGGCCTTCTTGATGTACTGCTTGGTCTTCCGGATGTTGACGGCGTTGTTGACCGAACCGCGGGCGAGATATTTGGTGCCGCCCAACGTGGCGAGCATCTCGCAGACCTGGATCGGATAGCCCATGCCCGCCTCGATCGGATCGCGTCCGTAGGGTGCGGTCGTCGCCTTCTGCCCCACGAGGGTGGTCGGCGCCATCTGGCCGCCGGTCATGCCGTAGATGGCATTGTTCACGAAAATGGTGGTGAACTTCTCGCCGCGGTTGGCGGCATGGACGATCTCCGCGGTGCCGATCGCGGCCAGATCCCCGTCGCCCTGGTAGCAGATCACCAGGTGATCGGGGAGCATGCGCTTGACACCGGTGGCCGCGGCCGGAGTACGGCCGTGAGGCGGCTGCACGGAGTCGAAGTCGAAGTAGAGATCGGCCCAGATGGAGCAGCCGACCGGATTCATGATGACCGAGCGCTCCTGCAGGCCGAGCTCGTCGATCACCTCGCAGATGAGCCGATGGATGACGCCGTGACCGCAGCCCGGACAGTACTTGGTTTGTATGGGTTTGAGGCTTTTCGGATGCCCGTATGCGAGTTCCATGTCGCTCTCCTTATTTGTCGAGCTTGCGGCCGAGGAGGCGGTAGGCCTCCGCAAGAACTTCCTCTTCGCTGGGGATGACTCCGCCGCAGCGACCGTAGAACTGGATGTCGGCCTTGCCGTTTGCGGCCAGACGGACATCCTCAACCATCTGTCCCATGCTCATCTCCACCGCGAGGAAGCGCTTGCCCTTCGCTGCGAGCTCGGCGATTCGTTTCTCGGGGAAGGGCCAGAGGCTGATGGGGCGGAACAGGCCGAGCTGGACGCCGGCCTTCTTGGCCATTTCAAGGGCTCCGAGGCAGACCCGGCTCGAGGTGCCGTAGGCCACGAAGATCAGATCGGCCTTCTCGACGTTGACTTCCTCGAAGCGCACCTCGCTCTTCCTGATCTCGCCGTAGCGCTCGTAGCGCTTGCGGACGGAAGCTTCCAGCTCGAGTGGGACGAGGTTTATCGAGGTGACGTGGTTGATGGGTCGGTGCGTGTCCGCCTGGTGGCCGGCGGCCCAGGGCTTTCTCGGGAGGGCAGCGATGTCGCGCGGCGGGGGCAGAACCACTCCCTCCATCATCTGGCCGATCAGTCCGTCGGCGAGAATCATCACCGGCATGCGCCACTTGTCGGAGAGATCGAAGGCCTCGTAGGTCAGGTCCGCCGCCTCCTGAACGCTCTTGGGCGCGAGCACAATGTGGAAGTAGTCCCCATGCCCGCCGCCCCGGGTGGACTGGAAATAGTCGCCCTGTCCCGGTGAGATGCCGCCGAGGCCGGGGCCGGAACGCGCAACGTTGACGATCACGCAGGGGACGTCGGCGCCGCAGGCGTAGGAGATGCCTTCCTGCTTCAGCGAAATGCCGGGGCTTGAGGAGCTCGTCATGGCGCGGGCGCCGGTGGCGGCGGCACCGTAGACCATGTTGATGGCGGCCACTTCCGACTCCGCCTGGATGAACGTGCGCTTCGTGTCGATCATGTTCTTGGCCATGAAGGCCGTAAGCTCGTTCTGGGGCGTTATCGGATATCCGAAATAGGCCCTGCATCCGGCGCGGACTGCCGCCTCGCCGATGGCCTCGTTGCCTTTCATGAGGCGTTTTTCTTCAGCCATATCAGCCTCCTCTAGAGTTTGTAGACGGTGATGGCCACGTCGGGACAGACCGTGTAACAGTTGCCGCAGGCGATGCACTTGTCTTCGTGCGCCGCCGTGACGGGGTAATAGCCCCAGGAATTGGCCTGGTTGCCTATCTCGAGGACCTTCGTGGGACAGGAACGAACGCAGAGACTGCAGCCCTTGCAGCGCTCGCGGTCGATCTCCAGCTTTCCTTTCACAGCCATGTGGGATCTCCTTTCGTTCAACTCGCCAGGGCGGCGAGGGCTATGGATGCCAGTTTCGTGTCCGCGCTGTCCGACCGGCTGGTCAGCACGATGGGTTTCGCGGCGCCCATGACAATGCCTGCACCCTTGGCTTGTCCAAGATCCAGGAGGCACTTGTAGAGGATGTTGCCGGCTTCGATATCCGGCGCGACCAGGATGTCGGCGTCGCCCGCCACCTCCGAGACGATCTTCTTGACGGCGGCGCTTTCGGCGCTGATCGCATTGTCGAGGGCGAGGGGACCGTCCACGATGCAGCCCTTGAGCTGGCCCCGGCGGTTCATCTGCGTGAGGATCGCCGCGTCGGCCGTGCAGGGCATCTTCTCCCAGTTGACCTTTTCCACCGCGGCGAGCAGGGCGACTTTGGGCTTCTGCACGCCGAGAGCGCCGGCAACCTGGACGGCGTTTGCGATGATGTCGAGTTTGGCGGGGATATCGGGCGCTATCGTGATCGCGGCATCGGTGATGATCAGGAGCTTGTGGTAGGTCGGAACCTCCATGACGGCGACGTGAGTGACCAGCCTGCCGGCGTTCAGTCCGGACTCCTTGTTCAGGACCGCCTTGAGGAGCACCGAGGTATCCAAAATGCCCTTCATGAGCATGTCGGCGGCCCCGGACCGGACCAGTTCCACGGCCTTGGCCGCGGCCCTGGCGATATCCCTCTCCTCGTACCGCGAGAACTGGGTCAAGTCGAAGCCGAGCTGGGAGGCCAGTTCGTCCATCGCGGCGAGATCGCCGACCAGCACCGGCTCCGCGATGCCGTTTTTCCAGGCGTCGACCGCGGCTTCGAGAGCCGAGGCTTCCTGGGCCGCCGCCACGGCTATCCGCTTCTTCCCGCCGGCCTTGGCCGCCTCGATGATTGCGCTCATGCTGCCGAGCATGCTCAGGCCTCCTCGTAGTCAAGCACGGCCGAAGGGTCGGACAGGGCCCGGAGCCCGGCCTGCGCAAGCGCTTCGAGCTCGCCCTCCCCGGGATAGGCAAGCACCGGAGCGATAAAGTTGCACATTTCGTCGATGCCCTGGACCACCTCGGGGCCGTAGGCAATGCCTCCGGTGAGGATGATCGCGTCCACCGCGCCCTTGGCCGCGGCCCCGAGCGCGCCGATCGCCTTGCCGACCTGGTAGATGAAGGCCTGGTAGTAGAGCGTCGCGACCGGTTCCCCGGCATGCATTCCCTTCTCTGCGGTACGCATGTCGTTCGATCCCATGAAGCTGACGAGACCGCCCTGGCCGGTGATCATCCGCAGTATGTCCTTTTCCTGGTACTTCCCGGAAAAGCAGAGCTTCACGAGATCTCCGGCGGGCAGGGTTCCTGAGCGCTCGGGGCTGAACGGCCCCTCGCCGTTCAGGGCGTTGTTGACGTCCACCACCCTGCCGCCTTGATGCAGGCCGACCGACACACCTCCGCCCATGTGGGCCACGATGAGCACGGCCTCTTCGTAGGCCTTGCCCTTTTCCCTGCACCAGCGCCGGGCGACCGCCTTCTGATTGAGTGCGTGGAAGATCGAGCGCCGCTGGAAGAGCTTGTGACCGGAGACGCGGGCGATATCCGAAAGCTCGTCCACGACCACCGGGTCGGCGATGAAGGCCGGAATGCCGAGCTCCGTGGCAAGGCGATCGGCTATGAGTGCACCGAGATTGGAAGCGTGTTCGCCATAACGGGCGGTTTCAATATCCCGTTTCATGGCCGCAGTGACGCGGTACACGCCGCCCGGAATGGGACGGAGGAGCCCGCCCC
>DATJQN010000269.1:0-10683 GCA_035505775.1 Rectinemataceae bacterium | reverse complement strand
AGCAGTTCCTCTGGCTTGACGGCTTTGTGGATGCGGGAGCCTTGCAGCAGCAATCGGGCATGGTCAACATGGCGGCTTCGACGCCCTTCGTGGACACCGGCAGGCCCAACTTCTCCTCGCTGGACTGGAACGACATGGCCTTCTCCACGGGCTTCGGCTTCCGCTTCACGATCCAGCAGTTCCCCTTCAGATTCTACTTCGCGAAACGTTTCACCTTCGACGGGTCGCAGATCACCTGGAAGACGACGTCGGGCTTCGACTTCGTCATCAGCATTACCCAGCCGCTGTTCTAGGGCGGCAAGGAGGAACGATGCGCCTGACCAAGGCCCTGACGCTCACTCTCGTCCTGGCGGCCCTCGGGGCCGCCGGCTTCGGGCAGCAGATAACCCGTATTGCCATCGTGGACCTGAATCGCGTCATCGAGACCTACGCCAAGGATTCGACCGCCTTCAAGGACTTCGAGCAGAAAAAGTCCCAGATCCAGACCGAGATCGACCGGATGAGCGCAGAGATCAGGCAACTGCAGACCCAGAAGCTGCAGGCGGACCAGGCGGGAGACAGTCAGGCCTCGCTGAGGATCGACAGCGACCTGTACAAGAAGACGGAGTTCCTCAAGGAGTACGTCCGGGTGAAGCAGGCGGAGCTCGATGACCAGTCGAGGAAACTCGCCGCTTCCAACGCCTTTGTCCAGGATGTCTACAAGCAGATCCAGGCGATCGCGGAGAGCGACGGCTACTCGATGGTGCTCAACATGCGAAGCTCAGACTCGGTCATGAATTCGGTCATTTGGTACAGTCCCATGATAGACATCACCGACAAGGTGATCGCCGCGCTCATGGGCACCAAGCAGTGATGCGAGGCTGTTGAGCGGGGCGGAGCCGCCCCGCAGCTCACTCCGGATCCTTACCGTCGACCGCCCGGCGCAGGATGGTCGTCAGCCCGGCGAAGCGCTTCTTGTTTTCCTCGGACAGCCCCGTGAGCTCCTCGTGGGCTTCGAGCACCAGTCGGGCGCTCGCTCGCTGGCCGGATTCGATACGATCCATGTCTGCGGGAAGGGCGGGAAGCTCGTCGGAGAGGCGGATTATGCCGAGCACCCCGATGGTCTTGAGCAGGCCCCGGCAGGCCTCGTTGGCGCCGAGCAGGACTATCTTCTCGCCGCCGGCGGCTTCGAAGCGCTTCTGCGCGCCGACGATAAGGCCGAGGAAGGTCGAATCCATGTATTCGCAGGAGCGCAGGTCGAAGTAAACCGCGCGTATGCGCGGGCTGACATCCAGGCGGGCGAAGAGTCTCGTTTTCAGGCCCGGGCAGACTGCCGCGGTCACATGGCCTTCTGCCCGGACGAAGATGGTTTCGCCATCCTCCTTGAAGTAAGCCGCCTCTTCCACAAGGCCTCCTCGACTCGACGCTTCGTCTTGTAGCCTATCGTTTCCACGCCTATAATGCAACGTCTATGGCCGAGCGCTCCGCAATGATGGATCAGTACCGGAGAATCAAGGCCCGGTACCGCGATGCCGTTCTCTTCTTCCGGCTGGGCGATTTCTACGAAATGTTCTTCGATGACGCCATCGAAGTCTCGGCCCTCCTCGACCTGACCCTCACCCAGCGCCAGGGCGAGCCCATGTGCGGCATACCCTATCATGCGGCCAAGCCCTACATCGCCCGCCTGCTCAGGCTGGGCAAAAAGGTGGCCGTCTGCGAGCAGCTGGGGGAGGCGGGACCGGGGAAGGGCCTCGTGGAACGGGATGTCGTCGAGGTGGTCACGCCGGGCACGACGGTCGAGGAGGATTTTCTCGACCAGGCGGCCAACAGCTACCTCATGGCAGTCTGCCATGTCGAGGGGAGGCTCTGCGTGGCCTACCTGGACCTGTCGACTGGCGAGTTTCGGGCCCATTCGCGGCCGTTCAGCCTCGATTCGGCCGATGCGGAGCCCCCCGCGGCCGAGTTCCTCAGGTCAGAGCTCTATCGTCTCGGCCCCCGTGAACTGCTCGTGCAACAGTCCCTCCTCGATCGACCCCTCGTCGGCCAGGCGGTGGCTGAAGCAGAAGACTGCGTCGTCAACCGCTACCCGGACTGGAGCTTCGATGCAGAGCGATCCTCGCTGGACATGCAGCGACGTTTCGGCCTGGCCTCCCTGAAGGGCTTCGGCTTCGATGACTCGGCGCCCGAGCTTGCGGCGGCAGGCACCCTGCTTCGCTACGTGGACGAGACGGCGAAGGCCTCCACTCCCCACCTCGGCCCGCCCCTGCCCTACAGGGCGGATGAGTTCGTCGGGATCGACGAAGGAAGCAGGAAGAACCTCGAGCTGGTCCGGAATCTGGCGGACTCCGGCCGGGCCTTCAGCCTCCTCTCCGTCCTCGATTCGACGCGAACGGCTCCGGGCGCCCGGCTCATGAGACAGTGGCTGCTCCAGCCCTTGCACTCCAGGAAGGGAATCGAAGAACGGCTCGACGCCGTCGACTTCCTCTACCGGAATCAGCGACTTCTTGCCTCGCTCCGCGATGTGCTGGGGAAGACCCGGGACATCGAGCGGCTCGCCTCGCGCGTGGCCATGGACAAGGCCCATGCTCGCGATCTCCTCGCCCTGCGCGAATCCATAGACGCATGCTTCAGGGCCCGGAAGCTTCTTGCTGCGGAAGGGGCGCCGGATCTGCTTGTGCCGACCTTGGACGGCGCGGCGGCTGAAGCCTGCGCTGCCATATCCCAGCGCATCGCCACTGCCCTCCGGGACGAGCCGTCCATCCTGCTCAGCGAAGGGGGGCTCATCCGGGCGGGACACAGCGAGGAACTGGACCGCTTGCAGGCGCTCAAGGAGCGTTCGCGCGAGATTCTCGATGCCTACGTGGAAGAAGAGCGAGCCGCGAGCGGTATCGGCGGATTGAAAGTGCGCTACAACAAGATCATCGGCTACTACCTCGAGGTGGCAAAAAACAAGGCGGATTCCGTGCCTTCGCATTTCATCCGCCGCCAGTCCCTCCTCACCGGCGAGCGCTTCACGACCACACGACTGTCGGAGCTCGAAAGCGAGATCAACGGCGCGACCGAGCGCATCGTCGAGCTGGAACGTGAGCTCTTCCTCGAGCTTCGAGCGGCAGTCAGGCGGGAGGTCCCCACGATGCTGCTGCTTGGCCGTTCCGCGGCGGTCCAGGATTGCCTGGCCTCCTTCGCCTGGACGGCCACGTCGCGCGGCTACTCCAGGCCGAGGATCGTCGACCCTCCTGTGCTGCGCATCGTGGAGGGCCGGCATCCGGTCGTGGAAGCTCATTTGGGGGAGGGGAGCTTCGTTCCCAACGGGGTCGAGCTTGACTCGTCCGCGGAACGGGGCGCGGATATCGCCGGCGCGGCCGCCCCGGCCTTCGCCCTCATTACCGGCCCCAACATGGCCGGGAAATCCACCTACCTGCGGCAGAACGCCCTCATCGCCCTGATGGCCCACGCCGGATCCTTCGTGCCCGCACTGGATGCCGAGATCGGCCTCATCGACAAGATCTTCTGCAGGGTAGGGGCGCAGGACAACCTGGCCCGCGGTGAGAGCACCTTTCTCGTGGAGATGCACGAGACGGCCTTCATACTGAATACCGCAAGCGCCGCGAGTCTCGTGGTGATGGATGAGGTGGGACGGGGCACGAGCACCCTGGACGGGCTGGCCATCGCCTGGGCGGTTGCGGAGAGCCTCCTGGACCGCATCCGTTGCCGCAGCCTCTTCGCGACCCACTACCACGAACTCACCGCCATCGAGCATCCGCGCCTCGGGAGCTTCTCGATGGCCGTGCTCGAGGAAGAGGGCGAGGTGGTCTTTCTGAAGCACATCGAGCCGGGCCCTGCAAAAGGCTCCTACGGCCTTCACGTGGCCCGACTGGCCGGCGTACCCGATGCGGTGTTGCGCCGTGCCGCGGAGATCCAGTCGGAGCTCGCGAGGGCGGAACGGAACCTGCCCGCAGCCGCCGGACGGCCCGTGGAACGGGAAGCGGGCGGGGGAGGGCGGCAGGCTGCGCTTTTCAGCGCCGATGAGCTGGTGCTCGCCGAATTGCGGAGCATCGACGTGGATTCCATGACTCCCCGCGAGGCCCTCAACAGGCTGGCCATCCTGCAGTCCCATCTTCAAGCGGAGTGAGGCGGAGGCCGCGTAGCAGCGGCATGCACGTCCATGCGCTCAAGAAAATCGGCAGCGGCGTCCTGGACCTGGTCCTGCCCCGATTCTGTGCACTGTGCGGCGGGCGGGTCGACGCGCTGCCGCTCTGTTCCGCCTGTAGGGACAGCCTGAGACCGATCTCCGGCGACCGATGCTCGCGGTGCGGGGTTGGCCTGATCTCGGAACAGGGAATCTGTCTCCGCTGCCGGAACTCCCACTGGGCATTCGATCGGGCAGTTCCGCTGTTCGAGTATTCGGGCCCGTTCCGACGTCTCCTCTCAAGCTACAAATTCGGCGGAAGGCGCTCGCTCGCCGGCTACCTGGCCGATCTCTGCGAGGAGAGCATCCTGCTCGAGTTTCCCGAGCGGCCGATCGTCCCCGTGCCGCCTCGCCCGGGGAAGCTGCGGGCGCGGGGCTGGGATCAGATCGAGGAGATCGTCGGGCGCCTGGAGTCGCGCGGGCATGCCGTAATGCGGGCGCTCGAGCGTCGGGGCTCTTCGGAGCAGAAGCGCCTCGGACTCGGCCAGCGAAGCGAAAATGCGAGCGCTTCCTTCCGGGTAAAGCCCGGTCTCGGGCTGAAGGGGCAGGTTCTCCTGCTTGACGACGTCATGACCACGGGTGCGACCGCACAGGCCTGCGCCGCGGCGCTCCGCGCTGCCGGAGCCGAGCGGGTGGACGTACTGGTGCTCGCCGCGGACTAGGCCGCATATTGACGCGGCATCGTGGAAGTTGTAGTATCACGTCATAGAAAAAAAACAAAGATTCTCCTTAGTGATAAGAAGAGTCGTTCGCGGCTCTTTTTTTTATGGGTATGCAGGAAGAAGAAATGCTGGCGGCCGATCTCGAACCCCTACTCATGGGTGCGGGACTGAGGCTGGTGGAGCTTGCGATAAGCCGACACCGGGGATCGGCACAGGTGCGCGCGGTCATTTTCGCGCCCGCGGGAACGGGCATCAGCGAATGTTCCACGGCTCACCGGCTGATCTATCCCCGGCTCCAGATTCTGCTCGGGGCCGCGGAGCCCTCGCTCGAGGTTACCAGCCCCGGCATCGAGCGGGCGATCAAGTCGCCGAAGGAATGGATGATCTTCAGGGGAAAGGGAGTCCGGATCCTTCCGGTGGGCGGGGGGGAATGGACCCGAGGGCGGATAGTGACGGCTTCGTCGGGCAGCGTGACCCTGGAAACGTCGGCGGGTGAACAGGTCTTTGCGTTCGCCGACATCGCCAAGGCGCGGCTCGATTCTTCACAGGGGGGAGACTAAGTCATATGGCTTCCGAAATGGCCGAGGCGATACGGCAGCTTATCGTAGAAAAAGGCATATCCGAGGACTTGATCGTCAAGACGGTCGAGGACGCACTCCTCGCCGCGTACAAGAAGAAGTACGGAACCAACGAAAATGCGGTCGTCCGCTTCAAGGACAACTACGAAGGCGTGGACGTCTACGCCAAGAAGACGATCGTCGAGGAGATCGACGATCCCGTCCTCGAGATCTCCCTCGAAGAGGCCAAGGCCTACAGCGACGAAGCCGAGGTGGGCGATATCCTCGAACTGCCGGTCGACCCTCATGAGTTCGACCTTCAGTCGGTCATGCTGGCCAAGCAGACGACCAGGCAGTCGCTGCGCGAGATATCGCGGGACACCCAGTACGCCGAGTACAAGTCCAAGGTTGGCGAGATCATCATCGGATACTACCAGCGGGAGAAGAACGGCAACATCTTCGTCGATCTGGGCAAGATCGAGGGCCTCTTCCCCAAGAAATACCAGTCGCCCCGCGAAACCTACCATCCCAACGACCGCATCAAGGCGATGATCGTCGAGGTGGAGAAGGGCCGCATGGGACCCATGATCATACTGTCCAGGACGCATGCGGAGTTCGTGCGCAAGATCCTCGAGCTCGAGGTCCCGGAGATCTACGACAAGACGGTCGACGTCTTCAAGATCGTCCGCGAGCCCGGCTATCGGACCAAGATTGCGGTCTACTCCAAGCGCGAAGATATCGATCCCGTGGGAGCCTGCGTCGGCCTGAAGGGCATCCGCATTCAGGCGATCATCCGCGAGCTCGAGGGCGAGAAGGTGGACATCCTCAAGTACGAGGTGGATTCCAAGCGCTTCATCCGCAACGCCCTTTCCCCGGCAGAAGTCAAGGACGTCTACATTCTAGACGAAGCCAAGCACCTCGCGCTTGCGGTGGTGGCCGACAGCCAGCTGTCGGTTGCGATCGGCAAGCAGGGCCTCAACGTCCGGCTGGCCAACCGGCTCTGCGACTGGAACATCGACGTGAAGACCGAGGAGCAGTTCCTCTCCATGGACCGTTCCACCGACCTGAAGCGCGCGGTATCCGAGCTGTTCGGGGAGAGCTACGAAGAAGAGCCGGTTCGCATCGCGGACCTGCCCGGCATCGAACCCGCCTGGGCCGAGGCGCTCTCCGCCCAGGGAATCAACCTCATCGAAGACTTCATCGACCTGCCCGAAGACCGGATTGCCAGTCTGGAGGGAATCAGCGCGGAGGATGCCGCCAAGGTACAGGCGATCATCGCGGAAAACGTCGAGGTCGTCGAAGGTGGCGAGGTCCAAGAGGTAAGCGCCGAAGTTCAGGATGACGAATTCTACGAGTGCCCGGATTGCGGGCACCGCGTGACACCCGATATGACTCATTGCCCGAGCTGCGGCGTGGAGCTGAGCTTCGAATATGAGGACGATCAGGAAGTATAAAGGGAGCGTATGACCGATAACACCGAGAATCCGCAGAAGAAAGCGAATCTCATAAAGCAGCCCAAGACCAAGGCGGCAGAGCCCGAAGGGCAGCCTGTCCCCGGCGCTGCCAGCTCCCCCGCGGATCACGATGCGGCCGGGGAGAAGCGCAAGGTCGTCGTCGTCAAGAAGAAGGTTGTCGCGGCCAAGCCCCAGGCGAGAGTGGTTGCACATCACAAGGAGGGGACCCCTGCGGAGGAGTCGCACCCCGTAAAAAGCGAAGAGCAAAAAGCGGCTTCCGCTGCGCCCGCAGAAGGGGCGGGCCAGAAGCCCGAGCTCGTCCGGCCGAGCCCGCATCGCGAGCCCGGAGAAGCCGGCGAGCCCGGCCGCGTCGTTGCAGCCCGCAGCGATGCGGACCGACCGGCAAGCCGCGGACCCGCGAGCGAACGCCCCGTGGGGGATCGGCCTGTCGGCGATCGACCCGCAACAGACCGCCCACTGGGCGAGCGACCACGTTCACCCGGTCCCTATGCGGGCTCGCGCGGTCCGGGCTCCGACAGCAGGCCCAACTCCACGACAGATCGAAGCTACGGCGCTCCACGTCCCGGTGGTTATCAGGGCCAGGGCGGTTACGGCGGCTCGGGCGGCGGACGTCCCGGCGGCTATCAGGGCCAGGGCGGTTACGGCGGCTCGGGCGGCGGACGCCCCGGCGGCTATCAGGGCCAGGGCGGCTACGGCGGCTCGAGCGGTCCGCGTCCCGGCGGCTATCAGGGCCAGGGCGGCTACGGCGGCTCGAGCGCTCCGCGTCCCGGCGGCTATCAGGGCCAGGGCGGCTACGGCGGCTCGAGCGGCCCGCGTCCCGGCGGCTATCAAGGCCAGGGCGGCTACGGTGGCGGGGCGGGCAGGCCCGGCGGCTATCAGGGTCAGGGCGGCTACGGCGGCGGCGCGGGCAGACCCGGCGGCTACGGCCAGAATCGGCCGGGCGGCTATGGCGGATCGCGTCCGGGCGGCTACGGCGGCGGCGCCGGCAGACCGGGCATGGGCGGACGGCCGGGCGGCGGACCACCGACGATGGGCACGGGGAAGACCGCGGTACGCAAACCCATAAATCGCCGCAAGCCGAGCTTCAACAAGCGCGAGGACGAGGCCGAGAAGGCGCTTCAGCTCAAGAAGAAGGCCGAAGCCCGCGCGATGGCCATTCCCAAGGAGATCGACATCATGGAGACCATCTCGGTCTCCGAACTCGCCAAGAAGATGAACATCAAGCCGGCCGAGCTGATCGGCAAGCTGATGAAACTCGGCGTGATGGCCACGATCAACCAGAAGATCGACTCGGACACGGCGACGATCCTGGCCGAGGAATACGGCTGCGCCGTGCATATCGTCTCGCTGTACGACGAGACCGTGATCGAGAAGGCGGCCGACAATCCGGAAGACCTGTCCCACCGCGCTCCCATCGTCACGGTGATGGGCCACGTCGACCATGGAAAGACAAAACTGCTGGACGCCATACGGAAGACCGACGTGGTCGCCGGGGAATTCGGCGGCATCACCCAGCACATCGGCGCCTATCAGGTGTCGACCCCCAAGGGGCCGATCACCTTCCTCGATACGCCGGGACACGCGGCCTTCACCAAGATGCGGGCGCGGGGCGCCGGCATCACGGACATAGTCGTGCTCGTGGTCGCCGCCAATGACGGAGTCATGCCCCAGACGCGCGAAGCCATTGACCATGCGAAGGCGGCCAACGTTCCCATCATCGTCGCCATCAACAAGATCGATTTGCCCGAGGCCAACCCGGACCGCGTCATGACCCAGCTTTCGGAACTCGGTCTCATCCCCGAAGCCTGGGGCGGGACGACGATGTTCTGCCAGATCTCGGCGCTCCAGAAAAAGGGCATCCCCGAGCTGCTCGACGCCATCCTCCTCCAGGCCGAGGTGCTCGAGCTGACGGCGAACCACGCGCGACGGGCCGAGGGCAAGGTGGTCGAGTCGCGGATCGACCAGGGCCGCGGTATCGTGGCGACGATCATTGTGGAAAAAGGCACGCTCCGCATCGGCGAGTCCTTTGTCGCGGGCATATTCCCCGGCAAGGTGCGGGCCCTCTTCAACGATCGCGGCGAGCGCATCGAAGAAGCGCCTCCCTCCATGCCGGTGGAGGTCATCGGTTTCGAGGGAATGCCCAACGCGGGAGACCCCTTCGAGGTGGTCGAGGACGAGAAGTTCGCCCGGGCCATTTCGGACAAGCGCCAGGAGCTCAAGAAGTACGAGGAAGGGAAGAACGTCAAGAAGGTCACTCTCGACAATCTCTACGATACGATCCATGCGGGTGCAGTGCAGGAGCTCAAGGTCGTCATCAAGGGCGACGTGCAGGGCTCGGTGGAGGCCCTCAAGGGACTGCTCGAGAAGCTCTCCACGAACGAGGTCCGCCTCAACGTCCTTCGCGCCGCGGCCGGCGCCATCTCGGAAGACGATGTCATGATGGCCTCGGCCTCCGATGCGATCATCATCGGGTTCAACGTCCGCCCGAGCCCGGCAGCCAAGCTGCTCGCCGATCGGGAGAAGGTCGACATCCGCAAGTACAACATCATCTACCGGGCTCAGGAAGAGATCCAGAAGGCCATGGAGGGCATGCTGGCGCCCGAGCTCAAGGAAAGCGAGATCGGCAAGGTCGAGGTCCGTGAGACCTTCAAGGTGCCCAAGATCGGCATCGTCGCGGGATGCTTCGTGCTCGAGGGTGCGGTGCGTCGGAACTGCCAGGTCCGCGTGATCCGCGAGGAGATCGAGATCTTCCAGGGCAAGATCAGCTCGCTCAAGCGCTTCAAGGACGACGCCAAGGAAGTGCTCGCGGGCTTCGAATGCGGAATCGGGATCGAGAACTGCAACGATCTGAAGACGGGCGATATTCTGGAAGTCTACGAGATGGTCGAGATCGCCCGTACTCTGGGCTCCTCCGCCCAGCCGGCCGGAGGGAACGACAATGGACGAGATAAGGCGTAGACGGGTCGAAGAGGAGCTGCGGGATCTCATTGCGACGCTCATACTCGGTGGCGAGGTGAAGGATCCCCGCGTGGGACCCTTCGTCTCGGTCACTCGGGTGGAGGCCGCCCGCGACCTTTCCGCCGCCCGGGTCTTCGTATCGTCGTTCAGGGAAGGCTCGCCGGATGACGACTCCGCGGGAAGCCTCGACCGGGCGGTAGCCGGACTCCAGCATGCGGCCGGCTTCATCCAGGCCCAACTCGGGAAGCGCCTCAAGACCCGGCTGACGCCGCGCCTCCATTTCCTTCCCGACAAGGGGATCAAGGAAGGCTTCGAGCTGAACGAAAGGATCAAGGGACTCTTCTCGTGACCCTCTCTGCGGGTTCACCCCCTCGGCAGGGGCGGCGATATCCCGCGGGCATGTGCCTCATCAACAAGCCCGTGGGGCTCACCTCCTTCGCCGCCCTCGCCGCCGTCAAGCGCTCGCTCGCCACCTCTCGGGTCGGGCACGCGGGCACCCTCGACCGCTTCGCCTCCGGCCTTCTCATCGCCTTCTCGGGAAGTTACTGCAGGCTCGCCGGCTTCGCCGAGGCCGGCGAGAAGGTCTACCGCGGCCGAATCGCGTTTGGCAGGGAAACGAGCACGCTCGACCCGGAAGGCGAGACTGTGGCCGAGGGACCGATCCCCGATCCTGGGAAGCTCGCGTCGGCGCTCGAGTCGTTTCGCGGCCCCATCGTTCAGCGCCCTCCCCTGTACTCCGCCGTGCATATCGACGGCCGGCGGGCCTACGAGCGGGCGCGCGCCGGCGAGGTTCCGGTGATGCCCGAGCGCAGGGTGACGATTCTCGAACTTCGCCTTGAGTCCTATGCCATGGGCGTTGCGCA
>DATJQN010000268.1:0-2308 GCA_035505775.1 Rectinemataceae bacterium | reverse complement strand
GTGGGCGGGGGAACGCCTACGGCCCTTCCCCGTGCGGATCTCGACATGCTGCTCGGAGAGTTGGCGGGGCTGCGCGCGCCGGGCTGCGAATGGACGGTCGAGGCCAATCCGGAGAGCCTCGGGAGGGAGCATCTCGAGCTTTTCCGGCGACATGGCGTCAACCGACTGAGCCTCGGCGTGCAGAGTCTCGTGGACTCGGAGCTTCTCCTCCTGGGCAGGGCCCATGATGCCGCAGGGGCCCGGGAGGCCCTCGTGGCCGGCAGCGAGGCCGGTCTGTCGCTGTCGGCGGACCTCATCGCCGGCCTCCCTTCTGCCGGGGCTTCGGGCCTCAGCCGCTCCGTGGCGATGCTCCTCGATCTGGGCCTCCGACATATCTCCATCTATGATCTCAGCGTCGAGGAGGGAACCGGGCTCGCCGGCATGATCGCCGCAGGGCTCGTACGACTTCCCGAACCCGACGCGGCCTTCGACGAATGGGAGCGGGCGAGGTCGCTGCTGGAAGGCGCGGGACTGCGGCGCTACGAAGTGTCCAATTTCGCGCGCCCGGGATCGGAGTGTCGGCACAACCTTGCCTACTGGGAGCTCGAGTCCTATCTGGGCGCCGGGCCCGGCGCCGTGTCGACGCTGGTCTCCGAGGACGGAAGCGGTCGATCGCTCCGGCTGGAGGAGCTTCGGGATGTTCGCCGGTACCTGCTTCCCGAGACCCAAAAAGCGGAAGAAAGCGAAATCGCTCCTCTGGATTCGGCCTTCGAAATGCTTATGATGGGAGTCCGGACCATTTTTGGGCTGAGTCTCGACCGCTTTTCGTGGCGTTTCGGGCTCGACCTGGAGACGCTGATCGCCGGGACGATTGCGAAGTGGCAGGACAGGATTGTCCCGGGAATCGCGAGGCCGGGCGATCCCGGGTTCGGGCGGAGGCTCGCCCTGACGCCGGAAGGGATGAACATGCTGAACGGCTTTCTCGTTGACTGCCTAGGCGAGCTCAGGCTGCGCTTCCCGGCGGGGGAGGGCATCGTGTCCTCCGGTCGGGGGGAGCCGGGATGATGCGGGGTGGACTGTGTCCGTAGTCTCAATCCAGTCCCATGTTGTCTACGGGCATGTGGGCAACCGCGCGGCCGTGTTCCCCCTCGAGCTGGTCGGACATGAAGTCTGGCCTATCAACACTGTCCAGCTTTCCAACCATCGGGGCTACGATTCCTGCATGGGGGAGGTGTTCACCGGCGGTCATATCGAACTGCTCTGGAGCGGCATAAAGGCCCTCGGCCTCCTGCCCGAGTGCGACGCCCTGCTCTCCGGCTACCTCGGCAGCGTCGAGATCGGTGCCTCCATGGTGGCAGCGGTGGCGGATATCAAGGCGGTCAATCCCAGCGCACTCTACTGCTGCGATCCGGTCATGGGCGACTACGGCAAGGGCATGTATGTCGAACCCGGCCTTCCCGAGTTTCTCGCGGAGAGCGCCCTTGGCTGGGCGGATATCGTGACTCCCAACCAATTCGAAGCCGAGTATCTTTCGGGGATCGTAATCGACAGCCTGGACTCGGCCCGCTCGGCCTGCGACCTCATCCGCGCGAAGGGTCCCCGGATCGTGCTGATCACCGGTTTCAAGCCGCGGGTAGCCGATGCCTCGACCATCTCCATGTTCATGGCGAGCGAGGCGGGCTACCACACTATCAGCACCCCTGAACTTCCCCTCGATCCCGCGCCGCACGGCGCGGGGGACCTGTGCGCGGCTCTCTTCCTGGGCAGGTACCTCGTTCGGCGGGACGCCGTAAAGGCCCTCGAACTCTGCAGCAACGCCCTTTATTCGGTGATGCTGCGCAGCCAGTTCGCCCGAAGCCGCGAGCTGAAGCTCATCGAGTCGCGCGACGACATACTGAAACCGAAAAACAGATTCAGGGCGCGCCGCATACGGTGAGGCAGACGACTGCTCCTGCCCGGTCACTGAGCGCGGCCCCAGGCGCGCCCTGAACTCGGCCTCGGCCCGGCCCCGGGCGCGCCCCCGGCCCCCGGCCCCTAACCCGCTCCCGGCGGGTTAGGACCGGTCATACGAAGAAGTCGTACCGGGAGGTGATCCTCCGGGCGTAGTCCGGATCGAGCCCGACGTTGAAGCGGCGCTCGGTGCCCACCGTCGAAGGCGGGCCGTGCCCCGGCAGGATCAGAGAATCGTCGGCCTGGTCGAGTATGCGCGCCTGAAGTCGCTCCGCCAGAGTGGCCGTGTTGAAGGGGCTGAGCGTCCGCCCGATGATCCCGGCATGCAGTGCGTCGCCGGTGAACAGGAAACTGCCCACGCGGTAGACGATGGAATCGG
>DATJQN010000267.1:0-11043 GCA_035505775.1 Rectinemataceae bacterium | reverse complement strand
CGGTTCCACTCGTGCTCGTCATAGGCGAAGGCCGTCCTGATACGATCGATGAGCTCCTCGGCTCCCATTGTCGCGATCTCGTCGCGGTTGGCCACGACGCGGTACTCGAGCTCGATCCTCCCCCGCCGTGCGAAGTAGGCCCAGCGCGGAAAGGAGAGATGGGCCCCCTTGAGCAGGACGACGACGACGGGCTCGCGGAGCTTCTTGATGAGCTTGAGAGTCGCGGGGACCAGGGGCAGGGTGCGGCCGTCCCAGTTCCGCTCGCCTTCCGGGAAGATGCCAAGCGACCTGCCGAGATCGCGGGCCTTGAACAGGGATTTGACGGTATCGAGATCGGGAAGGAACTTGACCTTCGGGATGGCTCCCAGGCGCCCGATGAACAGGTTGTAGGGAAAGAGGCTGAAGAGATCCTCGGTGGCCACGAAGTGCGTGGGCTCGGTCACGTCGAGCATGAGGAAGAAGGGATCCCACCAGTCGGAGTGATTGCCGAGTATGACGTAGGGCGCCTCGACCTGGGCGAGGCTCTCGTCGATCCGATGAATGTTAAAAAGCCGGTAAAAAAACGGATGGCAGATACCCTGCATGAACCGCAGAAGTCCCGGCGAGAACGAGAGTTCGTGCATGGCGACGACAGTAGCCGGCCCGGCGCGATCCTGTCAACGCGAGGGAGCTCCGTCCGATGCCGGTTCCGGCCGGCCCGGGAGGCTTGCAATCCTGACGGTCTCTGTATACCTTGGCCTGTCGGCATGAGGGGAGCCGTCCCCTCTGCCGCCAGAATCTCTCCCGGAGGTTTCGCATGGCCACGGAGCGTTTCCTGGTCACGGGAGCATCGGGCTGCATCGGCGTGTGGGTTCTCCGCAGGCTTCTCCAGGAAGACTGCGAAATCTACGCCTGGGGTCGCAGCTGGTACCGCCTCCCCTGGATATTCGAAAAAGAGGAGACGGCGAGAATCCACTTTCTCGAGGGCGACATCGCCAGGCCGGGAGTGGCCAACCGCATATTCCGCCGGGTCCGCCCGAACCGGGTTATCCACCTCGCCGGCATGCTCCTGCCCCTGTGCCGGGACAAGCCGGTCCAGGGCGCGCGAGTCAACGTGATAGGGACGCTCAATGTGTTCGAGGCCGCCCGCCGCTTCGGCGTCGGGCACCTGAGCTTCGCGAGCACGACCTCCGTCTACGGTCCGGCGGAAGAGTACCCCGTCGAGCCGATCCCGAACGACGCCGAGTTCGCGCCACGCTCGCTGTACGGCGCCTGGAAGATCGCCAACGAATATACGGCCAAGTCCTACTGGCACAACTTCGGCATTTCGAGCATCGGGCTCAGGCCCTACGTGGTCTACGGCGCGGGACGGGACCGCGGGCTGACCGCCACGCCCTCGGTGGCCATGCTCGCCGCGGCGGCGGGACGGCCGTACCGGATCAGCTACGGCGGAACCTTCGGCTTCCACTACGCCGAGGACGTCGCCGAGCTCTTCATCTCCGCCGCCCGTTCGAGCTACGAGGGTTCCGAATCCTTCAATCTCGGGGGCGAGTCCGTCACGATGGCCGAGGTCGTCCGGGCGATCGAGGTGGCGAGTCCCGAGTCCGCCGGCACCATCAGCTGGGACGAAGTCCCCCCACCCTACCCCCCCTCGATGCGCAACGAGGAACTCGCCAAGGTGCTTCCCAGGATCAGGTTCTCCGCTCTCGGCGACGCCGTCGCACGGACGGTCGAGCTGTACAGGCGGGCCCTGAGCCGGGGCGTCATAGATTTTGATACGGTGGCAGCCAACGTGGCGCTCCGCTAGGAGGATTTCCGTGGAATGGCGTGCAAGTCACATTCTGGTCAAGGACCGGGCACAGGCCGAGCAGCTCAAGATCCGCGCCAAGCAGGGCGCCGACTTCGGCTCCCTCGCCCGCGAATTCTCGACCTGCCCCTCCAAGTCGGCCGGCGGCGACCTCGGCTGGTTCGGCCCCGGCAAGATGGTGCCGAGCTTCGAGCATGCCTGCAAGAATCTCGGCGTGGGTTCCATCTCGGACGTGGTCTCGACGCAGTTCGGCTACCACATCATCAAGCTCACCGGGAAGAAGGACTGAGTCATCCCGCCGGCGCCCGCGATGGCCGGCAGCCTGCCGAGGGGCCGGCACGCGGGGGCCGCCCCGCGGCCCCGGTTCAGAACTGCAGCAGCGCCTGAAGCGAGAGCCCCAGGGAGTTGTTGCCGGAGAGGAGGGTCAGCTCCTTGTCTGCCCCGCCCCCGTAGTAGCTGAGCGACATGGAGAAGGGCACCGAGCGCGGGAAGGCAAAGTCCTCCCTGGCCTTGATGGTGTATGAACCGTCGCTCAGGTTGCTCAGGACTGAGAGGGTCGTGGTGAGGTAGCTCGATCCCAGCTTGTCGGCCTCGATGGCGCCGTACGCATAATAGGCGCCCATGTACAGGGGAGGCAGGCTCTCCATCACTGTGGTCTGGCCGCTGTAATCCCCTCCGTTCGATTGGTAGTAGAACTCTCCCGACAGCGTCCAGCGTTTCAGCTCGTCGAGCGTGCGCTCGAAGCCGAGGGAGGCGGACCAGGACGAGGCGTAGGAAGCGTAGGCCGGCGCGTAGACGGCTTCTCCGTAGAGCGTGCTGCCGAGCAGCCTCCCCGACAGGTCGAACCCGCCCCGTCCCTGCACTTCCTTCCCGGCCAGGCCGCTGAATCCGAACTCGAAGTCGCCCAGGGTGATGTCGTAACGGGCTGCGGCGCGGGTGGTGGAGCCGAGGTCATGCACCACTCCCCCGGTGACGCTCTGCGAGAGATCGGCGAACAGGAAGACATTCGAGGACGAGAAGGGGAGATGGAGTCTCACGCCGCTCTTCCCGAGCCGGGTGTCCACGCTCTGGAAGGGATTGCTGTGCTCGAGATTGACGAAGTCCACGGGGGTCCAGATTTTCGAGGGCCCCCAGGCGATGAGCTGGTCGCCGATCCGCACGAAGAGCGTCTTGGCGATGTCGAAGCTGTAGTGAAGCTCCGCGAGAGAAAAGGAAATCGTCGAGAGGTCCGCGGGACCGAAGGGAGCAGCGGAGGCATATCCCCCGTTCCCCTGGAAGAAGGGGTGGCTGAAGGCAAACGAAGCGTAGAGTGAACCGTAGTCGGGCACCGATACCTTGGCAAAGACCGTGCCCTGGGTCGAGGACTCGGCGAGATAGGCGTCGAAGGAGCCGGGCGAGTAGGCCTGCGCCTCGACAAGCACCGAGCCGCCGACCAGGTATTCGGTCTTCGCGCTGTCGGGTCCATTGATGCTCGTCTGCACGCTCTGGTCGAAGCCCCCGATGTCGAAGGGATTGTCATCGCTGGAGGTGCCGGCAGCGCCGGAGGCAGTGTCAGCGGTGCCGGCGCCGGCCTGGGCCTGATCGGCTGCCTGCCCCGTGGCCGCAGAGGCGGCGGCCAGCATGACAATCAGGGTGGCAGTGCAGCGTCGGATCGTCTGGAAGATCGCTCGGTTCATGTCCCCTCCTACCGCGACTGCTCTTCGAGGAAGGCCTTGGAAAACACGTAGTCGGCAATTCTCGCGCTGTCGACTCCCTCGTTCGAAAGGAAGGTCTTCTGCCCCTTCTCGAGCTCGTCCTGGGCGAGGAGCTTCGTGAAGATATAGCGCCCCGGAGCGACCTGCTGATAGTCGATGTAGTAGATGGTCCTGAGCAGCGCGCCGGAGGCGCTGAAGTTCTCCTCCTTGACCGGAAGCCCGTCGCTCGTGCGGATGTACCACTTCTGGATGGGGAAGGACACGTCGAGCTGTTTCGCGTCCAGTCGCACGAGGTCGCAGGTCCAACTGGCGACGGTCGCCTTCCCGAGATAGCTCACGCCGTATTGGGCGAGCGTGGTCTGCTTGCCGAAGAGGTCGGTTCGCACATCGGTGGAGCCCACGTCGTCCTTCCGGTTGCGGTAGACGAACTCCCTCGTCGTCGGAAGATAGAGGTAGAGATCATCCTTGTTGCGATAGTAACCCTTGCCCTTCTCGCTCTGGGGATACTGGAAGATGAGGGTGAAGGTGTCGGCCGCGTCGCGCCGATAGACCTTCACCTGCAGGACGCGGTCCGCCTCGCCCGCCTTCTTCTGGATGAGGGTGAAGGTGTCCGTGATGTCCAGGCCTTCGAGATTGAGCTTGTCGTCGACCGCCTGCACCAGTCTGGCCGCGACGGGATCGTTGGCCCCGCCCTTCGATGGGGCCGTCCCGGCCGCGGCCTGAGCCGAGATGGCGAGACTTCCGGCGCAGGCGAGGGCGACGATCGCGCCCCAGGCCGCGCGATGCTTTCCGGTCGGTACTGTGGTATTCATGCTGCTCCACCTTTCAGAATGTGGCTGTCAGGGCCTCGACCGGGGGTATGCGCCCCCCGCGTCTGGCCGGGAACCAGGAGAAAAGCGCCGAGAAGAGCGCGACTGCGGCTATGATCGCAGCGATGTCGGCGAACCGGGGAATCAGGACGAGATGGCCCGCGTTCATGAATATGCCCAGATTGCCCCCTGTCGGGAGCAGCACGAGGTAACGGACAGCGAAGGAGACGAACGTGGCCAGCACGGCGCCGCCTCCGGAGAACAGCAGCGCGAGGATGAGGCTCTCGAGCACGAACAGGGCCGCCACACCTCCCGATTCGACCCCTATGGCCCTCATCGTGCCGATCTCCCGCAGCCGCTCGTTGATCGTCATGCGGAGATTGATGAATATCGACACCGCGATGACGAAGAGCATGATCGCCGCCACGAGGGCTCCCACGCCGTTGACCGCCCCCAACACGGAGCGGACGATGCCGAGCACTTCGTCGAGCGTGGATAGCGTGAGCATGACGCGGTCGCGCCCTTCCTTGTCCGCCTCGTACTTCGTGCTCGCGGCGGAGATGGCGGCGATCGCGTCGCTGTCGGTCTTGGGGCGCGAGACTTCGAAGCCCGACGCCGCAAGGGCCGCCGAGAGCCGGTCCCGCTTCGCTGAAAGTCCCGAGGCCGAGTGGAGGTAGACATAGATGGTGGTCGAGGCGTCGGCGTCGGCAAGGTCGAGGGAACGGAGGAAGTCGAAGTGCGTCAGGAGATTGCCTCGGGAGAAGAAATCATCGGACGTGTAGATTCCCCGAACCCTGAGAATGCCGGTGTTGAAAGCCCCGAACCTCGTCCGCGTGGAGATGACCACCTCGTCCCCGTTTGCCAGGCCGAAGTAGCCCGCCGCGTCCGCGGGCACGAGAACGCCGTTGGGGTCGGCGGCATAGTAATCCCAGCCGCCGGCGCCGAACTTCATCTGGTCCCTGAATCCCGTGTCGGATTTCGTGTCTATCCCCACGAAGGTGAGCCGCTTGGACAGCCCCTTGTAGTAGAGCGTGGACTGGACCTGGTAACGGGGCAGGACGACGCTGTCAGCGCCCAGGCTCGAATGCACGACATCGATCACCGTGCCCGTCCTGAGGATGCCGTTGAAGACGCGTCCGGCCGATGCGTACTGGCCGGAGATCGTGATGTGTCCCGCGGTGGCGCGCACGAGGTTGGATTCGATGTTCACGCTCGCTCCATGGGAGAAGGCGAAGAGCAGGACGAGTATGAAGGTGACGATCGCGTAGTTGATACCGAGCGTGAAGCTCCGCTTCTTCTGCCGGAAGATATTCTTGAACGCTATGGCGGCAAAGTGCCTCATGATTCCTGCCCCTCCTGCGGGTTATCTGTCGCTCATCGCCCTGAGCGGCGTGATCTTCGTGGCCACCCGGACGGGATATATCGTGGCGAGCACCGACACCGCGAGCACGAGCAGCAGGGCCTCGAAGAAGGGCACCGGCCGCACGTGGAGGGGGAGGCTGCCGCCCCCCATGAGGAACTGCGAGACAGTGTCCGGCAAGGGGACCCCATTGGTGCCCACCAGGGCCATGGCCACTGCCGCGGCGACCATGCCGATCAGGGCGGCCGCGAGGTTCAGCACGAGCGACTCGGTGACAAAGAGTCCCCGGATGAAGGACCGGTCCCCGCCTATGGCGCGCATCGTCCCGATCTCCGCCGTGCGCTCGGTGACGTTGATGATCAGCGTGTTCATGACAATGAGAGCGACCACCAGGAATACGAGTGCGGTCGCGAGGTAGATGAAGGCTTCCAGCGAAGCGGCGATCTGGGCGTAGAATCCGGAGGCCGCGTCCCACTTCGCGACCTTGATCCCGAGCGTCGTGTCCGAGCCCAGGGCCGAGACCACCCGGTCGAGGCTTGCATGGTCCCTGAGCTTGACGGCGATCATCGTGTAGCCGGAGAGGGCCTCGGTCTTGAGCGAGGCCAGGTCCAGGTTGCCGAAGTTCTTGTCCGCGGCCAGACCGAAGATGCTGTCCTCGCTCGAGGCCGCGGAGGCGAGTCCCTGATTGAATGCGTCGGGCAGGGCCTGGACTCCGGTGAAGTCGTAGAGCTGGGAGTACGAGGCGGCGTCCATGAAGTTGATGTAGTTGAAGACACTCGTGTAGTGCAGGGGCTCGAAGATGCCGAGGAGCCGCGAGGGCCTCGTGTTGACCCCGCCCTCCGTGATGCCGAGAAGGGTCAGGGGCTCCCCCACCTTGAGACGCACACCGTAGTTCTTCAGGTACTGGGCATTCTGATAGGAGCTGACGAGCACGCCCTGTGGCGCTGCGGTCGCGCTCGGCGAGGCCGTGAAGAAGCCGCCCTGGTCCACGCGCAGGTTCGAGAAGACCTTCTGGTAGCGCTCGGGATCGACGGCATAGAAGATGAAGGGCAGGTCGATGCTTTTCCCGTCCCGGACAACCTGAAGCAGGCCGTAGTTCTGCGCATAGGGCACCGACACGGCCACCTCGGGCCGGGCAGCGATCGCGGCCTCGACCCGGTCCAGATTCCGGATGACCGGAAGGGGGGTGTTGAACGCGAAGGGCGAGGGCAGTTCCTTGGACTTGTCCGAGTAGACTATGAAGTCTCCCGTGAAGTTGTTGATTATGGATGCCTTCGACGCCTCCGCTGCCGAGCGGGCGAAGGTTTCGCCGAAGACGATGAGAAAGGTGCCGAAGGCCACCAGGAGGCCGATCAGCGCCATCCTCGCCTTCCGTCGGGCGAGGGTCCGTATGGCGAGCTTGAGTGTGAGCATGGCTAGTCCCCGTCGTGCAGACGGCCGTCCAGGATGTGGACCTGGCGCCTCGCCTGTCCCATGATGTGCGCGTCGTGCGTGGAGAAGATGAAGGTCGTGTTCTCCACCTGGTTGATCTGTTTCATCAGCTCGATGATGCGCAGCCCCGTCGCCGAATCGAGATTGGCGGTCGGCTCGTCGGCAAGGACGATGAGCGGCCTGGTCACGAGGGCCCGGGCGATGGCGACGCGCTGGCGCTGACCTCCGGAAAGCTCATTGGGCTTGTTGCGCAGGCGGTCGCCCAAACCCACTTCCTCCACCAGGCGCATGACGGTCGATTCCCGCTCCTTCTTGGTGAGCGCGCGGCCCAGGAGGAGGGGAAACTCGATGTTCTCGTACACGTTCAGCACGGGGATGAGATTGAAGGACTGGAAGATGAAGCCGATCTTGGCGCGGCGGTAGTGCGTCAGCTCGCGGTCGCCGAGAGAACCTACATCCTGCCCGTCGATCAGCACCCGGCCTGCGGAGGGCAGGTCGATGCAGCCGAACATGTTGAGCATCGTGCTCTTCCCCGAGCCCGAAGGCCCCGCGATGGCGATGAACTCGCCCCGCTCGATGGCGAGCGACACGCCGCGGAGGGCCTCCACGGTGGTGTCGCCCAACTTGTAACTCTTCTTGACTTCCACCAATTCCACGACGCTCATGCTTTTACCTCCTGAGCTGCACCCTCCTCGTCGCGGTACCCGAGACCGGAGAGGAAGACGTCTATGAGTTCCCGCGCCATCTCGGTCAGCGGCCGCCTGATGGCGAAGGTCGGTATCGAATGAAAACTCTCGAGAAGGCCCAGTATCCCGCCCCCGAGGAGCATGGAATCGGGGCCGGTTATGCTGCCGGCCTGCTTGGCCGCATCCAGCACGGAAGCCAGCCGTTTCAGGATGAGGGAGGACACCAGGTCCATGAGTCTCCGGGCCTCGGCCGGGTCGAGCGAGGGCATGTCCGATTTGAGCATCCGCACGAGATCCATGGGCGGCTGCGACAGGAGCCAGTCCGCGACCCCGTACAGTCGTCGGCGGAGCGAGACGCCGCCGCAGGTGATGGCCGCTTCGAGTCCCGCCCCGTGCCGGCGGATGTTGCGCTCCGTCACTTCGACGAAGAGCTGGTCCTTGCCGGCGGGAAAGTGGTGATACAGGGAGGCATGGCGGAGCCCGACCGCGGAGCCTATGTCGCGGAGCGTGACCGCGGAGTAGCCTTTGGAGGCGAACATCGTCTCCGCGGCATCGAGGATCCGGTCACGGGCCGAGAGCTCGGAACCCGGGTCCCGCGGTGCGCCGTCCGAACCGCTGGTTTCCGGCAGTGCCGGGGGTAGGGCCGTATCTTCTACCAACATGTTGGTAACATACTGAGCCGCGCCTTCCACGGTCAATGCCGACAAGTTAAATAATGTATCAGTGCAGCGCACTCCGCAGGGGGCGCAGTGGCGGGGACGTGGACAGGCGGGGGATTATTCCTGGACGAAGCCCAATTCGACACCGTTGGGGTCCAGAATGCGCATCATGGTAACCCCGCTCTGGAAGGTAGTGGGCCCCTGGGCGATCGTGACGCCCTTCGCCCTGAGCTCGGCGGCCAGCTCTTCGACATTCTCGACCCGAAACCCTATGGAAATGTCGCCGTTGGCCCGATCGGTGCAGGCCGCGTCGGAGATGAGTTCTATCTGAGTCGGTCCGTCCTCGAGGAAGACGATCCTGCGCCCCGGGCCCGCAGGGAAGTCCCGCACCTTTTTGAAACCGAGGATGCCCGTATAAAAGGCGAGGGATTCTTCCATCCGCGCCCTGCTGATCGTGACGAAATTGACCTTCATGGGTACCTCCGAAACATCGCGATGCGAAACACGGGCGAACCGGGGTGGACCGCGGACTTACCGGACTATGCCACCGGGGAAATTGAAGCGGTAGCGGGGGAGACCGCTCTGCTGGGCCCGAAGATCGCGGAAGAGATCCGGCTCCGCCGGAAGGTCCACGACCGACATGAGGCGGTCCACGGAGCGGAGGTAGTTCACGCTCACCCCGGCCCGGCCCGGGCTGCGCTCCCCGCCGGAACCGGCCTGTCCGCCCTGTCCGGACGTGTCCGCTTTCCGGGGCATCACTCCCGCCGCTCCGCCCTGACCACGACGTGCTGCCGGGATCCCGAGCCGATCGACGCCGCCCTCTTCGAACAGCGACACGCCGTTCCAACAGTCCTGTTTTGCCATATTCGGCCTCTCCAGAATCGGGTCGCGTCCCCTCCATCGTGGACGCGGACCCGGGTTTCGCTCCAAGGCTCGACCGGGATACTAGCACGGAATCCGGAAACGGGCAGCATCAAAGTCCGTATTCTTCCGCGTCCGACTCGGACTCCGTCTTTCGAGAGCTCCGCGTGGCGGGTTTCTTCGCCCTGCGGCCACCGACCAACAATCCCTCGTGGTTGGAGCCGTCACGTTCCGGCTCCGAGCCGTCTGCGGGATCGGCGCTGCGGGCACGGGCGTCGGCAAGCGCCGGCTGGGGCCGCTTCGTCTCAGGAGGCAGCTCTGGCGCCGCCTCTGGCGCCGCTTCGCGTGCCGCGTCATCCAGCACTTCGTCCGTCTCGAGCTCCACCCCGGGCGGCAGCACTCCGTGCTCGATATCCTCGCAGGCCTTCTCGATCTCCTCGCGGGTGGCCTGGAAGTTCGCATGGCGTTTGCGCTCGAACTGGAAGAAGGCGGCCGGCACCACGAAGAACGTCAGGATGGCCGAGAACACGATGCCGCCGAACATGACCATGCCCATGCGCTGGCCGAACTCGGAGCCCTGGCCGGTCGAGAGGATAAGGGGGAAGCTGATGACGAGGACCGTGAGCGTCGTCATGACGATGGGCCTGAACCTGAGCCGCGCGGCGTCGATCAGGGCGTCCTTCAGCGGCATCTTGCCGAGGCGCTCCATGACAAAGTCGAGGTACAGGATGGCGTTCTTTGCCGACAGTCCTATGAGCATGAGCATGCCCATGAGACCGAAGATGTCGAGCCCGCCGCCCATGATCGCAACGAGGAGGAGGGCCCCGACGATGGCGAGCGGCACGGGCAGCAGCAGATACACGGGATAGCGCCAGGAGTTGAACTGGGCCGCCATGACGAGGTAGACGAGGAAGAGGGCGAGGAGGAAGATCTGCCATCCCGTGCTCGCGAGCTGACCGGCCAGCGCCACCGAACCGAATCGGCTGTTGGTGGTGATGGCCAGGCCGCCGTCGAGGAGGCCCCGCGATTGCAGGTCATTGACGATGGCGGTCTGCATCTCCAGCACGGTCGGCGCGTTGGGCTTGAGGTTGAGGTTGAGCGAGCCGGTGTACTGGCGATTGTAGCGGGAGATGGAGTTCGGTTTCTGGTTGAGGACGAAGCTGCCGAGCTGCCCGACCTGGAGACTCGTCTGCAGCTGGCTGGAATAGACGGGAAGGTCAAGCAGCGTCTGGCCCCCGGCCAGGGCGGTGGGATCGATCTGGACCATGATCGGGTAGCTGAGGCCCCCCGTCACGACATTGCCGGCCTGCGTGCCGGAGGTGTAGGTCTGCAGGATGTTCGCTATGCTCTGCGTCGTGATCCCGGTCCCTTTCAGCTTGCCCTGGTCCGCGACGAAATCCTGCTCGAGGTTCGTGTCCGAAAGGCTCGACGTCACGTCCGAGACGTAGGGATTCTGCTGAATGGCGGAGACTATGGCCGCGTTGCGCTTGATGAGGGTGTCGAGGCTCGGAGCCACCATGCTGAGCTGCATGGAGTTCGTTCCGCCGAAATTGCCGCCGCCGGGACCGCCGCCCGAGCCCACCGAAAGGCGGATGGAGGGGTAGTTCTGGAGCACCTTGAGCAATGCCGCGCGATAGGTCTGTGAAAGCTGGAATACGTTCGGGCGTTGCCCGACAGGGATGAGCTGCAAGCCTTCTTCGACATCATTGCTCACGACGGACTGCATGGTCAGAACTTCGGGGCGGGCGGCCAGAAAA
>DATJQN010000266.1:0-23586 GCA_035505775.1 Rectinemataceae bacterium | reverse complement strand
CCTGAACCATGTCGCGCCGTTCGGCGCCGCGGAAGGCATGCGCCTTCCGCGTGATGGAGGAAACGGCCAGATTCCCCTTGCCGTGAGCCGCCGCGGAAGGCATGCGCCTTCCGCGTTATCGAGAAGACGGCGCGTTTCCCGCTTGTCATGACCCCGGGAGCGGGCCGTTCGGCATCCCCGCTGCCCCGGAAGGGCTGTCGCGGGCATGCCGTCGGCGTTTTTCGGAGAGCGAAGGTTCAATTGACATCGCGCAAACGCCGAACTTATACTTAGCACAAGTCGGCTGCCGAGGTACGGGTCAGGAAACAGGATGGATAGTCCGCTCCAGCTCACGTTCGTCAATTTCAAGAAGGACTCGTATATCATCGTCGAGGGCAAACAGAGCGCCGACCGCTTCTATATAATCCGCTCGGGCAAGGTACGTATTGCCAAGGAAGTGGAGGTCGTGGAGGAGGAAGGGGGCAATGTCCTCGGCCCGGGCGACTTCTTCGGAGTCGTGTCCACGATGTCCAACCACAGCCACATCGAAACCGCTCAAGCCATGACCGACTGCACCCTGATCTCGGTGCATCGGGACCAGTACGGGCTGCTGATCGAGAAGAACACGCCCGTCGCCATGAAGATCATCATGGCCTTCTCCAAGCGGATGCGCTATCTCGATGAGGCCCTCACGCGGCTCACGCTCAAGAACACGGCCGAGGCAGATCCCTCCCACCTGTTCCGGGTTGCCGAGTACTACGTCAGGCAGAATCAGTACAATCAGGCCTTCTATGCCTACTACCAGTACCTCAAGCATTGCCCGAGCGGCCAGCATGTGGATGTCGCCAAGGAGCGGCTGACCAAGATCAAGCCCTACTCAAAGGCGGTCTACCTGGACGGCTCCACCGAGGAGTTCAACCGCTTCTACCCCAAGGACACGATGGTGTTCTCCGAGGGCATGCCGGGTTCCGAGCTCTACATTATCCAGAAAGGCTCGGTCAAGATTACCAAGATCGTCGACAACAACGAAGTGCTGCTCGCCGTGCTCAAGTCGGGGGACATCTTCGGCGAGATGGCTCTCCTGGAAAACAAGCCCCGGTCGGCGAACGCCGTGGCCTTCGAGGACGCCTACCTCCTGGCGGTCAACAAGGCCAACTTCGAGCGGATGGTGCAGACCCAGCCCCAGATCGTCACGCGACTGACCACGCTGCTGTCAGAACGGCTGTGGTTCATCTACAAGCAGCTGGCCAATACCCTGCTTTCCGACCCCCTCGGGAGAATGTACGACGCGCTGCTCATTCAGCTCGAGAAGAACCGCGTGCCGCTCCGCAACGGGGCGTCCTACACCTTTGATTTCGGTCCCAAGGAACTCATCGGGATGGTGGGCCTTCCGGCGAACGAGGGCAACCTCGTGATCCACAAGCTCCTCGAGAACGGAAAGATCCGCCTCGCGGAGAACCGGCTGATGCTCGTCGACGTCACGGAGATCGAAAAGCAGACCGAGTACTACCGCAAGATGCAGAAGATCGAGAAGGCGAGAAAAGAGGCGGCCGCGACCCGATAGGCCCGTATCGAGCCGCATCCTTCCGCTCTTCCCGCACACTTGCTGCAGCTTGCTTCCCCCCGGAGTTCCCCATTCTCCCCGCGCGTGCTACTCTTCGTTCCGTGGAATGGCAGATCCCGCCCGAATCCCTGGCCCGCGCCATGTCGGCGGCGGGGCTCGGGCTTTGGAGAAAGGTCTCGGGCGAGACGCTCGGCATGGCCTGCGAGGCGATGCCCTCGTGGCGGAGACTCAAGTTCGGCCTCGACCGGGCCCGGAGCGCGGTCGTGGCAGCCCTGCCCTACGGCGAGGGCCTCTGGCCCGAGCCTGCCTGGGCGCAGAGCTGGGCCGGCCCGCGCGCGGCGCTCGCCCGATTCGCCCGCGCCAACTGGTATCGCGAGCTGGCACTCAGGCTGAAGGCGGCGTCCCAGACGCTCCGGGCGGAGGCCGCCGGGCGGGAACCGGCCGCTGCCGCCCGGCACTGGCGCTTCCTCGTCAATTCGGGCATCCCGGAGAAAGCCATCGCCCGACTGTCGGGGCTGGGAAAGCTGGGCAGACACAGCCTGCTTATGGTGGAGGACGCAGGCCCGGGCTGCGTGCTCGGCGTTCTTCTCCTGCCCTATCCGATTGCCGGCATCGACAGAGCCGCCACAGCCCCCGGGGAGCCGGGGCCCGGCCCGAAGCTCGGCGAGGACTGCGGCTCCTGCCGCGCCTGCATCGATGCCTGCCCCACCGGGGCCCTCGCCTGGCCCGGCTCCTATGACCGCGAGCGCTGCCTGCAGCACTGGGCGACGGTCGAAGGCGAACTCCCGCCGCGGATCCATGCCGCCTGGGGAGACCGGCTCTACGGCTGCGACACCTGCCTGGAAGCCTGCCCCCGGTTCCGTCCCGAGACGACGGCAGCCGCCCGGACCGGCCTGGTCGGTGCCCGCCTCCCCACGTCCTGGTTCGAAGCCGCTTCCGACGCCGAGATTCGCGAGCGGCTGCACGGCAGCGCCTTGGGCCAGCTCTGGATTCCGGCGGGGGCGCTGCGCCGCAACGCGCGCCGTGCAGCCGCCTTCATCGACGGGAAGGTTTGACGATCGCCCTTCGAAAGCGTACAATTTCCCTGGAGGGGCAGCGCATGGAAACTTCCACTATCAACCAGTACCTCACCTTCACGCTGGACAACGAGCAGTATGCCATCGGCGTGGCCAAGGTCAGGGAGGTGCTCGAGCACACGAAGATCACCAAGCTGCCACGCACCGCCGTATTCATGAAGGGCATCATCAACCTCCGGGGAGCCGGAGTCCCCGTCATCGACCTTCGCCTCAAGTTCGGGCTCGCGGAGACTCCCATTACGAAAGACACCAGCATCATCGTGATGGAAGTGGAGAGCGAGGAAGGCCGCGTCGTCGTCGGCGCCCTGGCCGATGCCGTACATGAAGTCGTGGAGATCGACGACGCTTCCATCGAGAACGCTCCGCGCTTCGGTACGAGGCTCGCCGCGGAGTTCATCCGGGGCGTGGGAAAGAGGGACGATGGTTTCATCATAATCCTGGATATCGACCGGATATTCAACGCCGAGGAAATCACCGTGCTCGCTGCCGAACGCGAAGGCGCAGAGACAGCCACCACAGCCTGAGCATGCGCTCGCTCTTCCGATCCAGGATCTTCCGGAGACAGTTCCTGTCTTTCCTGGGTCTTTCCTTCCTTTTCTTCGGGTCGATCAGTCTCGTGCTCATGCTCCGAACGTCCCGGGCGGTCGTCGCACGTCAGATGGAAGTCTCCTCAGCCTACTGCGATCAGATTTCCCAGCACGTCCTCGACTGGATGCGCGAGCGGCTCATGGACGTCCGGTATCTCAGCGTCGAGCTGGAGGACGAGGGTCCCGGCGCATTGCAGTCCAGCATGGCCGAAGGCCGGCTGAGCGCTTTCATGGAAGTCGCCAACGGCATCCGGAGCGCGGCCGTCATAGACATCAATGGAAGAGTCGTCGCCTCGTCCTCCGGCCCGAGCTTCGAGGGCCGTGACCTTCTGGACAGGGAATACGCCCGAGAGGCGATCTCCGGCCGCGTATTCATGAGTTCCGTATTCGAGGGACGGACTTCGGGCCAGCCGACAATGGCGATCGCCGTGCCGCTCCGGCTGCCCGGCGGCGGCCGTGGCGCCGTCATCGGCTTTCTGCCGGTCTCGGAACTCCTGCGAACCGTGAAATCCTCCAGCCTGCAGAACCTCGGCGAGGTCTATCTCGTCGACCGTTCGGGAATGCCACTCGATCCCTCGGTCGCCGGCGTTCCGATTCCGTCGGGCCAGGCCGGCGCCGCCTCCACGCCGCTCATTCCCACGGACCTTCTGCAGCGGGGCTCCGGCGCCGCGGAATACCGGAAGCCGGATGGGAGCTGGGCTATCGGCGCCTATCACCGGCTGGAAGGGCTCAATCTGGGACTCGTCGTCGAGCTGTCACGCAGTCTTGCCATGAAGCCCGTCACCTCGCTGATGGGCTTTGTCATCACTGTCGCGATCGTGATGCTCGTCCTTCTGATCGTCATATCGTACATCCTCAGCATGATCATCATAGAGCCTCTGGGCGAGCTGATCGTCGGCGCGGAGGCCCTGCGCCTCGGGAAGGCAAGCGAGCCCATCCGCGTGAGAACCGGCACGGAGATCGATCAGCTCGCCGAACTGTTCAACAGCATGGCCGAGTCCGTCCGGGAGCGGGAAGAACGTCTCCGCGACAACGCCGTGCGCGACAGCCTCACCGGATTGTACAATCACGGCCGCTTCGAGGAATTCCTGGAGCTGGAAATCAGGCGCCGCCGCCGCACGGGGGAGCCGGTCAGCCTCGCAATGCTCGACATCGACCACTTCAAGCTCGTCAACGACGAACATGGCCATCTCGCCGGGGACGCCGTCCTGCGCGAAATTGCCGGGATACTGACCCAGGCCGTGCGGGGCAGCGACGTGGTCGCACGGTATGGCGGCGAGGAGTTCGCCGTGATACTCGACGCCAAGTCCGAGGAGGAGGTGGCAGCCTTCTGCGAGCGAATCCGCTCCCTCGTCGAGGCGAGTTCCTTCGAAGAGGCGGGCCCGGGGCTTCGGATCACGGCGAGCCTCGGCTGGACGCGATGCTCGGCTCGGGACCAGTCTCCGGCGGATGTGGTGCGACTGGCCGACCGCGCCCTCTATGAAGCGAAGAACGCGGGGCGGAACAGGGTCTTCGGCGGGACTTCCTAGACGCTCATCCCCGCCGAACCGGCCGGGGCGACAGAGGAAAGGACTCGGATGATGCTCGGGGGCGAGATCGACATCGGCACCTGTCTCCTCATAGGTGGGAACCCCCATGTCGTCGTGGCGCGGGAAAGCCTCGGATCCGGCAGGGGGGCGACCCTCCTGCGAGCCCGAGCCAGGAATTGCCGGACCGGCGCCATCATCACCAAGACCTACAGAAGCAGCGCCGTCGTGTATCCGGCTTCCATCGAGTATGTGGACTGCCGGTACGAGTACAGCGACGGCCAGAGCTTCCTGTTCGTGAAGGGCGACAGTCTCGAGCAGTTCGATCTGCCGGTGGCCCGGCACGAGCGCTGCGCAGCCTACCTCAAGGCAGGTGGAACCTATGCGCTCGTCGTCTGGGAAGGCGAGCCCATCGACATCCGCATACCCCGGGAAATGGTCTTTACCGTGTCGGAGTGCGGGTCCCGCCCCCTGGGAGGCGCCGTGCCGGGGGCCACCAAGCCGGTCGTCACCGAAACCGGCCTTGTCGTCCGTGTTCCACTGTCCATCAGGCAGGGGGAGAGGATCCTCGTGAACACGGAGACGAATGAATTTGTCGAACGGCTCAACGACCGGTCGGAGCTCGGTGCTCAGGGCCGGGACGGCGGCTCCCCAGCCCCGACAGGGTGACTTTCAACGGCGGGACCGCCCGTACTATGATGCGACCGTGATCGAGCTCGACGCCCTCGTCAACAAGACCGTCCCCTTCAAGTTCAACGGGGCCGAACTGCGTTTCGACCTGTCCCATGGCCTCTTCTCCTCCTTCGACGTGGATGTCGGGACGCGCCTTTTGCTGAAGACCGTCGCCCGGGATCCGCGGCTCGCCGCCGCCCGGAAGGTGCTCGATGCGGGTTGTGGGGCCGGCATCATCGGCCTGGCGGCCGCCAAGGCTTTTCCGGAGGCGGAACTCAGCCTCCGCGACCGGGACAGCCTCGCGGTCGCCTTCAGCGAGCGCAACAGGCTCGCGAACAAGCTGCGCGGCGTCAGCGCGCACAGCGATCCCCTCACCGGAGACCGACGTGAGGCCCGTCCTGCTCCCCGAATCGGCTGGGGGCTTCTGGCCGACGGCGCCGATGGCGGCCCCTACGACTACATCCTGTCCAATCTCCCGGCAAAGGCGGGGGCTCCCGTGCTCAAGGCCTTTTTCGCGGCGGCGGGCGACGGCTCGCATTCGCTGCTCGCCCCGGGCGGGCGTTTGGCGGTCGTGATCGTGCACACCCTCGCCGAAGCGGCCGAGGGCTGGATCGACGCGGCCGGTCTCGTGGTCGTCGATCGGGCACGGGGTTCGATGCATCGCGCGTATGTCCTCGAGACGGAAGGAAGGGACTCGGCGGCCTCCCCGGCGAAGGGCTGGCTCCCCCATGGCCAGGGGCCCGAGTTCCCCCTCGAAGGCCTCGACCTTCGGCCCTATGCGAGGACGGAAGGCCGCTTCGAGCTCGGCAGGGCGCGCTACTCGGCCCGGGGCTTCTGGGGCCTGCCCGAGTTCGACACTCCCAGCTTCGGCAGCGTGGCAGCGGCGGAGCTCTGCGAGCGTGTGCTCACGGGGAGCCTCGTGCGGGAGATCCTCCTGATCAACCCGGGGGTCGGCCACCTGGCCCTGTGGGCGCTGAAACGGCTCGGAGCCACCGGATTCTCAGCCGCATCCCGGGACCTCCTGTCTCTCGGGGCCTGCGCCGCCAACCTGGCCGTCTCCGGCGCGGAAAGCTACCGGGCCTTTGACGCTCTCCGTCTGGACGAGCTTCCCCCGTTCTCGCGGGACCTGGTGATCGACAGCCCCGAGAGCATCCCCGGATTCGACTGGGTCGGCCTCTGCTGGAAGACCGCGGCGCACCTGGTCAAGTCCGGCGGCACCTACCTCGTGGCGAGTCGTCCGACGGAACTCGTCAGGATGGACAAGGCCCGGCCCTCGGGTTGGAGTCTGCTCGGGGAGCGGCGGAAGCGGGGCGCCGCCGCGCTGGCCTGGCGGAGGAACTGAAGGCCTCACGCTGCCGCTTGTTTCGTACAACTCAGGCTTTCCCCTCCCTGTTTTCGAGGCGAAGACCCGGTGCACCCGGGCCCTCCGCCGGGCGCCGCCAGGGGCGCCGCCGAGGGCTTCCCGGGGCCGCACAGGGCCGCCGCCGGCGCTGACAGTCTGACGCGAAGTGTGCAAGTGGGCACGTTGTGCGTTATTGAAACGTCATATTGACAATCGGAACGGTTCTTCTTGCCAAGCCGCTGATCCGGGTGTACACCGGAACGAGGTCGGGGGCCCGTCTCCACGGCCAAAAAGGAGCGTTCTTTTGACTGCCCAGGATATTCTCAACGAGGAGCTTCGCTCGTGGATCGAGTCGATGCAGGCTCTGTGCCGCCCCGAGACATTGGAGGTCTGCGACGGCACGCCAGAAGAGTACGACCGGCTCTGCGGGCGACTCGTGGAAGCCGGAACCTTCCGCGCGCTCAATTCGGCCAGGAAACCCAACTCCTTCCTGGCCCTCTCGGATCCGGGCGATGTCGCGCGCGTGGAGGACCGCACCTACATCTGCGCGCACACGCGCGAAGCCGCCGGACCGACGAACAACTGGGTGGATCCCGCCGAGATGCGGCAGCAGCTCGGGAGCCTCTTCTCGGGCTGCATGCAAGGGCGGACGATGTACGTGGTTCCCTTCTCCATGGGGCCGGTGGGCGGTCCCCTCTCCGTCATCGGCGTCGAGATAACGGATTCGGCCTACGTCGTCGTAAACATGGCCATCATGACGAGGATGGGAAGGGAGGTGCTGGCCGCGCTGGGAAGCCGCGGCCACTTCGTCCCCTGCATGCATTCGGTCGGAAGCCCGCTGGCTCCGGGCGCGCCCGACGTTCCCTGGCCCTGCAACCCCGAGCGGAAGTACATCGTCCATTTCCCCGAATCGCGGGAAATCTGGTCCTACGGGTCGGGCTACGGCGGCAACGCCCTTCTCGGGAAAAAATGTTTCGCGCTCCGCATAGCGAGCGCGATAGCCAGGGACGAGGGCTGGCTGGCGGAGCACATGCTGATTCTCGGCATCACGAATCCGGAAGGACGGAAGCGGTACGTCGCCGCGGCCTTCCCCTCGGCCTGCGGCAAGACGAACCTTGCGATGCTCATTCCCACCATCCCCGGCTGGAAGGTGGAGACGGTGGGGGACGATATCGCCTGGATGAGATTCGGGCCGGACGGCAGACTGTATGCGATCAACCCCGAGGCCGGGTTCTTCGGCGTGGCCCCGGGCACGAGCGAGCGCTCCAATCCCAACGCCATGAAAAGTCTCTCGGCAAATTCGATATTCACCAACTGTGCCCTCACGCCGGACGGAGATGTCTGGTGGGAGGGGATCGGCTATCCTGCGCCGCGGGGGACGGTGGATTGGCAGGGCAAGCCCTACGATGCGGATTCGGGCAGGCCGGCGGCCCACCCCAACGCGCGCTTCACCTCCCCCGCGCGCCAGTGTCCGGCCATCGATCCCCTGTGGGAGGCACCCGGGGGTGTCCCGATCTCGGCCCTCCTCTTCGGCGGCAGACGGGCGGGGACGGTGCCCCTCGTGAGCGAGGCGCGCTCGTGGGCGGAGGGTGTCTTCATGGGCACGATGGTCGCGAGCGAGACCACGGCCGCGGCCGCGGGGGAGTGCGGCCGCCTGAGGCGTGACCCCTTTGCCATGCTTCCCTTCTGCGGCTACAACATGGGCGACTATTTCGCCCATTGGCTCGACATGGAAAAGCAGCCGGGGGCCAGGCTGCCGGCCATCTACACGGTGAATTGGTTCAGAAAATCCGCTGCCGGCGACTTCCTCTGGCCCGGCTACGGCGAGAACTCGCGCATCCTGAAGTGGATCTTCGAACGATGCGAACGGCGTGACGCTGCGGGGGCTGCCGATGCCACGGACGGCGGAGTCGTCCCGAGCCCCGTCGGCGCCCTCCCCGCGGCCTCGGCCCTCGACCTCTCCGGGCTGGACATCGGCAGCGACGCGTTGGGCGAATTGTTCCGGGTGGACCGGGAGGAATGGCGTTGCGACATCGACGACGCCCGGCGGTATTTCGCCAGATTCGGGGAGCATCTGCCGGCGCGGATCGCCGCCCGGCTCGAGGAACTGGCCGCGCTGATCGGCTGAGGACGGCCGGGGAATGCGCTTGTTTTCCGTGGTGAATTTGCATTGACGCCGGGGACTCATTATCATTGAGCCATGAACAAGTCAGAGTCGTCCATCCTCGAGTCCAAGACCCCCGAGGAATACATCGACAGATCCCTGAAGGCGAAGCTCAGTCCCGCCGCCAAGGCCAGGCTCGCCCGGATGTGGATGGAATCGACGGGTTATTCGAAAGAGGACATCCTGCGCGCACGCAACCGCCATCCATACTGGAAGCGCAAGAAAATGGAAGGCTCCGCGGAACGGACCCGACGCCGGCTCGCCGCGCATGACTACTCGAGCGGGTCCTCGGTGGACTGGTCCCGCGCTCTCGTCACCGAGTTTCTCGGACTGAACAAGAAGGACTCCGCCGGGCGCTACGATCTGAAGGACTGGCAGCTCGCCGAGCACTTCGGCGCGACCATTCCTTCGATCCAGTACATGAGACGGAAGCTGCGCAAGGTCCAGAAGCTTCTCGGGGCCCGCGCCCCCGCCGCCAAGATCGTGGAATACCTGCTCCGGGCCGAGTCCGTGCTATCCCGGGGTAAGGATGCCGTGGAGGATCTCAAGAAGGCCGAGAAGGTCCGTGAACGCGGCGAGTCCATTCCCAGGAGTTCCCGGGGCGCGAAGCCCGGCGGCAGGCGCGCCGCTTCCTCCGGCGCAGCTTCCGCCAAGGCGCCCAGGCGCCCCGCCAAAAAGGGTGCCGCCCCAAAAGCCGCAGTCAGGAAGGGGGCGGCCAGCAAGGGCGTTGCCAAAAAAACCGCCGGGAAGAAAAACGCCGTTTCGACTCGCGCCACGTCGGGGCGCCCGGCGGCCGCAGGCGCGAAAGTGGCGGCCGGCAAGCGCCGCCGGTAATCGCCTCCGGCGGGCACTGCCTGCGGGCGCCCCCTGCGGGCTCCGCCCGTGGGCACTGCCCGGAGACGACGCCAGAAGTTGCCGCCAGGCTCAGGCGCCGCTTCAGCCCTCGCCGACCGGGCCCTCGCTGAAGGGGCTTGCACGCGCAAAGAGCTCACGCAGAACGCTGTTCTCCGCACTGAGCAGGGCCGGGTCGGCCTCAACGAGGGCAAATGCCTCCTTGCGTGCCTCCTCGAGCGTCGCCGCATCCCGGATGGGATCGGCGATGCTCAGGCGAAGGTAGCCCGACTGCGCCGTCCCCGTAAGCTGCCCCGGTCCCCTGATCCTCAGGTCCGCCTCCGAGAGGGCGAAGCCGTCGGTGGTTTCCAGCATGGCCTTGAGCCGGGCCTTGGCGTCGGGCGTAAGCCCTTCGGAATAGACCAGGAAGCAGTATGATTGGTCGGCGCCGCGGCCCACGCGTCCGCGAAGCTGATGGAGCGCCGCCAGGCCGAAACGCTCGGCGTGCTCGACGACCATCGCGGCCGCGTTGGGAACGTCGACTCCCACCTCGACCACGCTTGTCGCGACGAGGACCCTGGTCCTTCCGGCCACAAAATCATCCATCGCCGTCCGCTTCTCCTCGTCCTTGAGCCGCGAGTGGATGAGCCCCACGCTGAACTCCGGATAGACTTCGCTGCGAAGGCGCTGGGCCATCGCCTCCGCGTTCTTGAGCTCGAGACGTTCGGACTCCCCGATCAGCGGGTAGACGAAGTAGGCCTGCCTCCCGGCGGCGAGCAGGGCGCGTACAAACTCGTAGACCTTGGCCTCATGGTCGCCCCGGGAAAGATGGGTCACGACCGGCCTTCTACCGGGGGGCATCGTCCTGATGGTCGAGACGGCGAGATCGCCGAAGACCGTGAGCGCAAGGGTCCGCGGAATCGGCGTCGCCGTCATCATGAGGAGGTCGGGCATCGGTCCCTTGCGGCCCAGGGCGAGCCGCTGGAGCACGCCAAAGCGATGCTGCTCGTCCACGACGGTCAGCCGCAGGTTCCGGTACTCCACCTCGTCGGAGAAGAGCGCCTGCGTTCCGAGGGCGAGATCGATCCGTCCCTCACGCAGCGCCGCGAGCAGCGGGGGCCGGGCGGAATCGTTCACGTTGCCGCTCAGGAAGGCGAGCCTGACGCCGAGGGGTTCGAGAAGGCGGGCCGCCGTCGCCGCGTGCTGGCGGGCAAGCAGCTCCGTCGGGGCCATGAGGACAGCCTGCCCCCCGGCCTCTATGGCCTCGAGACAGGCCATGAAGGCGACCAGCGTCTTGCCCGAGCCCACGTCGCCCTGCAGGAGTCGCCCCATGGGACGGGGCGATGCCATGTCGCGGGCTATCTCCTCGGTCGCCCTGACCTGATCCTCGGTCAGGCGGAAGGGGAGGCGCTCCGCGAGACGGGCGCGAAGCAGGCCCTGCACGTTCTCGCGGCGGATCTCCACTTCGCGCCTGCGCATGGCGCGACGGGCGACCGCGACCTGGAAGTGGAAGAGCTCCTCGAAAACGAGGCTGTCGCGCGCCCGTTCGCACTCCTCCATGCTGGCGGGAAAGTGGAGGGCCCGCAGGGCATCGCGCTTGGCAAGGATGGCGCGGCGCGCGCGGAGCGGGGCGGGGAGCTCCTCCTCGACCCGCGATCCGTATTCGGTGAGCGCCTGCCTGACCAGGCGCCTGAGCTGCCCCTGCTGGACTCCCTCGGTCAGCGGGTAGAGGGGGAGTATCCTGCCGTCGGCCCCGCCGCTCTCGCCGAGAGCCTCGGTCTCGAAGGAACTGGACTGGATGTCGCCGTAGCGGAACTGGAACTTGCCGGTGACGACGACGCGCGATCCGATGGGCAGGCTCTGCTCGAGGAAGGGACGGTTGAAGCAGACGAGGACCGCGGTTCCCGATTCGTCGCGGACCCGCACCTTGAGGGTGCGCATGCGGCCGAAGCCGAACCACTCGTGGTCCAGGACCTCGACGATGCTGTGGACCCGTTCCGCCGAGGCGAAGGAAGCGATGGGGACGAAGTGGCTGCGGTCGTCGTAATCCCGCGGGTAGTGGAGGATGAGGTCGGCCACGGAAAAGATGCCGAGCCGGGACAGGCGTTGAGCCATCGCACGGCCCACGCCGCTGAGATGCGTGACCGGCTGATTCAGTTCGCGCAGAAACATCGCACCACGATAGCACGGCGGCTCGCAGTCATGAAGTGCGCCGTCCCGATCAGTCCTCCTCCGCGGCCTTCTTGACCGCGGCCGCGAACTCGGCGCCCGAGATGGGAGCATCGGGCAGGAAGCTCCTGCCGTCAGGAAGGGCGAGCAGCTCGCGTTCCACACAGCCGAGGACCGCGTCGAAGTACCAGGAGTCGAGGGGGACGTCGGGCACGGGACTCGGGGCCGGCGAGCCAGCTGCCCCCGCATCGGATCGGGCCGCGTAGCGCGAGCTGTAGGCGGTGGCCAGAAGGGGGTCGCCCCGGTGGGCGACAAGGAGTTTCCACAGGAAATAGGCCGCGCGCGCCCGGGTCGCCGGCTCGTGGGTCGCCTGTGGCGCCGCATCCGCGAGATCGGGACCGAAGAACCCGCCGGTCTTGAGCCGTTCCACGAGGAGCTCGGGAGCCCAGGGCGAGCCGGCCGTCAGGAAATCGAGGAGTGAGGTCGTCGCCTGCGTGATGAGCGCCAGATCCGCAATGCTGAGGGCGCTCGCGCCCACGAGGTCGCCGAGCTCGGCGCTGCCTCCTTCCGCGCCCAGCCGCGCGAGGGCCGCGCCGCGGTCCCGGGAGTAGTAGCTCTTCCAGCCCTCCGGGAGAAGGTCCAGCACCTCGTCGAAGCCGGCGACCGCCTCGCGGAAGCGTCCCTGCGCGAAAAGACTCTCCGCCAGCTCGGCCCGGAGCAGGGTCGTGTCCGCGGCGGAGGCCAGGCCGCGGCGGAGGATGGCCTCGCGTCGCTTCTGGTCGCTTTCGAGGCGGGCCGCAAGGAGGAAGACGCTCGCATCGTTCTTCTGCATCGAGCCGGCCTCGGAGAGTGCCTGGCCGGCCGCCCGCGCGTCCCCGGCGAGGATGTCGAACTGCCCCGAGAGGGCGGCCGCGCGCGATCGGTAGCTCGCGTTGAGCGGCGCAGCGCTTCGCAGGCCGGCGAGGGCCGACCGGTCGCGCGCCAGCCGTTCCGCGTCCGGAACGAGGAGGAGCTGGGGAAGCTCGGCCTCGAGGAGGGCCAGGCGTGAGAAATCCGCCTCGCCGGCGCGCTCATGGGCCATGTCTCCCTGCACGCTCGCACAGCCCGAGAGGAGGGCCAGGGCTGACAGGAGCGCGATCCCCGCGGAGCGCCAGAGCATCGTTCCCCTTGCGGCCTGTCTCATGGATTTCCCTCCCCTACGGAGTGTCCCTGACGGCGTAGGCGTGGATGGCGTCATCCAATCCCGCGGTCAGCAGATCGAGCGATCCGTCGCCGTTAAGGTCCACAGCCGTAGGGCGGAGGGCGCCGGGAACGGGAAAGCCCTGCAGCGCTTCGAGCCCGAGCGTGAAGGCGAAGATCCGGTTGCCTCCTCCGAGCCCGATGAGGAGCGGGGCGCCGCTGCCGAGCGACATGGCCGCGAGGTAGCTCGACTCGGCCGCGAGGCCGGGTTCAGCGGCCCTGCCGACCAGTCCCGCCTCGGGCGTGACATGATAGAGCGTCCCCTGTGACGAGAGGGCGTAGATGTGTCCGGCCGCGGTGACCGGGGCGTGATAGAAGACCCCGTCCAGCCTTATGGGGAAGCCGGACAACGCCTTCCCGTCCAGCCCGAAGAGATCCAGCTGACCGGCCTGGGTCAGGAAGCCGAGGGCGAGGCCCGAGGAGCCGCGGACGAAGAAGGGCGAACCGTAGCCGATCCCGTCCACAGGTACGGGCCAGCCCGGAGCCTCCTCGCCGGAGGCCGTGAAGAGGTGGATATGGCCGTCAAAGCTCTTTGCGTAGACGGCGCTCCAGCCGTCGGCGAAGACGGGAGGAGCGAGGAGAGCCGCCTCACCCGGAAGCTGGACATGCTCGTGGGAGCCGTCGTCCCGCACGAGCAGGTACCCTCCCTCCTTGACGCCGAAGGCTATACCACGCCGACCGGCGCTGTCTGCCGGCAGGGCCGCGGGAGGACTCGTGGGGCGATAGCCGGTTGCGACAGGGAAGGGCTGCCGTTCTGCCAGCGCCGGCCCGAGGCGATACACGGTGCCCCGCTTCGTGACGGCCCAGACCTCGGGTCCTCCGCCTCCCGGTGCCGAGACGCCGACCAGGGCCGCCTCGGCGTCCAGAGTCTGCTCCACCGCGGCCCCTCCCGCCAGGGGGCGGGACACGATGCGCGCATCGTCCAGGGGAAGGACCAGGGCGAGCGAGGCCCCGCTGCCTGCGGGCAGCGGGGGCCCGGCGAGTCTGTCTCCCGCAGCCAGGGGGAAGCCTGGCAGCTCGCTCACGGAGGGAGCCTCGCCGCTGGACACGGCCCGGAGCGAGACCCGGATGCCATCGGAACCTTCGTTTCGAAGAAGCAGCATGCCCGTGCCGTACAACATGAGGGCGCGCTTGATCGGGCCGGATCCTCGCAGGAAGAAGGGCAGGCTCCGGTCGAGCGAATAGTAGACAAGTGCGAAGGCGTCGGCGCCGGTCCCGGTCATGAGCCGTTTGTAGACCTCGGCCCGGGGCAGGGTATCGCCCGAGCGGGCGACCTCGGAAACGAGACTGAGGTTCTCGGCAGAATCCGAGACGAAGAGAAAACCGCCCGCGGTTATCCAGTAGGGTTCCGGCAGATCGGCTCCCGCCAGCGCCATGAGGTCCTTCACGTACCAGGGAACGTGAAGCCGGGAGATCCGCTGACCGGCGATGACCGTGCTGTCGTCGTTTCCCAGGACGGCTCCGGAGAACAGGCGCTCGAAGGCGGCGCGCCGCGCGGACTCGTCGGCCACGCGGAGGAAGAACACCGGCTCCTCCGATCCCGCGAGTCCGAACGCTCCGAGTTCGCCGCCCGCCCACGAATAGAGGAGCTGCTTGAAGTCCATGCCGAGCGCGGCGCGACAGGCGTTTTCCGCCCGGGCGTAGGTGGCCTGACCGGCAGGTCCGAGAATGCCGGACGAGGCGGCCCAGAGCTCCTCGAGCGAGCCCTCGGACAGGACGCTGAGATAGTGGGTCGAGGCCGGCAGTACCGGGAGGATCGCCGGGACCGAGGATCGCCGCCCGAGGAGCGAGGCGATCCGCCCGTCGCTGCTCGAAATAGGCACCAGGGCATCGACGGAGATGAGCTGGTTTGACAGGCTGAGGTCGACGGCGCAGTCCCGGGGGAACGCGATGCCCGAACGAAGGAGGACGCCGGGCGTGTCGCCCGAAATCAGGGCGGAGGAAATCCGCTCGCCGCTGAGGAGAATGCGGATCGATCCCGATGGGGGAGGATCGAGTCCGAGCCCTTCGGTCGAGGCGCGCTCCGCGAGGGAGCTCGGCTGCGCGCCGGACGCCGTGTCCGTACCGGAGGAGGAAGCCCGGTGCAGCGCCGCATCCAGGAGCGCCGTGCTGTTCGAGGCCAGGAGAAGTCTCCCCCTGAGGGCCAAGCCCACACGCTGCCCCGCGCTGCCGAGCTGCATCCGCGAAGTGCCATCCGCATAGCGGTAGATGATTCCGCGGGATCTCAGCTCCCTTCCGGCGAGGGGGAGGAGGCGACCCAGGCAGCCCAGGACCCCGAGATCGGCCGCTGCCAGGTACGAAGAGCCGATCACAACCACCCTCGCCGGGCGGTCGGCAAGGAACCGGAAGTATGGAGATGCCAGGAAAGAGTCGCCGCGTGCGGCCGCCAGCGCCGCGCGCACCGGAGCGAGCGCGGGATCGCTCACGAGCTCGTCGAAGGCACGCAGCCCCTCCAGGCGCGAAACGGTCGCGCTGACCGATCCCACGGATGCGTACAGGTCGAACTGTGGAGGAAGGGCGGCCAGCGGTTGGCTGCCGTCGATCTCATTCCAGGCGACGAGGCCGGCGAGGGCGGCAAGAACCAGAATGCCCAGCAGGGCGAACGTCCTGCGCAGCCAGCGCCGCCTTCGCGGAAGCCTCCCCTCCTGCGGGAGGTCGGACATCATGTCTCCTTGTGCGGGAGTCTTCTGAGCCATGACTATAGCCCCCTGCCCGCCGAGGGGCAAGCGCGACGCCGCTCCGTCCGTGGCGCCAATGCGGAGCGGCCGCAGCGGCCGTGGCGCCGCAGGGCCCGAGGCGCGCCCTCCCGGCGGCGGCGGTCCTTGTCGACCCTGATCCGCAGTGCTAGGATTTCGGAGCCGCCCCCGCACAGCGGCGGTGAGAAAAGGAGATTCGATGACCAGCGACATCGCACGCCTTGTCGAGGTGGACCGTGAGCGCTCATTGCTCGCTCACATCGGAGCCGTACTCGGCTGGGACCAGGAGACCTACATGCCCCCCGCGGCAATCGAAGAGCGGGCGGAGCAGCTCGCCCTGCTCGAAGGCCTCGCGCACGAGCGGGCGACCGCACCCGAGATCGGCGAGATTCTCGCGAGACTGGGCTCCACCACGGAGAACCCGATGGGTCGGTCCGACCTCGAGCCCACCGAGCGCGCCTACCTGCGCGTCATGAGGCGCGAGTACGACCGCGAGACCAAGCTGCCCGCGGATCTCGTCACCGAGATGGCCAGGGCGGTGAGCCGATCGCAGGCCGCCTGGGCCGAAGCGCGGGAGCGCAACGACTTCGCCTCCTTCGCGCCGCACCTCGACCGCATGGTTGAGCTCAACAGGCGGATGGCCGCCTGCCTGGAACCCGCAAAGAAACCCTACGATGTCCTGCTCGACCTCTTTGAGCCGGGCAGCGACGAGGCTTCGATCGCCGCCGTGTTTTCGTCGCTCCGCGCCGATCTCGTGAAGCTGCTCGACAGGATCCGCGGGTGCCCGCAGGTGGACGACGCCGCGCTGCACCGCAAATGCCCGGCGGAACGCCAGGCCGAGATCAGCAGCTGGCTCATGGACATCCTCGCCTTCGACCGGTCGCGGGGACGCCTGGACATCGCGGCCCACCCCTTCACCGAATCGCTCGGACGGGCCGATGTGCGCATCACCACGCGATACCTCGAGGACTTCCTTCCCTCCAGCATCTTCTCCACGATTCACGAAACCGGTCACGCGTTGTACGAAATGGGCATCGATCCCGACCCGGCCTTCGCCTCCACGCGCCTCGCGGAGGCTTCTTCGATGGCCATCCACGAGTCCCAGTCGCGCATGTGGGAAAACCTGGTGGGCCGGTCGATCGGCTTCTGGAAGGGCAAGTACGGCAGGCTGACGGAGCTCTCGGGAGGGAGCCTCGACGGTCTCGGCCTCGAGGACTTCCATCGGGCCATCAACCGCGTGGAGCCCTCGTTCATACGCACCGAGGCGGACGAGGTCACCTACGGTCTCCATGTGATCCTCCGGTTCGAGCTCGAGGCCGAGCTCATCTCCGGGAGGCTGGCGGTCAAGGACCTGCCCGCGGCCTGGAACGCCAAGATGCGGGAGCTGCTCGGAATCGTACCGCCGACCGACCGGCAGGGCTGCCTCCAGGACATCCATTGGTCGATGGGTTCCTTCGGCTATTTCCCGAGCTACTCGCTGGGCAACCTGTACGCCTCCCAGCTCTGGGCGAGCATGAGCTCGCAGATCGGCGATCTGCCGGGCCACATAGAAGCGGGGAATCACGGAGTCGTCCTGAATTGGCTCCGCTCCAACGTCCATGCCTCCGGAGCGGTCTACCTACCCGGGGAACTCATCAAGCGCGCGACGGGGGAAGCGCTTGAGAGCCGGCATTTTGTCGCCTACCTGAAACGGAAGTACGCCGAAATATACCGTTTCTAGGAAGGCGTCGAAATGCCCCGGCCGTTTCAAGAACCTGCCAGGAGGACCTGAGCCGTGTACCATGGCCTCGAGACGAGTCCCTACCTCTGGGCTGCTATCGGAGCCCTCGGCTTCGGACTCGCCCTGGGCCAGATCCTGCGATGGGTTTTCGATCCCCACGCATCGTGGAGGGAAGGCGCCGGAGCGGCGGCCTCCGGCGCCGAGGGGCGTCGCATAACGCGGGCCATCGTGTTCGCGAGTCTCGGGATCCTCGCGGCGAGCGCTCTCGTGATCCTGCCCCCGAAATCCTCGCTCCACGGCCCGGGACTCTGGGCCTGGGCGGGAGGTTTCGCCGCCTGCGGCACCTTTGCGGGCATCATGCCCCGGCTCGGCGGCGCGGTGAGCCTGGCTCTCCTGGTGCTCCTCACGGGCCTGGCCCGGTTCGGCCGGTCGGGGTGGCAGCCCCTCGAACTCAACACCGAGCTGGCGCGGATCGTCCCGCTCGAATCCCCGGCTTCCGGGCCGACCGCCGGCGCCTACCGCGCCGAGTATCGCGAGCGCGGCGGGTCGGCCCGCATCCTTACGCTCAGGGGATCGCAGGTCGCCCTGAGCGTCGACAGTGTGGAACTCGATGGACCGGCCGCCTTCCTGGCCGCCCTGCCGCGGGCCGCGGAGAGCCTGCGGCTCTACCGGATCTACGGAATCTCCGGCGACTCGGGTCCGCCGCCGCTTCACGCCGAGGGCAGGACCTTGTTCGAGCTGCTCGCCCGATCCGGACCGGGCGAAGGGCTCGTGCCGGGGGCCGCCCCTGTCAGCCACAGCGCCCTGGGCGGCCTGCTGCGAATGGGCCGGGCGACGAGCGCGCCTGTGCCGGCGGAGTCGCTGCAGCCTCTGGTCTACGGGATCGGGGAGGACTTGAGCCCTCGGCTCCTCCAGACCGGCGGGGATGCCCTGGGTGTCCTCGTTCGCTGAGGCAGCCGGTCGCCGCACTTGTCGCAATCCGCGGCCGGATGCTAAGCTGCCCCGCCCATGACACATCTGCTCGCCCAGTTCCTCATCATATTCGGCATGTCCATCCTGGCCGGCGCCATCGGCTCCCTCCTCGGACTCGGCGGGGGGATCATCGTCATCCCGGTGCTCACCCTGTTTCTCCACATCGATTTCCGGCTCGCCGCCGGGGCGTCGATAGTCTCGATAATCGCCACCTCGAGCGGTTCGGCCGCCACCTATGTCAAGGATCGACTCTCGAACATCCGGGTCGGCATGTTGCTCGAGGTTCTGACGAGCCTCGGCGCGGTCTGCGGCGCTCTCCTCGCCGGGCTTGCCGGGGGCAGCTCCCTGTTCATCGTGTTCGCCCTCGTGCTCATGTACTCGCTGTATCCCATGGGCCGGAAGATCCTCGCGGAGACCGGTCTCAGGAAGGGACTCGAGACCACGGAGAAACTCGAGCTGCAGAAACCCGATCCCCTCGCCCTGAAGCTCGGTTTTGTCGGCTCATACCACGACCCGGCTCTGGGTAGACAGGTCGAGTACAGCCTACGGCACGTGCCCGCGGGCTGCACGATCATGTACGCGGCCGGATTCGCGTCGGGGCTGCTCGGCATCGGGTCCGGCGTCTTCAAGGTGCTCGCGCTCGACACGGCCATGGGCATGCCCATGAAAGCCTCCACCGCGACCAGCAATTTCATGATCGGAGTCACGGCGGCGGCCAGCGCCGGCATCTATTTTCTCCGAGGCGACATCGATCCCCTCATCGCGGCACCCGTCGCGCTCGGCGTGCTCGCCGGCTCGCAGATAGGCACGCGGCTCCTCTCCCGCCTCGCCGGGGAGAGCATCCGGGTGATCTTCTTCATTGTCCTCGCGCTGATCTCCGTCCAGATGCTGCTGCGGGGCTTCAATATCTCGCTGTGAAGGAGGGCCCAGTGACGAATGGAGACGGCTCCGCTCCCACGCCGAAAGCCGCGGCCTCGGATGCGGCGTCCACCGCGCCGGAGGACGCGGCCGGTGCCGAGGAGCGCGCTCGCGGCACTGAGTTGGCCGTCAGCTTCGTTCTCAGGTTCGGCATCCTGATCAGCGGTGCGGTGATAGTCCTCGGGCTCCTCCTGTTCGTCGTGAAGGGCGCGGGCGTGCAGGGACAGGGCATCGATGCGAAAATCGCCTTTCCGCACAGCCTCTCGCAGCTCTGGGCCGGGCTTTGCGTGGTGGATCCCTTCGCCGTGATGAGCCTGGGGCTCCTCCTGATCATTCTCACTCCCGTCTCCCGCGTGGCCGTGTCCATCTTCGCATTCATCGCCGAGCGGGACTGGCGCTACGTGGTGATCACGGGCCTCGTGCTCGCGATACTCCTCTTCAGCTTCGCGATCGGCGAGACGGGAGGCTGAGGTTTCCGGGCGCGGTCGGGCGGCGCCGCGCCTCAGCCCGGGAGGGAGGCGGCCAGTCGGTCCAGCGCCGCGGCCAGCAGCGATCGCGGACAGGCGAAATTGAGGCGCACGAACCCTTCACCGCCCCGCCCGAACTTGCTGCCTTCGTCGCACCAGAGCTGCGCCTTCTCCACCAGATGCCGGTGCAGGATCCCGGGCTCGGTTGCGCCCGCTATGCCCGAGCCGCGGAAATCGATCCAGGCGAGATAGCTGCCTTCGATGGGCAGAAGCTCGAGCCGCGGCATGTCCCCGGCCACGCGCTCCGCAAGATAGCGCCAGTTCGCGTGGAGATAGGGCAGCAGCTCATCCAGCCATGCGCCGCCGCTGCGCCAGGCCGCCTCGGCCGCGCGGGCCCCGAAGACATTCGGGCTGTTGATGCCGAGGGCGAGCAGTTCGGCCTCGAATCCGGCCCTGAGCGCGTCGTCCGGAATGACGGCCACGGAGCTCTGCAGTCCGGCGAGGTTGAAGGTCTTGCTCGGGGCGTGGAACAGCACCAGACGCGGGCGATCCGCCCGATCGAGGCCGAGCAGCGACGAATGGCGTTCCGGTGCATAGACGATGTCGGAGTGGATCTCGTCCGAGACGAGGACGACCCCATGCGCCCGAGCCAGCCCGGCAACACGCTCCAGCTCCGCCGGGCTCCATACCCTGCCCACGGGGTTGTGCGGGGAGCAGAGTATCATCATCTTCGATTCGCCGAGCCGGCGATCGAGATCCTCGAAGTCCATCTCGTAACCCGCCGGGCCGCGGCGGAGCGGGTTTTCCACGACGCGGCGACCCGCGCGCCTGACCACCTGGGCAAAGGGATGGTAGACGGGGGGCTGGATGAGGACGCCGTCCCCGGGCCCGGTGAAGGCCCGCACCGCAAGCGCAAGTCCGGGCACGACCCCCGGGCAGAAGACGAACTGGCGCGGGTCGAGTTCCAGCGCGTGACGCTCCCTCATCCATGCGGCGAAGGCAGCGAAGAAGGTTCCGGTCAGGCCCGTGTAGCCGTACACCGGATGCGCGGCGCGCGACTCGACGGCCGACCTGATTTCCGGAGGGGCCGCAAAATCCATGTCGGCCACCCAGAGGGGGCTGAGCTCCGGGCCGCCGGCGGGGCAGTCGCGTGCGAGGAAACTCCATTTGACCGAGTCCCAGGGACGACGGTCCGGCGCACTGTCGAAGTCGTACACGCGACCGCCCGTGGATCAGGATCTGCCGGAGAGGGCGATCGCTTCGATCTCGACCCTGCCTGCCTTGGGGAGTGCGGCGACCTGAACGGTGGACCTTGCCGGAAATGCGCCTTTGAAGAAGGAGCCGTAGACTTCGTTGACCACGGCGAAGTCGGCCATGTCCGCGAGGAAGATGGTGGTCTTGACGATCCGGTCCAGGCCTGAGCCCGCCGCAGCCAGGACGGCGCGGAGATTGCGCATGGCCTGGTCGGCCTGTGCCTTGACCCCGTCGGCGAGCTCGCCGCTCGAGGGTACGATGCCCAGCTGTCCGGAGCAGAAGACGAAGTCTCCCACGGAGACGGCCTGCGAGTATGGACCGAGGGCTTTGGGAGCCTCGGGGCTGGTGATGCTGGTGAGCTGCATGGGGATTCGGCCTCCTTTGCCGCGCCTTCGGGAATCCGGCTCGACTGCGCGCCCTGAGTATCCCGGTCGGCCCCGAGCCCTGTCAAGGCGAGCGGCGTGTTTCGGCCTGATGTGGCGCGGCTTGCCGCGGTACGATGCTGCAGGCAACCGCACCCCCCGCGGGTTCTTGTCCTTCGCGGGCGGTCGGGACTAGTATTCCGCCAATGCGAATGTCGAAAGCGGAGTCCCGGGGTTTCGAGGATCACCGGCGTGATCGGGAGGCGGGCCGGCTCCTCTACCCGGTCCTGTCCCGTCGTTCAGAAGGGCTCTCGCTCGGCGTCAATCTCTTCCCCGACCGAAAGTGCTGCAGCTTCGACTGTCCCTACTGCGAAGTCTTTCCCTTCCCCGAATCGGCGCCCTTCGATACGGAGCGATTCGGGACCGAGCTCGAGTCCTTCCTTGGAACCGAGTGGTCGTCGAGCTGGGCACCCGAGCCCATCCGCGACATCTGCATCTCCGGCAGCGGTGAGCCGAGCATGTCCGCCGGGCTTGTCGCGGCGGCCCGGATCTGCGCGGAGGCCCGGGCCCGGCACCGCGAGCTCCTCGGGCACAGCCGGCTCGTGATCATCACCAATTCCACCGGGTTCCTGTCCCCTTCGGGCAGCCGGGGTCTTGCCGAGGCCCAGGCACTCGGCTTCGTACTCTGGGCCAAGCTCGACGCCGGCTCCGAGGAGCAGTTCCGCAGGATGTCGGGCTCGGGCTATCGCTTCGATGAGCTCGTCGAGGGCATTCGCGATTATGCCGCGATCCGCCCCATCACCATCCAGACGATGCTCTGCGAGGTCGGCGGCCACCGTCCCGATGAACGGGACCTCGCGGACTACCGTTCGACGCTGATGCGCCTCGTGCGCGGCGGCGCTCGCATCGAGGGCCTGCAGCTCTACACCCTTGCACGGCCGGACCGCAGCGGATCCTGCCGGGCCCTGCCCGATGCGGAGCTTCTCGGTCACGCGTCCCGGCTTCGCGCGGCGCTCGCCGGGGAAGGTCTCAAGCTCGAGGTCGCCGTCTACGGAAGCCGCGGCAGGCTCGCCGAGGGGATGGACAGGCCGTGATCGATCTGCACAGCCACTCGACGGCCAGCGATGGAAGCTACAGCCCGACCGAGCTCGTGCATCTCGCCGTGGAGAGCGGACTCTCGGCGCTCGCCCTGACCGACCATGACACCGTCGGGGGCATCCCCGAGGCGGAGAGCACGGCCGGAGCCCGGGGCCTGCGCATCATCCGTGGGGTCGAGGTGGAGATAGCCTTCGAGCCCGGGGAGTTCCACCTTCTGGGGCTCGGCCTGGAGCGACTGGACGGGGAGCTCGGCGAGGCGCTCGACCGGCTCGGGCGGTCGCGCGATGAGCGAAACGCGCGGATTCTCGAGCGGCTCGGCGAGGCGGGCATGGAGCTCAGCATGGATGAGCTGCGCGAGACCGCGGGCGCGGGCCGGATAGGCAGGCCCCACATCGCCGGGCTCCTCGTCAAGAACAAGGCGGTCCGCACGCGACAGGAGGCCTTCGACCGCTTTCTCGGCAAGGGGCGTCCCTTCTACGAGTCCAAGGACTGCCTCGAGCTCGCAGAAGCCCTGCGGATGATCCGCGCCGCGGGGGGGCGGGTCATCGTGGCCCATCCGCTCTCCCTCTTCGTCTCCTGGGGGCACCTGGCTTCGATCATGGACGAGTGGAAGGAGCTGGGCATCGACGGGATCGAGGCCTATCACCCTACCGCCAAGCTGAGCCAGTGCCGGCGTCTCGAACGGATGGGCCGGGAGCGCGGATTCATGATCAGCGCCGGCTCCGACTTCCACGGCGCAATCCGGCCCGACCGGAGACTCGGGCGGACCGCCGGCGGCCTTCCGATTGACGACGCATATCTCGCCCAGCTGAATTTGTAGCGCCCCGTTCCCGTCCCACGCTGTACACCTGATGGTAGAGCTCCACGCTCGTGAAGAAGAGGATGAAGATCAGCGGGCCCAGGACCACGCCGTTGAAGCCGAACACTTCGATGCCCCCAAGGATGGAAAA
>DATJQN010000265.1:0-4729 GCA_035505775.1 Rectinemataceae bacterium | reverse complement strand
TGAAGTCGCGAAGCGAGAAGGATCTCCGGGCCCTCTTCAGCCAGCTCCATCCGGACGATCTCATCAAGTTCGGCATGATACCGGAGTTCATCGGCCGGTTGCCGATACAGGTGTCCCTGGCGGACCTCAGCCGCGAGGACCTTCGCAGAATCATCACCGAACCGCGCAACTCCGTCCTGCGGCAGTATCAGGAATCCATGCGCATAGACGGGGTCGATCTCGTCTTCGACGAGGGAGCCGTGGATGCGATTGCCGACAAGGCCATAGCGCGCAACACGGGCGCCCGTGGGCTGCGGTCGATCGTTGAGGCCCTGATGATGGATGTCATGTACGACATACCCTCCATCGAAGGCGCCAAGCGGGTCGTCGTGACACGCGACACGGTCGAGGGCCGGTCCGTCCCCGCCGTAGAGTTGCTGCAGAAGAGCGCGTGAGCCTCATCGAGACGCTCCGCGGAGGGGCCACCCTCGAACTGCCCCTGGTCTATGTGCGCGATACCGTCGTCTTCCCCCGGTCAATAGCCCCCCTCTACTCCGCCACCAGCTTCACCACCGCGGCCGTGGAGCTCGCTCTCGGCGGCGACAAGCGGATAGTCGCGGCGATGCTCAAGTCAGTGGGCGACGAAAAGAAGAACGAGATCGAAGTCCACCCCGTGGGCACGGTGTGCAAGCTCGTCCAGCACGTCAGGGTCTCCGACGGATCGATGCGTCTCCTCGTCGAGGGCGAGTACCGGGTCCGCATTCGCCGGACGCTCTTCAAGAAAGACCACATGGCCGTCGTGGTCGAGCGCCTTCCCGAGGAGACAGTGCCGCCGACGCCCGGCAGCGAGGCCGACGTCGCGATGCGCCTGGTCAAGCGAAGCTTCGCCCAGTATGCCGAGCTCATGAAGAAGATCCCGCCCGATGCGGTCATCCAGGCGGAGAAGGCCGGGCGGGCCCATGAGCTCGCAGATCTTGTACTGAACCCGCTTCCGCTTAAGCCGGAGCTCAGACAGGAACTCCTCGCCATCGAGGATGCGCGCGAGCGGCTCGAGGCGGTGGAACTCGCTCTCGAGAGCGAAACCGAGCTTTTCAACCTGCAGCGGAAGATCGGCGCCAAGGTCAAGAGCCGGATCGACAAGAATCAGCGCGAGTACTATCTCAACGAGCAGTTGAAGGAAATCAACAAGGAACTTGGCAAGGACAGCGAGGAGAGCGAGGTCAAGGAACTCGAACGCTCCCTCCTGGCCAAATCTCCCCCCGCGGAGGTGGTGGAAAAGGCCAGACGCGAACTGTCGCGGCTGGGCAAACTCCAGCCCTTCTCCCCCGAGGCGGGGGTGCTGCGCGTCTATTGCGAGTGGCTGGCCGATCTGCCCTGGTCGGGCAAGAGCGAGGACAACCGCGATCTCGAGCACGCACGCAGGGTCCTCGACGAAGATCACTACGGCATGGAAAAGCCGAAGGAACGTGTGCTCGAATTCATAGCCGTCCGTCAACTTTCGGAGCGCGCCCGCGGACCCATCCTCTGCCTTGTCGGGCCGCCCGGCACGGGCAAGACAAGCCTCGGCCGCTCCGTGGCCAGGGCCCTCAGCCGTTCCTTTGTCCGCCTCAGTCTGGGCGGACTGCGGGACGAGGCCGAAATCAGGGGTCATCGCAAGACCTACGTGGGGGCGCTCCCCGGGAAGGTCATCCAGTCGATGAAAAAGGCGGGCACGACCAACCCCGTCTTTCTGCTGGACGAAGTGGACAAGATGTCCGCCGACTTCCGCGGGGACCCCGCAAGCGCCCTCCTCGAGGTCCTCGATCCCGAACAGAATTCGAGCTTCACCGACCACTATCTCGAGCTGCCCTACGACCTGTCGGGAGTCATGTTCATTACGACAGCGAACTCGCTCCACGGCATACCCTACCCCCTCTTGGATCGCATGGAGATCATCGAGGTGCCCGGATACAGCGAGTACGAGAAGCTCGAGATTGCCAAGCACTTCATCGTCCCGCGCCAACTCGAGGAGAACGGCCTGGGCTCGGCTTCGCTGCACTTCAAGGACGAGGCCGTCCTCGAGATCATACGGCACTACACCATGGAGTCAGGAGTCCGCAATCTCGAGCGCGAGATCGCACGGGTCGTGAGAAAGCTCGCGCAGGAGGCGCTCAAAAAGGGTCTGCCCGCCGAGCCGGGCGGTCTTGCCGGCTGGAAGCTGACGATCAGCGAAAAGAAGGTGGTGTCTCTGCTCGGGCGACACCGGAGGGACGAGGACTCCGTCTCCAAGGAACCGCGCACGGGCGTCGCCTACGGCCTCGCCTGGACCGAGGCTGGCGGCACTGTCCTTCCCGTGGAAGCCCTTGTCTTCGACGGCGAGGAGGGTCTGATCCTGACCGGGAACCTGGGGGACGTCATGAAGGAGAGCGCCCGGGCTGCCCTCAGCTATATCCGCTCGCGTGCGGCGGACTTCCGTCTGTCCCCTTCCGACTTTCTCAGGCGGGCCGTGCACATCCACGTGCCTGAAGGCGCAATACCCAAGGATGGCCCCTCGGCGGGCGTGACCCTGTTGGCCAGTCTGGTCTCAGCCTTCACCGGCAAGAGCATATCTCCGGATCGGGCCATGACCGGGGAGATCACGCTGACCGGACGGGTGCTCGCTGTCGGCGGCGTCAAGGAAAAGGTCCTTGCGGCACACCGCAACAAACTTTCCTCGGTCATTCTCCCGGAAGGCAACAGAAAGGATCTCGAAGACATCCCTGCCGAGGTCCGCGATGCCATGGAATTCCTGTTCGCATCAACGGTAGGCGAACTGCTGGGCGCCCTCTTCCCCACCGGAGCGTTCAAGGACGGCGCCCCGAAATCGAAAGCCAGGACAAAGCCTCGGCTTGACGCTCGATCCGGCAAGAACGTATCTTAGCCACAACCGGGGTGGCGCGGCCCGCCCGTCGGGAAAGGATCCTGCGGGATCCGAGGGCCGCGTCTGAGATCACACCCGATGAACCTGATCCGGGTAATGCCGGCGGAGGGAAACATGCGAAGAGATCGCGGCGGTCGCACATGCGGTCGCCTGATTCTGCTTGCCGTTGCGCTCGCCTTGACTGCGCTACAGGTGGCAGCCGAAGACAACATTCTGGTCGTCTACACCTACGACTCATTTGTGGCCGATTGGGGCCCCGCCCCGAAGATCGCCCCTCTCTTTGAGAAAGCCACGGGAATCAAGCTGCGCTTCGTTTCAAAGGGCGATGGGGGCCAGCTTCTGGCCTCCCTCCTCCTCGAGCGGGGACATCCGCAGGCGGATATCGCTCTCGGACTCGACAATTTTCTCGCGCCGAAAGCGCTGGCCTCGGGACTCTTTGCGTCCTATGCGCCCGCGGGTCTAGATGCCCTGCCCGCATCCCTGAAAATCGACCCGAGCAACCGCCTCATTCCGTTCGACTACGGGCACTTCGCGATCATCTGGGACAGCCAGAAGCTGGAGCAGCCCCCCCGAAGCCTGGATGATCTTACGAAGCCGCAATACGCCAAGAAGCTGATCCTCATGGATCCCCGGACTTCCACCCCGGGGCTCGGCTTCCTGGCCTGGACCGAGGCGGCCTTCGGCCCGGCCTGGAAGGACTACTGGAAGCGACTGCGGCCGAGCGTCCTGGCCATGACACCGGGCTGGGACGAAGGCTACGGGCTGTTCACGAACGGGGAAGCCCCCCTCGTTCTCTCCTACACGACGAGTCCCGCCTACCACAAGGAGGTGGACAAGACCGAGCGGTACAAGGCGCTCGAGTTCAGCGACGGGCACATAGCGGAGATCGAGGTGGCCGGCATCCTCGCCGGCGCAGCCCACCCCTCGAACGCGCGCACGTTCATGGATTTCCTGATTTCGCTGCAGTGCCAGAACGAGCTTCCCCTGACCCAGTGGATGTATCCCGTCAATCCGGCCGTCCGGCTGCCGACCAGCTATGACCTGGCGCTCAGGCCTTCCCGAATCCTGAGCGTTGACCCGGCACGACCGGTCGCCGACGCAGTGGAGGCGGCTGAAATCCTCAGCGGCGGCAAATGACCGTGGGGGACGGAGCTGGCCGGGGACGCTGGGCGGCCCCGGTTGCGTTGCTCATTGTCCTCGGCCTGAGCCTGACCCCCCTTGTCGCGATCGTCTCGGGCGCGACCGGGGGCGGTCAGGGACCTGCCGCCTCCACGCGATTCGCGGAAGGCTTCGCAACCCTGACCGAGAACCGAAGCATCCGCGCTCTGCTGTTTACACTCAGTCAGGCGACGGCAAGCACAGTCGCCGCCCTGCTGATCGGCCTGCCGGGGGCCTGGCTCGTGGCGCGGTTTCGCTTCCCCGGGCGGCGTCTGCTGAAAAGCCTTGCGGCGGTGCCCTTCAGCGTGCCGCCCCTCCTCGTCGTGCTCGCCTTTGTCCTCTATTACGGGCGGGCCGGCTACGTCAACCGTCTCCTCATATCGGTGTTCTCCCTGCAGGAACCCCCGCTCACTTTTCTGTACTCTTTTTGGGGTATTGTCCTCGTCCATGGCTTCTACAACTTTCCGATCGTCCTCCAGACCCTCGGAGAGATCTGGGCACGGCTGCCACGGGACCGCGATGAGGCCGCCCGCCTTCTGGGCGCGGGTCCCGTTCGCGCCTTCGCGACGGGGAGCCTGCCCGCCCTTGCGCCCTCCCTTGCCCAGGCGGCGGCGCTCACCTTTCTCTTCTGCTTTTTCAGCTTCGCCGTGGTCCTCGTATTCGGCGGGCTTGTAGGCTCAACCCTGGAGGTCG
>DATJQN010000264.1:0-24198 GCA_035505775.1 Rectinemataceae bacterium | reverse complement strand
GCCCGGTCAACGGTCCGAAGCCCGGCGCAGCGCCGCGGCGATGCCCTCATAGCCGGTGCAGCGACAGAGATTGGATTCCATCCATTCCCGCGCAGTCGCTTCATCGGGCTTCGGATGGGCCTGCAGGAGAGCATGGGCGTTGAGCATCATGCCCGGCGTACAGAATCCGCACTGATAGCCATTTTCCGTAAGGAAGGCATCGCGCAACGCGTCGTCCCGAAGCCCCTCGATCGTCAGGATCTCGTGACCCTCCATCTCCACGGCGAGCGCCATGCAGGACTTGATCGGAACGCCGTCCACGAGGACCGTGCAGGCCCCGCAGTCGCCGTTTTCGCAACCCAGCTTTGCACCCGTCAGCCCAAGACGCTCTCTCAGCGTCCTGAGCAGGGTATCCTGAGGATGCGAAGCAACGACGCGATCCTCGCCGTTCACGCGGAGGTGAAGCTCGAACAAACCCGACCGCTCGGTCATGCGAGGGCCTCCTTGGCTTGGGCAAGGGTCGAGGCGAGGAGGGCGCCGCGATACTCGGCAGAGGCGCGATGGTCACGTCGCCGGGGAGGAAAGGCCTCCGTTTGCACATCCTTCGGGGCGGATTCGATCCAGACCGGATAGTCCTGCGCCCCCGAGACTGCCAGACTCAGCAAAGTTCCGGCACGCCGGGCGCAGAGCGTCAGCACCGGATAGTCGACCGATGCGCCGGCGGTGAATCTCGCGTGAAAATACGGCGCCTGCGCCGCCTCCCTGGGGACGGAGAGGCCCGCGAGGATCTCCCCGGGCCGGAGCTGGAGCCGCTTTGCATGGAGCTGGCGGACCGGCAGTTCCCGGCGCTCGGCCCCGCCGCCGGGCGAGGGAAAGACCAGGTGCGCCGTCGCGTCCGCGACGAGGAAGGGCAGCAGGGCCTCCCGATAGGGCAACTTTCCGGCGAGGTTTCCTCCGAGCGTTATGCGATTCCTGACGCTCCGGTCCGCAATGCCGCGGATGGCCCTCGTCAGCATCGGGAAGAGGTTCGACTCCGCAGCCCGCGTCAGACTGAGACAGGCTCCGAAGAAAACCGCATTGTCGCGCGATTCCACCCGGCAGAGTTCGGGTATGCTCTTCAGGTCGATCAGCACGGCGGGCCGATAGCTGCCGGTCCGGCAGCCCGTCACGATCTCCGTCCCCCCGGAGTAGTAGATGACTCCGTCCGAGCGCCCCGACCAGGCCCGGATTGCCTCTTCCACACTGTCCGGCCTCAGATAGACCAGGTCGAAGGGGATCATCGCTCGCCTCCCTGCAGGGCTCGCCACAGCGACTCGGGCGTCAGTGGCAGACGATCGAGCCTTCGCCCGATCGCCAAGGAGAGCGCGGAAGACAGAGCCCCGGGCATGCCCAGAATGCCCTGCTCGCCCAGACCGCGCGCCCCCGATGGACCGTCGCCCTGCGGAGTCTCGAGAAAGTCCACGATGTACTCGGGTTCCTCGCCGAAGCGCATGAGCTTGTAGTCGCGCAGGCTGCCGTTCAGGACCCCTCCCCGCGAGTCGAAGGAGAAGCCCTCCCTGGCCGCGAAGCCCAGACCCATCGCCATGGCCCCGACGACCTGGCCGCGCGCGATGGCCGGATTCACCACATGCCCCACGTCCATGCAGCAGGCGCTGCGAAGCACGCGGTACAGCCCCGTGGCGGGATCCACGTCGACCTCGACCGCCTCCGCACCGAGGGTCCATTCGAGACCGGGCCGTCCAGCGCCGGTGTCGGGATCCAGATCGCTGAGGCCGCGCGCGATGTAGGAGCCGTGACCGATCACGGGCCCCCCGATCGCGTTGCCCCCCGGATAGACGTAACCGAGCACGACCTCGCGGAGCGGCAGGCCGTGCGCAGGATCGTCGCGCAGGAAGACCCGGCCGCCGGCTATCTCCAGATCCTCCTCGGGGCAGCGGAGCGGCTGGCAGGCGACCCGTCGGATCTGCGACTTCGCGTCTTCCGCGGCGAGCAGGGCGGCCCTGCCGGCCATGAAGAGCGATCTCGAGGCGGCCGTGGTCCAATCGTGGGGGGCCCTGTCAGTGCTCACCTCATGAAGGACGTGGACCAGCCCAGGGTCCATGCCCAAGGAATCGGCGACAAGTTGTGCGATTCCGGTCAACGCCCCCTGTCCGATCTCGACGACGCCGGTCAGCAGGTTCACGCTGCCGTCGTCGTTGAAACTCAGGATGGCTCCCGCGTCCGTGAAGGTAGGGATCGCGGGAGCCTTCCAGAAGCAGGCGACGCCCGACGCCCTCCGATGGCCGTTCTCCGTCACTGTCGGTCCGGAGCCCTTCCAGCCGATTCTCCGGGCAACGGTGCGTATGCACTCGGGCAGGTTTCCGGTGTTCGGGTCGAGGATGGAACCGGAGGGTGTGCTGTCCCCCGGCCGGACCGCGTTCCGCAGCCTGAGCTCGACCGGATCCATGCCCAGCGAGTCGGCAAGGAGATCCATCGCCCGCTCTATGCAGAATGCCATTTCGATGTGGCCGAAGCCCCTGAACGCGGTGGCGAAGGGATGATTCGTATAGACGCAGACGGAATCGGACTTGACGTTGGGTATGCGGTAGGGGCCCGTGCAGGCATAGCCGGCGGCTCTCGATACGTTTACGGCGTAGTCGGCATAGCCTCCCGAATCGAAGAGATACTCCATGTCGGCGGCCACAAGGTCCCCGTCGCGGGTCGCTCCGAGCGTTATGCGGGCCTGGATTCCCGGCCGCCCGGGCGAGCCGAGCATGTCGCCCTCGCGGCTGTTGCTGATCCGGACCGGACGGCCGCCCATGGCCTTCGAAATGAGATAGGCCAGGGGTTCAAGCTGGATGCCGGCCTTGCCGCCGAAGCCTCCGCCGGAAGGAGGGGCAGTCACGGTGATCATGCCGACGGGGATGCCAAGGCAGAGCCCGAGGAGGGTGCGGACGCCGAAGGGCGATTGGGTCGAGGAGCGAATATGAACGCGGCCGTCCGCGCTTATTTCCGCCTGAACGGACCGAGGCTCGAGGGCGCAATGATCGCCCGGTTCGAAGGAATACTCGCCGGTGACCACGACGCCGCACTGCGCGAGGGCGGCAGCGGCATCGCCTTTCCGTATCTTCGTCCTGTTGGCGACGTTGCTGCCGGGCTCCGGGAGAATTGCGGGGATCCGCCGGTAGCTGCCGAGCTCCGGATGGAGAATGGGCGCATCAGGTGCCAGGGCGGCGCGCGGCGTGGAGATGACGGGAAGGGGTTCGTAGCGTACGGAGATCCTGGCGAGCCCCAGGAGGGCCGCCGCCTCGTCGTCGGCCACGACGGCCGCCACGGGCTCGCCGTTGTAGCGCACGCGTTCCCGGGCCAGCGGGGGCTTGTCACCCATGTAGAGTCCGATAAGCGCGGACCAGTCCGCCCCCGTGAAAACGGCGCGCACCCCCGGAACGCCCAGCGCGGCGCTGCCGTCTATGGAAAGTATGCGCGCATGCGCGTGCGGACTGTGGAGAATGACGGCATGAAGAAGCCCCGGCCGCCGCTCGTCATCGGTGTAGCGCGTTCTCCCGGCGACCTTGTCCGGGCCGTCCTTGCGGGGCAGCGACCTGCCTATGCTCTGTGGGCCGTCTTCCATTCCCCCATTCTAATCGCTGTATTCCGGAAGAGCAAACCGCAGCTTGAATCAGGCATGCGGGGCGGGACGGGACGGAGCGAGGCGCGGAGGGCTGGGCCGGGCAGGCTGCGCGCGGCTTTGCCTCGGGTCGGCAGTTTACCCGAGCGAAACGGGCTACTGCGGAAGCAGGGCGCCGAGAAACGCGAGCACGAGACCGACAAGACCGCCGACGACGGCCCCGTTCACTCGGATATACTGAAGGTCATTCCAAACGGCCTCCTCGACGCGATCGACGAAGACCGCGGAGTCGGTCGCTTTCAGCAGCCCGATGAGGTAGTCCGTGAGCGAATCCACAAGCTTCGATCGGGTGAGTATTCCCTGGGTCAGGTCTGCCAGGCTCGCGTTGAAGCGGGAGCGGAACTCATCGTCGGAGCCCAGGCGTTCCGCCAGGGAATCCTCGATCCTGTCCAGGGCGCCCAGAAAGCCGCTTTCAGAGCTCGTGAGGTCCTGGCCCAGCGTCCGGAGAAGGCTGGCGATCCATTCGGAGAGCCCGCGGACAAAGCCTTCCTTGCGAAGAGCCTCCCGCACCATCCCGGCAAAGCGTCCCCGCTCGTCCGAGGGATCGGCGACTTCGTCAGCAAGCTGGGCGGCGTAGCGTTCGACCGTCGAGATGACGAAGCGTCTCAGCTCATGGCTCCGATCCGCGCGCAGTTGCCCGAGCTCGTCTTCGACCCCTCTCAGAAGTCCTTCGATCGTTCCGCGCCCGATGAAGAGTCCCTGCCAACCCGCGTTTCGTTTGATTATCGGGGTTATGGTCGCGGCGAGCTTGTACCGGTTTCTCCCGATTTCGGTCCTGGCGAAATCCGCAATGGACTCGAGGATGCGCTCATCGAACTCCTCCCGACGCGCCCAGCGAAGCAGACCCGCGAAGGCCGACGCGGCGTCGAGCCGCTCGGAGGCGAACTCCGACAGCTGGCCCACGAGACTGTTCAGTCCCTCGCGTCGGTCGGCCTCCGGGTCGCCGAAGCCCAGGAGATAGGTCGAGGCGCGGACCCTGAGGAATTCGTGCAGTTCCGTCCGGAAACCCCCTGCCCGGAGCGCCTCCCGTACCTTTGCGGCGAAATCCAGCTTATGGAGTTCTTCACCTATCTTGTCGTCGCTGATGAAGGTGGTGATGAATCGGGGCACCGCCTCCGCGATCGCATCCTTGTTCTTGGCCAGGATGTTGGTGTGGGGGAGCCTGAGGCCGAGGGGGTCCCGGAACAGCGCACTGACCGCGAACCAGTCCGCGAGGGAGCCGACGAGCGCGGCGTCGAAGAAGGCGGAGAGCAGGCGCTTAAGGCTGAGCGCAGGCAAGAGAAGCACTCGGTCGAGGGCGAGCCAGGGCTGGAAGCTGACCGCGAGGAAGCCGACGGCCGCGATGCCGAGGGAAATCGCGCCTATCCTGTTGCGCTCGCCCTTCAATCCTCACCCCCTTTTCGACACAAGCCTGGAGGCCCCGCCGGTTCCGGGCCCGAATCCCCGCGGGTGGAGCCGTCGTTAAGATACCGACGCAGCTGCGCAGGGGCAAGGCGGGGGCCAAGGTCTTGCGCATGCCGGCCGCGGTGCGCTCTTGTAAGCGCCCGGGGGGCGCGGCATAGTAGTAGGCGGAGGAATCAATGTCCGAGAACTCCCGGGAACCGGATCTTGAGGATCTCATCAGACTTTCCGTATTCTCGTCGATCGGCACGAGCATCGTTGCGGAAAAAACGATCCGCGGCGTCCTCAACCGGGTCATGGAGCACATCGGAACCTTCTTCGGTCCCCTGAACTGGTCCTTGCTGCTGGTGGATGCGGCCCGATCCGAGCTGGTGTTCAAGCTGGTCGTCGGAAAGTCCGCGGACGCCCTTCACGGCATGAGAATCCCCCTCGGCTCGGGTATCGCGGGCTGGGTCGCGTCGAACGGGACGCCCGCGGTCGTCGAAGACGCCGCCTCGGACTCGCGCTGGTCCGATTGGCTCGACAAGCTGACCGGGTTCGACACCAGGTCGATCATCGCCGTTCCGCTCCGTTCGGGCGACAAAGTCTTCGGTGTCATCGAACTCATCAATCGCTTCGACGGCAGGCCGTTCACTGCCTACGACATGCGCGTGCTCTCCACGATCGCGGACTTCACTGCCATCGCCATCGAAAAAGCATACTACCTCGCGGAGGCGCGCCGCCTCTCGGAACTGGACCCGCTGACGGGCGCGCTCAACCGCCGCGGCCTTTCCAAGGCCATCGAGCGGGAGACGACGAGAATCGCGCGCTATGGCGGCGATCTGTCCGTGATCATGGCCGATGTCGACCGCTTCAAGGCCATCAACGACAAGCACGGCCACGCCGCCGGAGACGAGGTTCTCAAGTCGGTTGCACAGGTTCTGATGCAGGCGGTCCGTCATGCAGACTGTGTCGCCCGCTATGGCGGGGATGAATTCCTCGTGCTGCTTCCTGCAACGAATCCCGAAGAGGCCGAAATCGCGAGGGAACGCGCCCAGAAGCTGCTCGAGAAAGCGGGAAAGGCGCACGTCCCCCCCTATTCGGTCACCCTGGGCGCGCACACCTCGAGCGAGGTGAATTTCGACGAGCTGTTCGACGAATCGGACCGCGATCTGTACCGTCGCAAGTCCACGCTCCTGTCCATCGGCCAGAACCTGCTTGAGGCGCTCGACGAGGAGAGTCGACGGGAGCTCGGTCCGGCGGCGGGCAAGGGCGCGACCCCGTGAATGCCGACATTTTCACGTTGTGCGACTTCGCCCAGGAAAGCGACGGAAAACTCACGGTGGTCGGGGCTTTCGACACGATCTATGCGCGTCGTTTCCCGGCGATGCATCCCTCCATGTGCCTCGCCGTCAGGCTCCGTTTTTTCATCCACGAAGCGGGGCGCCACAGCATCCACATCTCCTTCACTGCCCCGACCGGCGGCGAGCCGGTCAAGGCCATAGATGGCGAGACCGTCGTCCAGGATTTCTCGGGTTCCTCGCGGGTGGTTCACAGCGTGTTCACCCTGCTCAACACCCCGATCGAGCGGGAAGGCACCATGGGCATCACGCTGACGGTCGATGGCCGGGAGCTCCTGACCTCACCGCTGTACGCCAAGAAGGTGAGCTGAGCCGGGCCGGCGCCTTGCCCTGCCCTAGATCGGAATGACTCGGACGAAGGCAAGGAGGGCGAGGATGCAGATCAGTTCCCCCGTGATGACCGCCGCCCCGAGCGCGTCGCCGGTGAATCCGCCGACACCCTTCCGATAGAGTCGCGACAGCAGAAGACCCGAAGCCCCCGCTCCGATCAGCGAGGCCCCGGCCGCGCAGAGCCACAACCCCGCCCTGCCGCACAGCAGCGCGGCGATGCCGAGCGGGGCGCTGCCCGCAAGCCATCCCGCTGCAAGCCTCCGGAGCTTGTACCCATGCATCAAAACTCCGAGGCCCTCGCTCTTGGCCGGCTTCAGGAGGAGCGGAACGAGGGCACAGCCGCTCCTGCCGGCCACCGGAGCGGCCAGAAGCGCCGCAAGCGCCGACAGCGTGGAAATCCGCAGCAGGGAGGCGAGCCCGGCAGCGGACCCGGCCAGGGCAAAAAACCCGAAAAAGAAGGCATAGGAACCGATCCGGGAGTCCTTCAGTATGGCCAGCCGCCGATCGGCCGTGGCCTGACCCGTAAAGGCGTCCGCGGTATCGAGCAGTCCGTCCAGATGGAACACGTTGAAAAGGTAGTACTCGAAGAACAGACCTCCCAGCGCGGCGAGGAGTGGGTCGCCGAAGAGGACCGTGAACAGCAGCAGCCCCGGGATGGCGGCAAGCGAAGCGGGAATCCCCATCAGCGGCAGCCAGAATTCCGAGCGGGACAGGTCGGGTTCAAGCTGGAGGCGCAGCGGAATCCGCGAAACGAGAGAGAAGACACTCAGACAGCGCCTCAGCGGGCCGGTCACCGCAGTTCTCCTGCCGCCATGGCGCTCAACGCACCGAGGGCATCGCGCGACCTTTCCACGGCCTCGAGCGAGAACAGCTCCAATTCCACGATACCTGCGAAGGCCACGAGATAGGGGAAAAGTCTGCGCAACCAGGGCTCCTCCGCCCGGAGCGGGAGATGGTCGCGCCCGGCGGCCGCGGAATGGAGATGCAGCTGACGCAGGCGCGAAGCGCGTCCGTCCAGCCAGCCCAGGGGATCGTGGCCGTCCAGAAGGAGGCGGCCGCAGTCGGCGCAGAGCTCGATATCGGGCAGGGCCGCCTCGACAGCGACGAAGGTCGCGCCGGCCGTGTTTTCCAGATGGAACTTCGGGCCGTAGGCCGCCCTCCAGTCCTCCACGAGCCGGAGCCACCTCTCCATCTCGAGAATGCTGCCGGGAGGATGAAGCACGTAGGACGAGGTGAAGGGCAGGCTCAGTTCGAGCAGCTCCTCGTGCCGCGATTCGAGCGGATCGGGAAGGTGAAGGGTGAGTCGGAAACGGGGCGTGCAGGCCGCGAGCCCATGGCGCTCGCGGTTGAGGATCGACTTCGCATCATCGTCATAGGAGAAGACGAGCAATTCGACACCCGATATCCATTCCGCCGTTTCAAGCCGTCTCAGGTTTTCGAGCCAGGTCCCGGGTATCAGATAGGACGGAACGTGGTAGCGCATGCTGTCATTTCACCCGGAGCGGCTGGCCCGCGACCATGAGCACGAGCCTGTCGCAGGCTGCGGCGACGCGGGCGTTGGCCTGGCCCAGGAGAACTCCATACTTGCGTGAAAGCGCATCCGCAGGGATGAATCCCATTCCGACTTCGTTGCTGACGATCACGATGTTCCGCGGAAGACGGTCGATCAGCGTGGAGAGAATCAGTTCGAAATCCTCTTCCCGCCCGAAATGGAGCAGATTGTTGAGCCAGAGCGGCAGGCAGTCCAGGACCATGTTCTCACGGAGCTTCTCGTGGATGTCGATCGGCTCCTCGATCGTCTCGAAGCGTCCCGCCCGTTCCCTCCGGTGCCGCTCGATCTTGTCTCTCATCTCCTCGTCGAAAGCGAGGGCCGTCGCAAGGAAACTGCGAGGCTCGGGAAACTCGGCTGCGAGCAGCAGGGCATGGCGGCTCTTGCCGGATTTCACGCCGCCGGTGATCATGGTCCGCATCTGTGCGTGATATCGCGAACGTACCCGGGCGGTCAAGGACCGCGGAGCGCTGCGGCCGCCCTGTCCTCTTGACCGCATTTGCCGGCCTCGCGTAGACTGCGCCGGTACAGGCGCCGCAAGGCTTAATTGGGAAGCCGGTCCGAAACCGGCGCGCCCCCAGGCACTGTAAGAAGACGAAAGGCTCGTCCGGAGCCACTGCGCACGCGGGAAGGCCCGGACTCATGAGCATGTCTTCGAGCCAGGAGACCTGCCGTACGCCGCGCCCTGGGCGCGGGATCGCACAGTTATTCACTGGGTGCTGAATAATGACGGTACGCGGAACGCAGTCTTGTTCCAGTGCTGGCAGGTTCCCCGCCCCGACACGGGCCCGATGATCCCGCCGCGCCTTCCCTTCCTCCCCAGCTTCGCGTCGTTGCCGCCGTGGCTGCAATGCGGAGTGCGGCAGGTTCACGCCGGAAAGCCAAGACATCCCGCCCGGCTCGCGCGACACCCCGTGATCTCAGCCGCAGAGGAACCCCGATGACCGTCCTTGAATCCACCATTGCCTCGATCAGCGAGCCCGACGCCAGGGCGGCCGAGACGGCGCGTCGCCGCCAGGGCCGTCTCACGAAGCCACCGGGCAGTCTGGGCATCCTCGAGGATGTCTCCGTTCGGATCGCGGCAATCACCGGCAATCCGCGGCCCCGGCTCGGCCAGGGCATAGTATTCGTCATGGCCGCAGATCACGGAGTCTGCGACGAGGGCATCAGCGCCTTCCCGCCCGAAGTGACGCCCCAGATGGTCCTCAATTTCGTGCGGGGCGGCGCCGGAATCAATGTGCTCGCGCGCCGGGCCGGGGCCAGGATCGCGGTGACCGACGTGGGGGTCAACGCCGATCTGGAGCCCGCCGAAGGACTGTACATAAGGAAGATCGCGCGGGGCACCGGAAACATCGCGCGCGGTCCCGCGATGACGCGGGAGGAGGCGCGAAAATCCATCGAGGTCGGCATAGAGGTATTCGAGGCGGAACTCGCCCGGCAGGATTTCGGCATCGCCGCCACGGGCGACATGGGCATCGGCAATACGACGAGCTCGGCGGCGCTTCTCTGTGCGCTTGCCGGCGTGGAACCGCGTGCTGCCGCAGGTCGCGGCACGGGCATCGATGCCCGGGGGTTGGAACGGAAAATCGCGGTGATCGAGCGCGCCTTGGCGCTCAACAGGCCGCAGCCGGACGACGCCCTCGGGGCCCTTGCCGCCGTCGGCGGTTTCGAGATCGGAGCGATCGCCGGCACCATTCTCGCGGCGGCCGGGCGACGTATTCCGGTTCTGATCGACGGCTTCATCTCCGGAGCGGCCGCCCTGGTGGCTCGCGGACTCTGTCCAGCATCGCTGAAGTACGCGATCGCCTCGCACTGCTCCGCCGAGTCCGGGCATCGGCTGATGCTCGAGGCGCTCGGCTTGCGGCCCCTCCTCGACCTGGGGCTGAGACTCGGCGAGGGCACCGGGGCCGCGCTGGCGATGCCCCTCTGCGACGCGGCCTGCCGCATCCTGGACGAGATGGCCACCTTCGACGAGGCCGGCGTATCCGAGTCATGAGGATGGATGAGCGTTATGCGAACTAGGAATGCCGCGGAATTGCGCGGAATCATCTGCGTCATGGTTGTGCTGGGCCTCTCCGCCCTGGCCACGCTCGGAGCGCAGCCGGTCACCGCCCTCGATTCCCTCGGAAGGAAGGTGACGATTCCCTCGGCGGCGCACAGGATCGTCTCGCTCTCTCCCGAGGCGACGGAAGCCATCTACGCCGCGGGCGCGGGGCCGGCCCTCGTGGGCGACACGAGCTACTGCGACTATCCCCCGGCCGCACGTTCGCTGCCCAAGATCGGAGGCTTCGCGCCGGATACCGTCAGCGTGGAGAAGATCGTGTCGCTCAGGCCCGATCTCGTCATAACGGGAGGCTCGCTGCAATCGCAGGTCGAGGCGACCTTGACCCGCCTGGGCATCAGGGTCTTCGCCTACGAGCCCAAGGACTTCGTGGCCATCGCCGACGGCATGATGGCCATCGGAGCCCTCGCCGGAACCGGGGACCAGGGCATCAGGGCTGCGGCCACCCTGACGGCGGCCGTGGAGAAGGTTCGGCAGCTGACGGCGCGCATCCCCTCGTCAAGGCGGCCCGCGGTCTTCTGGGAGGTCTATGACGAACCGCTCATGACCTGCGGGAGGAACAGCTTCGCCCACCAGCTCATCGAGGTCGCCGGGGGGCGCGACATTTTCTCGGATCTGCCCGGGCCCTGGCCCGTGGTCAGCAACGAGGAAGTGCTCACGCGGGCCCCGGATTTCATACTCGGCCCGGATGACATGGGAGCGTCGGTGGACGTCAGCAGGATCGCAGCCCGCCCCGGGTGGAACAGTCTGCCGGCCATCAGGAACAATCGCATCCTGCTTCTCCCGGCCGACCTCGTCTCGAGAGCCGGCCCCCGCATCGCCTCGGGACTCCTCATGGTCCTGCGGGTGCTCCACCCCGAGCTCGTTCCATGAGCCCCGTCGCGCAGGCCCGGCCGGGCGGAGCCCTCCGCACCGGCATCGGTGCCGGCGTCGCAGTCCTCCTGTTCGTCGCGGCCCTGTTCGGAAGCCTCTGTCTTGGCGCCGCGCCCATCGCCCCGGGCACGGTGCTGCGGGCGCTCGGCTCGCGCTTCTTCCGCGGGGTCTTGGCCGATCCGATGGCGGTCACGATCGTCTGGGAGCTTCGACTTGCACGGACCCTCGTCGCCGGCGTGTCGGGCGCGGCGCTCGGCTGCGCCGGGGCGGTGCTGCAGGGGCTGTTCCGCAATCCCCTGGCCGATCCCTACGCGCTCGGCGTTTCCTCGGGCGCGTCGCTCGGCGCGGTCGTGGCGCTGGCCCTGCGGATCACCGCACCCCTCGTCGCGACGGGAGCCGTGCAGGTAAGCGCTTTTGTCGGCGCCCTCGCTGCGGCGGCCATCGTATGGGCGGTCGCGGGAATCGGACTCTCCCGCGCCTCGACCGCTTCCCTGCTGCTCGCGGGGGCTGCCGTGGGCTCCTTCCTCGGCGCGCTCGTCTCCCTTGTCGTGACCTTCGATCAGGGAGATCTGCAGCGGGTCTTTTTCTGGCTCCTGGGCGGCTTCGGGGGCAAGAGCTGGCCGGACCTCGTTGCCGTGCTGCCTGGGGCCGCGATATCGATCGCCGTGGGCATGGCTCTCGCCCGACCACTCGACATCCTGGGAGCCGGGGAGGAGGCCGCCGCCTCGCTCGGTCTCGAGGTGCGCAGGACGAGGGCCCTCGCCGTTTCCGCTGCGGCCCTGGGGGCGGCGGCCGCGGTCTCCGTGGGAGGCATAATCGGCTTCGTCGGACTCCTGGGTCCGCATTTCGCCCGCCTCCTCGTGGGCAGCGGCCATCGGCGGCTCATTCCGGCGGCTGCAGCCAGCGGAGCGGCGCTGCTGATGGCCGCCGACGCGGCCGCGAGGTCGATCGCCGTGCCGCTCGAACTTCCGGTCGGCATCGTAACTGCCCTCGTCGGGGCCCCGCTTTTCCTGTACCTCCTTGTGCGGCGCGGACCATCGGGGGTCGAGCGTTGACCGCGGTTGCCGTCGCCCGCGGCCTGTCCTGTGGATATCCGGGAAGGATCGTGCTGGAGAACCTCGATCTCGAGCTGCGCGAGGGAGAGATCCTCGCCCTCATCGGTCCGAACGGCTCCGGAAAGACGACGCTGTTTCGAACCCTTGCGGGAGACCTCGCCCCGCTCGCGGGCTCGGCTCTCCTCGAGAGCAGCCGCGGCCTTCGCGAAGCGGGCAGCCTGTCGGGAAGGGAGCGGGCGCAGCTCGTCGCCCGGGTCCTTCAATCCGAGCGCCCGTCGTGGGCTGCCTCGGTGCTGGACTACGTCGAGGCGGGCACCTTTGCCCGCACGGGCTGGTTCGGCCTGCCCGGGCCGAAAGAGCGTGAATCGGTCCGGCTGGCCCTGGAGGCGGCCGACCTCGGCGCCCTGGCCACGCGTCCCGTCACCGAGTTGTCGGGCGGCGAGTTCCGCCGCGTGCTTATAGCCCGGGCGATAGCCCAGGAGCCGCGCCTCCTCCTCCTCGACGAGCCCGCCGCCGACCTCGATCTCGGCCGGCAGATGGACGTTCTCGGCCTGCTCCGAAGTCTGGCGGCAGCGGGGAAGGCCATCGCCCTGAGCGTCCATGATCTCAATCTCGCGGCCCTGATCGCGGACCGTGTCGCCCTGCTTGCGAAGGGAAGGCTTGCAGCCCTCGGGCCGCCGCGGGAGGTGATCACCGCCACGACCATTGCCGCAGTGTATGGCGCTTCGGTCCTAGTCAGCGACCATCCCTTCGGCGATCTGCCGCAGATAGTCCACACACCGCCCTGGCTGCGCGACGGCTCGACCCACTGAGGTCCCCTCGTTCCGGAGTTCTGGGGTCAGGCCGCAAGCGGATCTCTGTCGAAGAATCGTGCCAGCTGGCCGTAAACCTCGGGATACTCGGAACGGAGCAGTGCCGGCCGCTCATAGAAATATTCGCAGCACACTGCGAAGAACTCGTCGGGGGATTCTGCAGCATATTCGTCCATGCGTGTCCCCTTCCTTCCATGGGAATGGCGGCGCTTGGACGGGGAAGCCGGGGCCTCGACGCGCGCCCGAAAATCCTCGAAGGCGGACCTGAATATCGCGCCCCATGCCTCCACGTCCATTCCCGGCCGAAGCGGGGGGCATCCGTTGAATGCGCCGTCCCGCCCGTCGAGTTTATGGGCCATCTCGTGGATGACGACATTGTAGCCGTCACCCCAGCCCGAGGCCTCGACGTCGGCCCTGGAAAGGGCCACGGGGCCAAGGTCGAAGGCTTCACCGGCGAACTCGTCGTCGTATTCATGGACGACGCCGGCTTCATCGACGTTTCGCGTGCGGACGTCGTACTCGCGCGGGGTCACGATGATGGTGGACCAGTCGTTGTACCAGTCCATGCCCAGGCCAAGAAGCGGCAGGCAGGCTTGGGCCGCTATCGAGACTTTCGTCTCGTCCTCCAGCACCACGCCCCCCACCGGATCGAATATCTTCTCTCCGAGGAAGACGGTCGCCAGTTCGCGCAGCCGGACCCTGTCATCATCGCCGAGCCAGTGGAAAATGCGATGCTCATCGAGCGCCCATGCCCAGAGTTCGTCGGATATGGGCTGCCGCTCGAGGATGCGTCGGCGGCGCGCCTCCCGAAACTTCCCGAACAATCCCATGGAAACGAGAATAGCCTCGGCGCTTCAGAAAAGTATACCTGCCGATCTCACAAGCCGCGCCGCGTATCGCGTGCCCGGCCCGTTGACCAGCTGCCAGGCGGTGAACTGCTCCGAGTAGGGATCTCCGCCCGGCATGCAATCCACGGGGACGACGACCTTGTAGCCGCGCAGTGCGGCCCCGGTCGCCGTGAACAGCACGGCACCATTGGCGACGGTGCCCGTGACGATGACGGTCTGGATGCCGTGGGATTTCAGAATCGCGTCCAGGTCGGTGTTGAAGAATTTGTCCACGCCGGAACTCACAACCGGATCGCCCGGAGCCGGACCAAGCTGCGCGACGATATCGGCGCTTGAGCCAGTGGGGATCGTGCTGTACGCGACAAACACGCCCGCCGCCCGTGCCCTCGCCAGCAATGCAGAGAATACCGGGATCGCGGCGGCGGCGCGGGGCCTGCCCGGATTGGCAAGCAGGGTCTGCATGTCCAGGATCAGAAGGGCGGTGCTTCGCGGGTCGAGCCTCACCGGAGCCACATCTGGAGCAGGAGGAGCCTGCACCGTGGCCCACTCGTCGAGGATATCCCCCCGCGCCGCAGTGGGTGCATCCTGGGCCCGCGCCGGCAGCCCCGCGGCCAGCGCCGACATCGCCGAAAGAATCATGAACAATGCCCTCAGTCTTGAACTTTTCCGCATTTGGCCTGCACCTCCCGCTTTCGGATTCCTGCTTCGGAGGCAGACGCCCTCAAAGCTATCGGAATATCGCCACCGCCCCGGATGCGCCGACTCCGGAGCGGACCTGTCCATTCATGACCGAAAAGGTACAGATAAAGCCCGTCATGGACAATTGTGTTGGTTTTTCATGGTTGCCGCGGTATGTTCCTGTGGTCTGCGCCCCGTAAGGGGGCAGCAATCAGCACTCGCCCCAGGGGAGCGTCATGAACTACAGAATCGTCGCAGTCGCGGCGGCCGTCATTATGTGCGGCGCCGTCGTCGCCCAGAGCCAGGACAACAATCCTTCAGAACAACGAGCACTCGATACGGCACGTTCGGCTTTCTGGTTCGGGCAACAGGATCAGGCCGAGGGGGCGCGACCATACGCCCCGTTCGTGCTCGCCTTTGTGCCGGGCCTCCAGTTTCCCTTCGGACGCTATGACACGTCATTCTGCGCGGCATACATAGGCGCATTGACCTATGACGTGAACGGCATGGCCGCGGCCGGAGTATTCGACCTCTCGCGTGACGTGAACGGGCTCCAGGCGGCCGGGGTATTCGGCATGGCGGAGAAGGTTCACGGACTGCAAGCCTCGGGAGTCTTCAGCATGGCCCGGAGCCTGGAAGGCTTCCAGGGTGCCGGCGTGTTCAACATGGTCAAGGATGCCGACTCCTCGTTCCAGGGCGCCGGAGTGTTCAATATCGCGGGAAGCATCAATGGTGTGCAGGTCGCCGGAGTCTTCAATGTGGCCCGCACTGTCAAGGGCGCGCAGATCGGGGTTTTCAACTTTGCGGATCACATCGACGGTGTCCAGATCGGACTGATCAATATCGCCAGGAACGGCGTGGCCGGACTCACACTCGTCTACGAGCCTTCGACGGACTACGTGTTCACCTACTGGCAGACGGGTACGCCGTGGCTCTACACGGTCATCGGCGCGAGTGCCCCGCGCAATGACTGGTTTTACTCGGCGGATCAGGCCCTCTTCAGTTTCGGGTTCGGCTCGCGTATGGGCGGTCGGGGCCTCTACCTCGACGCTGACGTCTCGGTGGAGGAGCCGGTCGGGAAACTCGTGGACCAGGGACTCTCCTCGGGATGCAGCGATTCGACGAACCCCTGGACCACACCCTACCCCAGCGCCCGCCTCAGCGTCGGCATCCCCCTGGCAGGCAGGGTCCATCTCGTCGGCGGTCTCAAGCTCGACATCGATCTTCTCGATCACCCCGGAGTGCCGCTTGCCCTGAAAGCCGGGCGACCTTTTTCGGACACCTGGTTCGGAGTCCCCTTCGACGCCTATGCCAACTGGTTCTTCGGCATCCGAATGTAGCGCCTGACGCGACCGCAGCTTCGAATTGACGCGGATATGGCGCTATACTTGACGTCATGACATCCGATCGGCCCTGAGCCTTCCTCGACCTTTGTCGCAGGATGCCCGAGGGCCGACCATGACTCGGCAAGGAGCGGACGTATGAAACGCCTACTGACAGTGGCCGTCTTGATCATGGTGGCCATCGGGATTTCGGCCCTCGAAGCGGTGGAGCTCGGGCGCATCGACTATATCGAAGGCGGCGTCACAATAAGCCGCGCGGGCAGAACCCTGTCGGCGCCGAACATCGATGACCCGCTCCTCTCCGGGGACCTGATACGGACTGCCAGCGACGGTCAGGTCGTGATAGCCATGGACAAGTCCACCGGCATGCGCGGAACCGTGACCGTGAGGCCCAAGTCGACCCTCTACCTGAAGTTGGACCAGGTCAAGGGCGAGCCGCGGACCACGGTGGATCTGCTCGCGGGCTCCATGGGCTCGAAGGTTTCCAAGATAGCCGGCGCGCCCACGGTCAATGTCGTCACCGACAGTTCCGTGATGGGCGTGCGCGGCACGGAATACGGGGTCGCCGTCTCGGTCAACGACAACACGCTGGTGACCTGCGTGGAGGGGTCGGTCTCGGTCTCCGACGGGACGCAGCAGCTGCCCGTTCCGGCGGGGCATGCCCTCGAAAAACAGCCCGGTGAGCGGCTCAGGCTCCTGCCCGTGGCGGTGTCCTCGGTGCAGCAGTTCACCGAACGGTGGATAGCCGACGAGATCGAGGCCTTCAAGGCCGATCCCGTGCGCGCGCTCAGCGACTACGCCAAACGCTACAACGATCTCGCCGACAAATTCGCCAAGGCCTACGCACCTTTCCAGAACTCCCCGACCCCGAGGAAGTGGGCCGAGGAAGACCGGACAGGGGTCAAGATCAACCCCATGGATCCCACGGTCCTCCGCGAGAAAAAGGAGATAGCGGGTTACCTGCTGAACATCCGCAAGGTGCTGTTCTTGTTCGAGCGCATCTACTATCGGGTCGATGAGCTCTCGGATCTGGTCGCCGGCACCGCGGCCGAGAAGAGCCTCATCGCGCCGGGGATGACGGCAGGGGATTTCCTTGCTTCGGTGAAGGCGGACCAGGACCGCCTGGCAGCGGAGGTCTCCCGATATCGCTACATCGAGTCGCTGTACGCCGCGCGGGACACGGAGGGCGGCGTTTTCGGAGGCGAAGACGATTTCTTCAATTCGTCCGACGGTTTCTGAACGGACCACATGACATTGACTCCCAGATGAGCCGGGGCCCCGCGGAGGCAGTTCTTCCGCGCGGGCCTCGTGCTTTACGCTCGGCGCCGCGCCCGGTATTATTGATGACCGGAGGCTCGATGTGACAACAGTGATCTCCCTCGGGGGTTCCATCGTGGCGCCCGACGGCCCCGACAGCGCCTTCATCATGGCCTTCGTGCGGCTTGTCCGCGAGTACCTTGCCGTGGACGAGACGCGTCGCGCGATACTGGTCGTCGGCGGGGGCGGCGCCGCCCGCCAGTGGCAGAAGGCCTACCGGGAATGCATGGTCGGCACGGAGGCCTGCTCCGACGAAGCCCAGGACTGGATCGGCGTGATGGCCACGCGGCTCAACGCCCAGCTCGTCAAGGCCGTGTTCGGCGAGCTCTGCCCTCAGGATGTGGTCATCGATCCAAGCACCGTTTCGCTTTTCATGGGGAGAGTCCTGGTGGCGGCCGGCTGGAAGCCGGGCTTCTCGACGGACTTCGATGCCGTGCTCCTCGCGCAGAAGTTCGGAGCCGGGACTGTCCTGAATCTGTCAAACATCGCCACCGTGTTCAGCGGGGATCCCAAGCTCGATCCCCAGGCGGCACCCATCGAAAAGATCGGCTGGAACGGCTTCCGGAAGCTCGTGGGCGAGGTCTGGAGCCCGGGAAAGAATCTGCCCTTCGACCCCGTGGCATCGCGACAGGCCGCAGAGTCGGGGCTCAGGGTGATCTGCGCGGCAGGCCGCGACCTCGACAACGTGCGGAATATTCTGGAAGACAAGCCTTACGCGGGAACGACTATCGGTCCGCTCCCATAGTGGGGTGTTGAAGCACACGAAGCCTTCCGACACCGCGCAGGCACGGATCGCGAGCCCGCCGGGAACCGCGCTCCATTCTCCGTTGCGCTCATTTCCCCGCTTGGCTCGCTGCCTGGGCCGCATCGAGCTTCGCAAGGAGGGCGCTGTAGCGAGCCTTCTCGTCGGGCTTGCCGAGCTCATCCGCGAGCGCCGCAAGCGCCACGAGCGAATCCCTGACGACGGAGGGCTCCTCGACCGACAGAGAGGAATCGAAGGCTCTGCGCCAGTAGTTCCAGGCGGTCTCCTTCTGGCCGAGCTTATAGGACAGTCGCGCCAGGGCTTCCAGGTCCTGGGCGACGCCGCGTCCATTCTCGGCGTTCTTGTCCGCTTCGAGGGCCTTGAGTGCCATGGCCAAAGCCTCCTGGAGCCGCCCGCTCGTCCCAAGGATCGAGGCCATGACGTATCTGTTGGAAGCCAGTTCGGTCCAGCGCTTGAGCTCCTGATTCAGCGACGAAGCCCGCTGAAGATCGCTCATCGCTTCTTCAGTTCTTCCCAGCGCCGCTTTGGCGACGCCCGCATCATGCAGGGCGACGGCGAGGGACTTTGCATCCTTGCCGGCGAGCGCGGCTGCGCTCTCGAATGCGGCGAGGGCCTCCTCCTTCTCACCGTGTGCATACATCACCTCCCCGAGACCGGAAGTCGCAAGCGAGGCATCCGGTCCGGAGTGCGCCATCGTGGCGTACTCGAGCGCGCTGGTGAACTCCGTGCGGGCGTCGTCCGGCCGGTTCACGGCGAGGTAAACGCGGCCGAGCGATGCATGGGCGACTGAAACGCCCGCCAGATTGTCGACCGAGGAGTCCGCCTGGAGCGCCTCCCGATAGTATTTTTCCGCGGACTCGTACTGCGCGTCCGCCATGAAGCCATCCGCGAGTTTTGAGTAGTCCGCCGCCTTGTTCTTGACGTCGAAGACGGCATCGGGCGGTTTGGGCGCGGATGAGCAGGACAGGGCCAGAAGGGCCACCGCTGACGCCGCAGCGAGCCATGAGATCAGGCCGGGGGTCGGGAAGTTCGATCTGGATCCCATCAGAATTGTCCCTCCCTCATGCTTTGATAGGTGGCCTGTTGCTCGGTCTTCTGCGGAATGCCGCCCCGGAGCAGGGGATTGTTCTTCAATCCCTCCAGGACGTCCTGGGCCTGCTTGATCGCGGCCCGTCCCTCGTCGAGCGTCACGGCGATGCTCGGCATCTGTGCGTTCAGCGATGCAGCTATGTCCTGCACGTTCTTCAGCGTCGCCTGCAGCGCGGTCAGGCTCGAAGTCACGCTCGAATAGAGCTGCCCCTTGTCATCCAGCAGCGTCTTGAGGGAGCCCTTGGCGTCCAGAAGCTTGGGCACAAGCCCGGTCGGATCCCGGAGGGCATCGGTGGTGGCCTTCAGGTTGTCGGCGATCGCGCCGATCGAGCCGGTCAGGTCGTTCACCTTGGCCATGGCGTCCGAGGCCTGATTCACGATGTTGGCGAGCGGCGTCGTGCTCTGCCCGGCGATTGCCCGATTGAGCTCGGTGATCGTCCGGTTGACCGTGACGACGGTCTTGTTGAGATTCTCCAGCAGGGGGCTCACGTCCGCGAGCAGGCGGGTGACCGTGTCGTCCTTGGGTGGAATGTCGACCAGCTCCTGATCGATAAGGTCCTTGCCCTCGGGGGAATCGGCCAGCGGGATGAAACTTCCTTCCTTGAGGACCGTACTGCTCTTGCCCGGATGGAAGAGGAGCTGCGTGCCGAGGCCGATGGGCGACGTGACAAGCTCGAGTATCGAGTTCTCGCGCACCTTGGGGTAGTAGTTGTCGAAGATCACGAAATCCACGTCGACTTCATTTTGGTCGTTGAGACGGACTCGCTGGATCTTCCCGACCTGGAATCCTTTCATGTAGATCGCCGTGCCCGGAGACGCGCCGGCGGCCGAATTGAGCCTGGTCGTGAAACGGTAGTCGCGGGAAAACCAGCGCTGATTCGCCCCGAGAAGGATTATCCCCGCCGCCAGCGCCAGGGTCGCGAGCACGACGAATAGACCGACGATCTTGTCTGCGTACTTGATTCGAAATTTCATGCTCCGTTTCCCCCATTTTCAGGCGCGGCGCCGCGCTCCTCGTCATCTTCCTCGATCGGAAGCGCGTTTATCAGGTCTCCCAGGGTCTCGGCAGTCCCGGTCGGAGCGCTTCGGTCCGCGGCGCCCGACTCGGAATCGAGCACGGCCTTGTCCTCGGCAAGCGCCTCGGCCCAGGCCCCGGCCAGGCCCCAGACGGCCGGCGCCGAGCTCCCGGCTCTCCGGGCCCGCAGCCTGCCCGTGACGGCCCGGATCGACGGGTCGGTCCAGCCGACTGCCTCCTCGTAGGTGCCGAAGGCGCGCAGGCCGCCACCGCCGAGCACGGCGACATAATCGGCATGGGTGCTCACAAAGTCCGACTGGCCCGTGACGATCGCTATGCTCCGCCCGCGCTTCTTGAGGGCTCCGATGATCCCGCTCACGCGCTCGACGGCGGACTCGTCGAGGTTGGCGAAGGGTTCGTCCATGAACAGCAGTTCCGGGTCCAGGACCAAGGCCCGGGCGAGGCCCACGATCCGGCGCTCGCCCGAGGAGAGGTCCGAAGGGCGGGAGCGGAGATCCTCCTCGTAACCGACCAGCTCCACCGCCCGCCGCACGACCCGCTCGAGCTCGGCCTTGGATTGCGTCGGATCGTGGACGCGGGCAGGGAGCGCGAGGTTGTCGAACAGACTCTGGTTCGCCCAGAGAGCCGCGTCCTGGAAGACGAAGGCGCTGACACGCCGGAACTGCGCTTCCTCCCGCCGGCTCATCCTGGAGAGGGAGATTCCGCGGAACAGGACCTCGCCCGAATCGGCGGGCCTGAGACCCGCGGCCGTCTTGAGGAGCGCCGACTTCCCCGAGCCGGCCACGCCCATGAAAAAGGCAACCGAGTTTTCCGGGAGCGCAAAGCTGACATCGCGGAGGATCTCGTAGTCGCCCCTGCGCGCGCCGGCGTTGCGCAGCTCGATGATCGGGACAGCGCTCACGGCCCTACCCCAGGTACTGCATCGCCGTGAGCACGACGTCGGCGCCGATGATGAGCATGAAGCTCGATCCCACGGCGCGGATGCCGGCCACGGGGACTTCCGTGGACGAGCGCTCCACGGAGAACCCTCGATACAGGGCGACAACCGAGAGTATCACGCCGAAGACCAGAGCCTTGAGCAGTCCCATGCCCAGGTCGCCGGGGCGCAGGACCGCCACCAGATTCCTGAAGTACTCTTCGATGCCGATGGGTTTGATGAGCTGCACGACAGCGAAGGAGCCGAGCAGTCCGAACAGGTTGAAGTACACGTTGAGCACGAGCATGGACACGACGACTCCGAGAAACCGCGGCGCCGCGAGGTAGGCGATGGGGTTCACCCCGACGGATACGTAGGCCTCGATTTCGTGCGCGACGACCATCCCGCCGAGTTCCGTCGCGATGGCCGTCCCGGAACGCGCTATGACGATGAAGGCCGTCAGCAGCGGGCCGAGCTCTCTCGTGATGACGATGATGAGCATCGTGTACATCACCCGGCTCTGGCCGAACTCGGCCAGAAGGGAGGTGCCGATCAGATTTATGGCCGCTCCGATCGCGACCGCGGTGACCGCCGAGATGCGGAGGGCCTCGACGCCGGTGAACAGGATCTGGTTTACGAGCACCCTGAATCCGACCTGTCGCCTCCTGAACAGGAGGGCCGCTTCCTTGACCACGTTGAGAAAAAAGCCGAATCCGTACAGGAATTCGCCCGCTCTTCGCCTCAGGCTTCCGCCGATGCGATCGAAGATATCCCCGGTGACCTTCCGCGGGGCCCGGGGTTCCTCTCTGCGTGCATTCGCTTCGCTCATCGATACCTCGGACACCGACGCATTTTATCCGGCCCCGAAGAGACCCGACAGGACTTCCCGCGTGATTGCGTACAGCGGCGGAATGCCCTCGACCGGACTCATTCTCTCCGACAGGCTCTGCCCGCTTGCCAGGGGAAGATCACTGACATAATACAAGAATCTCCTGCGAGCGCCGGAGCGCAGCACGCCGAGTTCCTCGGCCTCGAGCAGGGCCCGAAGATACCATATCCCTTCCATTTCCAGCCCTATGCAGCTCCAGATTTTGTTGTAGAACTGGAGCATGTCGCGGTTCTGGAGCAGGGTCCCCCCCACGGTGAGGAGGGGTCCGCAATGGACGCTCCGACCGGGCAGCGCTCTCTCGAGTCGCGATACGACTTCGGGACCTTCGCCGGGGAGGGGCTGGAAGGCATCGTTTGCCTGCTCCACGAAAGCCGTGGGCAGGAGAATGTCGCCGCGGGAACCCACCAGCGAGCCCGCCTTCCCGAGCACGTTGAGGCTGCGCACGTTGTGCCCGAAGAGGAGGAGGAGGCTGCGCATGATCTCCTCGGCCTGTTCCCCGAAGGCGTAGTCGATGTTGACGATGAGAGCGCGCTCGGGACAGCGGAGATTCTTCACCCATGGATCCACCGCACGATCGCAGACGCCTGCGGCGTCTATGAGCTGGACCTGAATCCCGGTCGTGATCGTCTCGGGGAGCCGGATGATGCCGCAGTCCGACTCCGTCGCGGCGAGCTCGGTCCGTCGTTCCGGGAAGGCGCCCAGCCACTGGCGGGACACATTGTAGACCTCGTCAAAAGCCTCGTGCCAGCCGGGCTCCCGTAGTCCTTCCGCCTGGGCCCATTCGAGCATCGCCTCCTTGTGCCTCGCGAAAAAGGGATTGAGGCAATTCGAGACCGAGTGCGTATTCGACGAAATGATGTGGACCTCGAGCTCCTCGGGGAAGTCGCTCGGCCTGGCACCGGTGAGCCGCTCGGCCGCCGCGCCCACCTGGCTCGCCCAGAGCTCGGCCAGCCGGCTGTTGTAATTGTTGACCTGCTTGCGCACGTCGACGGAGAAGGCCTGCCTGTGAAACACGATGTCCCGCACCCGGGCCGAGGTGCCGACGGGCCAGATCCGCTTGAGCTCCTCGCGCTCGGTTTGATCGAAAGGAAGGCTGGCAAGCGCGGCATCCTCGGCCGGATCCTGGCATGATCCCGAATCGGCGCCGAGGACATCCGAGGCCCTGCGGCCGCAGCCGCTTGTCAGGCGATCGGCTTCGCGGCGCGACGGGGTCGAGCCGACGAGCTTGACGAGCAGGTCCGGATGGTTCAGACGGTAGCGGATCTTCCGGGCTTCGACCGCGAAAATGCACAGGCAGGTGACAAAGTCCACGAGGTCGGAGAGGCCGTCCCTGATGAGCACCATGTCCTTGCCGCCCATCATCTCGTAGATGAATCGATGGCGCGCTTCGGTGGCAACGAAGGGAAAGAGCCGGTCCGGGCTGGCGTAGACCGTGGGCAGGTTGTCCGTGAGCAGGAAGACGAAAGTCCGCGTAAGATTGTTCGGGAGTCTCCGTACCGCATACGCGAGGGCGGCCCAGTCAATGCTCGCCTCGTCGTTGACCAGAGGGTGCAGGGCGGGCTCTATGGCTTTGTACTGTTCCACGAGGCGCCGCACGTCGATGTTGCCGAGGGCGACGGAGCGCAGTATCTCGGCGTTGAAACGGTCAAAGGCCTCGAAGAGCCCCAGCCCCTCCCGGAGCTTTACGCCGAATGCCTGCGCGAAGGAACGCGACTCGGCAATCAGCCGCAGGAATCGCTGGCCGGGGATTACCAGGCAGGCCGAGTCCTCGAGGGCGCGCATCTCGAAAAGGCGAGGATGCCCGAGGAGGCAGGAGCGCTCGCCGAAGTAGGACCCCGACTCGATGACGTTCATTCGGAAGGGCGGCGTGCGGGAGCTGTCCACGGACTCGACCGACCCCGACACCAGGACGAAGACCTCATCCGATGAGGGGTCCCCTTGTTCGATCAGGACCTCCCCGGCGGAATACTGTCGGTGTCGGGAGTCCCCGAGCAGGGCCCTGAGCTCGTCTCCGCGAAGATACCGGAAGGGGACTATCGCCGAGATGAGGTCGATGAGCCTTTCGTCCATGCCCCCAAGAGTAGCGTGCGACTCACGCCGACGCAACCGTGAACCGGATATCCCCCGCCCAACCTTGACTCTGATCGCCCGACCCTCTCGCCGTGCGGCGGCCGCACGAACGCAGCGCGAACGCAGCGCGAACGCAGCGCGAACGCAGCGCGACCGCGGAGCGACCGCCCCTTGCTACGCA
>DATJQN010000263.1:0-20192 GCA_035505775.1 Rectinemataceae bacterium | reverse complement strand
CCTAGTGTGGATTGCATGCGGAAGGGGCCTGTACGCTCGGGGAGAACCGCCCCGTCGGGCCGGGCCCCTGTCCCCGGGCTAGCGCAGCGCCGCTGAGGACTCCCGGACCACCAGCTCGAAACCGAAGACGTTCGTGTTCTGCGCCTGGCGCTCCCCGGCGATCTGCCGCGACATCACTTCCGCGGCCCTTCTGCCCATGTCGTAGATCGGCTGCCTCACCGTGCTCAGCGCCGGAGAGAGGTAGGGAGTGATGTCGATGTCGTCAAAGCCGACAACGGACACATCCCGGGGCACGGACAGCCCCCGCTCGTACAGGGTCCGGACCGCGCCGATGGCCAGCTCGTCGGTGACCGCGAAAACCGCCGTCAGACTGCCGGCTCGATCGAGCAGCGTGCGCATCCCCGCCTGACCCGCTTCCGGGGTGTATGACGGCGCGAGGACAATCCGGTTTTCGTCGAACGAGATTCCGGCCGCTTCGAGGGCGGCGCGATAGCCGCTTGTTCGCTGTGCGCCGAAGCTGAAATGGGCGCCGGATATGAGGCCGATCCGGCGGTGCCCCAGCTCGATGAGATGGGCCGTCGCGGCCCGCGCTCCGGCCTCCTCGTCGACATGGACCGAGGGGATGGTCGAAGCCGCTCGGGCGAAGGTGCAGAGAACGACGGGGACCGAACCTTCCTCCAGATACTCGTAGAAGCTCGGGTGGGTAACCTCGTGCAGCATGATGATGCCGTCGAGCTTCTCCGCCTTGAGTCTGCGCAGGCATTTGAGCTCGCTCTCCGGCTCCCATTTCACGAAGAAGAACATGGTCCGGTAGCCGAAGCCTTCGAGGCTGCGCTCTATCGTGGAGAAGAGCTGGCGCTGAAACATGTTGAAGGTGTCCGGAATCACGATACCGACAGTGAAGGTGCGCTTGAGCACCATCGAGCGGGCGGCGTTGTTCGGCACGTAGCCGGTCTCCTTCACCAGTTCGAGGATCCGATCGCGGATTTCCGGTTTCACATATTTCTTGCCGTTGACAGCCCGGGAGATCGTCGAGGGCGAGACGCCCACCAGCTTCGCCAGATCCTTGATGCTTATCATGGGGTACCGCCGCAACTCTAGCGCGGCGTCCCGGATGCCGACAAGGGATTCGCTGTGTCCGGCGCCCGCTGTGTCCGGCGCCCGTCGTCCTCCCGAAGCCGAGAAGCGAGGTCGGGAATCGACCGCGAGGCCGGATTGTCCCAAAAAGTATTTGACAGGAGCTGAAAAGAGAGTGACAATAATCTCACTTCTGCAAACGTTTGCAGAAGTGAGGCAGATGCTCGCGTCCTCCAGGATCGGGAGACGGGCACGAGACCGGCTCGCCGGAACGAAGAAGGGGAGCTGCTCATGGCACAAGGCGATGTGCGAATTGGAATTGCGGGACTGGGCCGTCTGGGAAAGCGCCATGCCGCGAATCTGGCCACCAAAGTGTCGGGGGCGCGCCTGGCTGCCGCATGCAGCGTCGTTCCGGAAGAGCTGGAGTGGGCAGGCCGGGAACTCGGAATCCAGGCTCTCTACACCTCCTACGACGAGATGCTCGAAAGAGAAGAGTTGGACGCGGCGTACATCGTGACCTCCTCCGCGGGGCATGCCGGGCAGAGCATCAAGGCCCTGAACCGCGGACTTCATGTCTTCTGCGAAAAGCCCATGGGTATCACCGTGGAGGAATGCCGGGCCGTGGAGCGTGCGGTCGAGAGCGCGCCCGATCTGGTCTATCTCGTCGGCTTCGTCCGCCGCTTTGATCCGAGCTACGCATATGCCAAGAAGCTGGTGGACGAGGGAAGGATCGGCGAGCCCTTCCTGCTGCGCTCCCAGACGGTCGATCTCGACGAATACGCTCCCTTCCAGGTGAAGTTCGTGCCAAGCTCGGGCGGGATCTTCCTCGACATGAACATCCACGACATCGATCTGGCGCGCTGGTTCCTCGCCGACGAGGTGGAGACGGTCCACGCGATGGGGGGCAGCTTTGTCCACCCGGAGTTCAGGGAGGTGGGCGACGCCGACAACACGGTGGCCCTTGCCCGGTTCCGCTCAGGGAAGCTGGCCGTGCTTTCGGTGAGCAGGACCGCATTCCATGGCCACGATACTCACACCGAGATCACCGGTTCCAGGGGCATTCTCAAGATCGGCATCACCCCGGAGAAGAACCGCGTGGAGATCCTCGACTCGGGGGGAGCGCGCAGGGAATGCGTGTCCGACTTCTATGAGCGCTTCGCCGAGGGCTTCCTCGCCGAGGCCCAGGAATTCGTGGACTGCATCCGGGAGCATCGGAAACCGCGGGTGACGGCCCATGACGGGACCAAGGCGGTGGAGGTCGGGTTCGCGCTCACGGATTCGTTTCGCGCGGGCAGGGTTGTTTCGCTGTAGCTGGCCTGATCAGGGAGGGTCCGGTCGGGAGCGGGGCCCTCCGGCGGCAGATCAGATGATGGAGCGAGAGGGTGGGGCTGGAAGAAGGGACGATCGCGGGAGGGACGCCCGCTGCGACCACGGAGCGTTCCGATCGGAATGCCGGTAACACGGCGCATCGCCCGGGATTCCAGACAATCGAGGGGAGAGCGTTCCGGGAAGGGGCCGGACGCGCGGCAGCAAGGAGGCAATGGACCGGATTCGGCGGAGGTCGCACAACGCGCTCGCATCGCGGGCGTCGAGATTCGTCACAGGAGGGCTTGAGATGAAGAAAGTGCTTATCGTCATCCTCGTCGGCTTGATGCTGGTGCCGACGGTATTCGCCGCCGGGAAGCTCAAGTTCGGCGTCACAATCGAGGACTTCAACGACGTCTTCATGCGCTACACCCTGGATCAGCTCAAGGACGAAGCGGCCAAGAACAACATCGACATCATAGCCATGGACGGGAAACGGGACCCCAACGAGCAGCTGAAGCAGGTCGAGAACTTCATCACCCAGGGCGTGGATGCCATCCTCATCCATGTCATCGATCAGACCCTCGCGCCCCGCATCGCCAAGGAGTGCATGGACGCCCACATCCCGCTGGTCTTCTTCAACCGCAAGCCCGACGACTCCGTCCTCGTTGCAGGGAAAGTCGTGGCCGTCGCCTCGCCCGAGGTCGTGGCGGGTAATCTCGAGGGCCAGTTCGTTGCGGACAAGCTCAAGGGCAAGGGCAATGTCGCGATCCTGATGGGATCCATGGGGTCCGCGCCGCAGATCGGCCGAACCCAGGGCACCAAGGACATCCTGGCCAAGTATCCCGGCATCAAGGTGGTCCGGGAGCAGACGGCGAATTTCCAGCGGCCGGATGCCGTCACGGTCGTCGAGAACTGGCTCGCGAGCGGCGTCCAGATCGACGCCATCGTCGCGAACAACGACGAGATGGCGATCGGCGCGGTCCTCGTCCTCGAAGAGAAGAAGATGAAGGACAAGGTCATCGTGACCGGTGTCGACGCGACCTCGGATGCGCTCAAGTTCATCGCGGACAAGCGGCTCGACATGACCGTCTTCCAGAACGGCGGAGCCCAGGGGCGCGGCGCGGTGCAGACGGCGATCAAGATCGTGAACAAGCAGACCGTCCCCACCTTCATCGCCATCCCGTTCGAGCCGGTGAGCTACAGCAACTACAAGAACTACATGAAGTGAACATTGCCTTGATGTGAGCCGGGGCCGGAGCACGGTTCCTCTTCGATCGGTCGGGAGCAGGCGAGACCGCCATCTCCCGATTGGTCGGAGGGGGACGCGAACCCTCCGACCGGCCGTTGCCGGAAGTAGAATGAACGGACAAGATGTCCCGGAGCCCGGAAGGAGTGGCAGGAGATGTCGGACGAATACATCCTGGAGATGGCGGGCATTCAGAAGAGTTTCCCGGGCGTCCGCGCCCTCAAGGGCGTGAATCTCGCCGTCCGCCCGGGAACCGTCCACGGCGTAATGGGTGAAAACGGGGCCGGCAAGTCGACGCTCATGAAGATCGCCATCGGACTCTATCATCCGGATGCGGGTTCGATACGGCTGCGCGGCAAACCGGCCAGCTTCGTCAATGTGCACGACGCGCTTTCGCGGGGGATTTCGATGATCCACCAGGAGATGAGTCCCCTGCCCTACATGACTGTCGCCCAGAACATCTTTCTCGGGCGCGAGATAAAGAACAAGCTCGGCCTCATCAATCATCGGGCGATAGATGTCGAGGCCGGACGCATCCTTTCCGAACTGAAAATCGACATCAAGCCGCGGCAGATCATGGGCAAGCTGAGCGTCGCCCAGATGCAGCTGGTGGAAATAGCGGAGGCGGTCTCCCGCGGGGCGGATCTCATCATCATGGACGAGCCCACTTCGGCGCTCACGGAAAAGGAAGTCGCGCATCTCTTCTCGATCATCAGGAGCCTCAAGGATAGGGGCACCGCGGTCATCTACATCACGCATAAACTGGACGAGGTCTTCGCCATCACGGACGAGGTGACCGTGTACCGGGACGGGGAGTTCGTCGGCCACGAGAGCAGCGCCGAGCTCACCAGGGAGAGGCTTATCAAGATGATGGTCGGAAGAACCGTCGACCAGTTCTTCCAGAAGGAGACGGCGACATTCGGAGAACCCGTGCTGGAAGTGGAGGGACTGACGCGCCGGGGATATTTCCGCGACATCAGCTTCTCCGTGCGCTCAGGGGAGATCCTCGGGGTGGCCGGGCTGGTCGGAGCCGGCCGGACCGAAGTCATGGAGAGCCTCTTCGGTTACGCCCCCAAGCAGGCCGGGACGATCCGGATGAGGGGCAAGCCGATCAGGATCAACAACACCTATGACGCCATCCGGGCGGGCATCGCCTTCCTGACCGAGGACCGGAAGCGCACGGGTCTGTACCTGAACCTGTCGGTGCGCGACAACATAATCATGCCGAGCATACGCAACAATCTGGCCATGCTCCTCGTCAAGCACAAGGCGCTCAGGAAGATCTGCACCGACGCGGTGGCCTCGCTTCGCATCAAGACGCCGAGCCTTTCACAGCCGGTGATGTTCCTGAGCGGAGGCAACCAGCAGAAAGTGCTCGTGTCGCGCTGGCTCGCGACCGCGCCCTCGGTGCTCATCCTGGACGAGCCCACGCGGGGCATCGATGTGGCCACCAAGAGCGAGATCTACAAGCTGATGTCCAATCTCGCGAAGGAAGGGAAGGCGATCATTCTCATATCGTCGGAAATGCCGGAAATTCTCGCCATGTCGGACAGGATAATGGTGATGCATGAAGGAAGCAAAGTCGGGGAGATCGACCGGGCCGAGGCCACGCAGGAGAAGATCCTGCACATGGCCACGGGTGAGAGCCTGAGCACCTTTGAGGAAAAGCGATACTACTAAGTGGAGGATCGAGGCGATGGAAGAAGACAAATCCCTAGCTAGGGCGGAATCGCCCGTACTGGCCTTCATGGCCAAGTACAGCATCCTGCTCATCCTGATCGGCCTCTGCATACTGATCGCTGTCCTTTCCGGCGGGGTCTTCCTCAGGATCGGGAATCTGCTCAATGTGCTCAGACAGATCAGCGTCATCGGCATCATCGCCCTCGGCGTGACGATGTGCATCATTACCGCCGGGATCGACCTGTCCTCCGGAGCGGTGCTCGCCATGGTGGCGGTGGTAGTCGCAAGCCTCGTTCAGACGCCGGACGCGATGGACCGCCTCTTCCCCGGCGGGCATCCATGGAACCTGGGCCTGGTCATAGTGATCGGCATGGTCATCGGCCTTTTCCTGGGCTTCCTGAACGGCGCGATGATAACCCAGCTGAGGATCCCACCCTTCATCGCCACCCTCGGCATGATGACCTTCGCGCGCGGCTGGGCCTTCATCTACTCGCAGGGGCGGCCGCGGGGAAGCCTGACCGACCAGTTCCAGGCGCTCGCGCAGGGATCGCTGCTCGGCATCCCCAATCCGGCGGTCGTCCTGCTGTTCTGCGTGCTCCTCACCTACGTCATCCTGCAGCACACGATGTGGGGCAGGTACACCTACGCGATAGGCAGCAATCTCCAGGCGGCCATCGTCTCGGGCATCAAGACGAATCGTTACCTCCTCCTCGTCTATTCGTATGCGGGATTCCTCTATGCCATCTCGGCGATCGTCCTCACGTCGAGAATCGGGTCCGGGCAGCCCGGCCTCGGCCTCGGTTACGAGCTCGACGCGATCGCCGCATCGGTCATCGGGGGAACCAGCCTCGCCGGCGGGCTCGGGAGTGCGGGCGGGACCTTGATCGGAGCCCTGATAATCGGTGTCATGAAGAACGGCCTCGACATCCTGAATGTCTCCGCGGACTGGCAGCAGATCGCCCGGGCCATCATCATCGTCGTGGCAGTGACCATAGACGTGCGCAAGAACGCCCGGCGAAGCTAGCCCGGCGCCCCGCGGAATGCCTGATCAAGGAGTGAAAGCGACCATGATGGAACTCAAACGATTCAGCCTGAACAGAATCGCGGCGCCGTCCGTCCCCCTGCGGGACTTCTTCAAGCTCGCCCTCGCGGCCGGCATCAGCAAGGTGGAACTACGCAACGACATCGGCGGGGCTGACCCGATCGACGGCCTTGAACCCGCGGAGGCAGCCCGCCTGGCGGGCGATCTGGGCATCGAGATCCTCACCATCAACGCGCTGCAGAAGTTCAACCTCGCCTCGGTCCGGGCCAAGGCTTCGTCCGACCTTGACTCGATGCTCGCGCTGGCCAGGGCGGTCGGCTGCCGAGCCATCGTCCTCTGCCCCAACAACGCCGCGGACGACAGCCGGAGTGCCGCGAGGAGGGCGATCGAGACGGCGGAGGCGCTCGCGGAGTTCGGCCCCCGCTTCATGGCCGCGGGAATCCTCGGCTATGTCGAGCCGCTGGGCTTCGGCATCTCCTCGCTCGACTCGCTCGTGGCCGCCCAGGAGGCGATCGCGAAGTCCGGGTTCTCCTGCTACCGGATCGTGCACGACACCTTCCACTTCCATATCGGCCCCGAGGATCTGTCGGTGCTCGGTTCCGTGTTGAATGTGTCGAACATCGGGCTCGTCCACATCTCCGGCGTCGAGCTGGACATTCCGACCGGCGACTATCGCGACGCGCATCGCATCCTCGTCGGCCCCGCGGACCGCATGAAGAGCAGGGAGCAGATCAGGACCCTCGAAGGGCTCGGCTACGCCGGGGACTTCTCGTTCGAGCCCTTCGCAGCGGAGATCCAGAAGCTCGGGGAACGGGAACTCGTGGCGGCGCTCAGGAAGAGCATCGAATACCTCTCGGCATGACGCGCGTCGGCGCGGGAAGGACAGTGAAATGTCGAAGACGATCAGGGTCGGAATCATCGGCGCAGGAAGAATAGGGAAGATACACGCGGAGAACATCGCCTATTTCATGCCCAACGCGAAACTGGCGGCCATCGCGGATCTCAACATGACGCCGGCCATGGAGGGCTGGGCCACCGGGCTCGGCGTCCAGAGCGTTCTCAAGGATCCGGCCGCCCTGCTCTCCGATGCCTCCATCGATGCGGTGCTCATCTGCTCCTCGACGGATACGCATGCGGATTTCGTGGTGAAGGCCGCGCAGGCCGGCAAGCACATCTTCTGCGAAAAGCCCGTGGACCTCACGGTGGCCAAGGTCCGATCGGCGCTCGACGCCGTCAGGAAGGCGGGGGTGAAGCTGCAGGTCGGCTTCAATCGCCGCTTCGATCACAACTTCCGCAGGATCCGCGAGCTCGTCGAGTCTGGTGCGGTCGGCCAGCCGCAGCTTGTCAAGATCACTTCGCGCGATCCCGCGCCGCCGCCGCCCGCCTACGTTGCGGTCTCCGGGGGGATATTCCTCGACATGACCATTCACGACTTCGACATGGCGCGGTACCAGGCGGGGTCCGAGGTCGTCGAAGTTTATGCCGCGGGGGCGGTGCTGGTGGACGAGGGTATCGGCAAGGCCGGGGACGTCGACACCGCGATCGTCACCCTCAGGTTCGCCAACGGGGCACTCGGCGTGATAGACAACTCCCGCAAGGCGGCCTACGGCTACGACCAGCGCGTGGAGGTATTCGGCTCCAGGGGCGCCGCCACCGCGGAGAACGACGCGCCGAGCACGGTCAGGGTCTCGAACGAGTCCGGTGTCACCGGGGACAAGCCCCTCTACTTCTTCCTCGAGCGATACAAGGACGCCTTCATTGCCGAGATGCGCGCCTTCCTCGATGCGGTCGCGGAGAACAAACCCTGCCCCGTCACGGGAGAGGACGGGCTCCAGGACCTCCTTGTCGCTCTCGCGGCCAAGAAATCGCTCGCGGAACGCCGGCCGGTGACCATGGCGGAAATGACGAAGGAGTAGGCGCAATGCTCCTCAGTCGCAGGGAAGCCTTCCGGCCGGGCTACAATCCCATCGTGGACCGGCGCGGCCGGAACGCCGACATGCTGATGGACTTCGGCATTCTGAGCCTGGAGGGAGGGGCGGGCTGGGAGAGCGGCGCGACGGATGAAAAGGCCCTCCTTCTCATCGGCGGCAGCGCGGAACTGAGCTGGGACGGCGGACCCGGCCCGGTGCAGGTCGCGCGCGGCAGCCTCCTGGACGAGGCTCCCACGATCCTGCACCTTCCTTCCGGAGCGGCCGGCGCCGTGCGCGCCGGTCCCGACGGGGCGGAGTTCGCCCTGTTCAGGACGGATAACCCCGGCTCCTTCGATCCGCGCCTCTACCTCCCGGCGGACTGCCGCAGCGAGGAGCGCGGCAAGGGCACGATGCGCGAAACAAGCACGCGCATCGTGAGGACGGTCATCGAGGACTCGAACGCCCCCTTTTCCAACTTCGTGCTCGGGGAGGTCGTCGCGGTGCCGGGCAGCTGGTCGAGCTACCCGCCCCATCACCATCCCCAGCCGGAGATCTACCATTACCGCTTCTCGCCCGAGCAGGGCTTCGGCCTTGCCGCGATCGGGGACCAGGGAACCCTCATCCGCCATCGCGACACGGTGCTTATCCGCGAGGGGCAGGTCCATCCCCATTGTGCGGCCCCGGGTTACGGCATGTGGTACATATGGGCGATCCGGCATCTCGAGGGGCGTCGCTACGTCAACCCCATCTTCCTGCCCGAGCACGAATGGGTTACCGACGCCCGCGCGGCCATCTGGACGCTGCCCTCGGAGCGCGGGAAAGGATCGAAGGGATGAAAACGGTCAGACTGACCATGGCGCAGGCTCTTCTGAGGTTCCTCGACAATCAGTACCTCGAGGTGGACGGCGAGGAGAACAGGTACGTCGCCGGCATCTACGGCATTTTCGGGCACGGGGTCGTCGTCGGGCTCGGCGAGGCCCTGGCCGGCGGCGGGCATTCCCTGCGCTTCTATCAGGGGAAGAACGAGCAGGGCGCCGGCCACGCCGCCATGGGCTTCGCGAAGCAGCGCGACCGGCGGCAGATCATGGCCGTGACGAGCTCGATCGGCCCCGGCGCCCTCAACATGGTCACCGCCGCCGGCACTGCCACGGTGAACCGGATCCCCGTGCTCTTCCTCCCCGGTGATGCCTATGCCTGCAGGCAGCCGGATCCCGTCCTCCAGCAGGTCGAGATCCCGTACGACTACAACGTCACCGCCAACGACGCCTTCAAGGCCGTGAGTCGCTACTGGGACCGTGTCGCGCGGCCCGAGCAGCTCATGACGGCCATGATCAACGCGATGCGCGTCCTGACCGATCCCGCGGAGACGGGCGCCGTCACCATCGCGCTGCCGCAGGATGTCCAGGGCGAGGCCTACGACTATCCGGCCGAGTTTCTCGAGAAGCGCGTCCACCACGTCGAGCGGCGCGCGCCCTCCGAAGCCCAGGTGGAGCGCGCGACCCGGATGATCGGCTCCGCCAAGAAACCCTTCCTTATCTGCGGAGGCGGGGCGCGATTCTCGGGGGCGGCGAGGGAGCTCAAGACTTTCTGCGAGAAGTTCAGGATTCCCTTCGGTGAGACCCAGGCAGGCAAGGGCCTCCTTTCCTGGGACAACCCCTACAACTGCTCCGGCGTGGGACTCACGGGCAGCCAGGCCTCCAACCGGCTCGCGAAGGAAGCAGATCTCATCATCGCGCTGGGCACGCGGCTCGGCGATTTCACGACTTGCTCGAAGTGGCTCTTCCAGAATCCGGAGTGCAGGATCCTGTCGATCAACGTGGCCGGCTTCGACGCCTACAAGATGAACGCCGAACCCATCGTGGCGGACGCCAGGCTCGCCCTCGCGGCGATCACGAAAAGCCTCGGTCGCTCGGGCTATGCCTCTGCATGGGGAGGGCAGATCGAGCGCGAGCGGGAGCTCTGGAAGGCTGAGGTCGACCGGCTCTATTCGGAGGAAGATGCGGCGGGACTTTCGCAGGTCCGGGCCCTCGGCGAGCTCAACGAGCGCCTTCTGCCCAGGACGGCCATCGCCGTGTCGGGCTCGGGCTCGATCCCGAGCGACATGCAGCGCGTCTGGCGCACGCGCAGCCCGGGGGCCTATCACATGGAATACGGCTTCTCCTGCATGGGCTACGAGATAGCAGCCTCGCTCGGCGCGAAGATCGCGGAACCCGAACGGGAGGTGGTGGCCATAGTCGGGGACGGCGCCTATACGATGCTGCACACCGAACTGCTCACCTCGATCCAGGAGGGCCGGAAGATCATCGTCGTCGTGCTCGACAATTCGGGCTACCAGTGCATCGACAACCTCCAGACCAGCCAGGGGATAGTGCACTTCGGCAACGAATGGCGCAGGCGGGACGAAACGACCGGCGCTCTCTCCGGCGCGGCCGTGGCGGTGGACTTCGCGAAGAACGCGGAGAGCTGGGGAGCGCTCGGACTCCGCGCGCGGACGGTGGAGGAATTCCGGAGGGCGGTGAGACGGGCCCTGCGCGAGAAGCGGAGCGTCGTGATCGACGCCAAGGTGAGTCCCAAATCCATGACCTCGGGATACGAGGCCTTCTGGAGGGTCGGCACGGCCGAAGTCTCGGAGAATCCGTCCGTCGTGGCGGCCGCGCGCGAAGTGGCGGAGAAGGTCGCCATCGCGCGGAAATTCTGAAATCAGGCGATTGAAGGAGCGGACATGAGTGACAGCAGGGTACGGCTTGCCATTGCGCCCATCGGCTGGACCAACGACGATCTGCCCGAACTCGGGGGGCAGATTCCCTTTGAACAGTGCGTGAGCGAGATGGCACTGGCCGGCTTCGAAGGCTCCGAGGTCGGCAACAAGTATCCGAGGGATCCGGCGCAGCTGAACAAGGCGCTCGCCCTGCGCGGACTCACGATCTGCAATGCCTGGTTCTCGTCCTTCCTCACCACGCAGAGCTACGCCGAGGTGGAAAAGGCCTTCATCGCCCACCGGGACTTCCTCCACGCCGTGGGAGCCCGCGTGATCGGCGCCGCGGAGCAGGGACATTCGATCCAGGGGCAGAAGCTCCCGGTCTTCGACGCAAAGCCCAGCTTCACCGACGACGAATGGAAGCGCCTGGTCGAGGGGCTCAACCGGCTCGGCGAGCGAGCCCGGGACAAGGGCATGACGCTCACCTACCATCATCACATGGGCACCGGCGTGCAGACCGCCCAGGAGATCGACCGGCTCATGGAGGGCACGGAGGCCGGCCTCCTCGATCTGCTCTACGATACGGGTCACCTGGTCTTTTCGGGAGAGGATCAGCTCGCCCTGCTCAGGAAGTGGGGGAAGCGCGTCCGGCACGTCCACCTCAAGGATGTCCGACCCGAGGTGGTGAGCCGGGTGAGAAAGGAAAGACTCTCCTTCCTTGAAGCCGTGAGACTCGGGGCCTTCACCGTGCCGGGGGACGGGTCCATTGACTTCCTTCCCATCTTCAGGGAGCTTGAGAGGATCGGCTATCGGGGATGGTGGGTGGTCGAGGCAGAACAGGACCCGGCCCTCGCCAATCCCCTCGAGTACGCGATCAAGGCACGGAAGTACATCCGCGAGCAGGCCGGCATCTAGCGAGGAGGCAGGAAATGGCGAAGGTGAAAGTCGGAGTTGCAGGATATGGCGTGATCGGGCAGCGTCTCGCGGATGGTGTGGCGCTGCAGGGCGATATGGAACTGGTGGGCATCGCGGACGTGGCGCCGACGCTCTCGATCCGCGCGCTGCGCGAGAAGGGCATGCCCTACGCCTTCTACGCTGCATCGACGGACAAGCTCGCGGAGCTCGGACAGGCCCATGTGCCGGTGTCGGGCAGTCTCGAAGACCTCGTGAAGAAGGTGGACGTCATGCTCGACGCGACAAGCGCGGGTGTCGGCGCCAGGAACAAGGAGCTCTACGCCGCCCATGGGAGGAAGGCGATCTTCCAGGGCGGGGAGAAAAACTCCGTCGCGGATGTGTTCTTCCACGGCTACGCGAATTACGAGAAGGGACTGGGCGCGCAGTTTCTCAAACTGACGAGCTGCAACACGACGGGGCTCATCAGGGCTGTCGACTGCATCGACCGCGCGGTCGGCGTCCAGAAGGTGGCGATCACGATCATCCGCCGCGTCGCGGACCCGGGGGACTATCACCGCGGCCTGACCAACGCCCTGCAGATCGATCACGCGCCGAGCCACCAGGCGCTCGACCTCATGACCATCATGCCCCACGTCGAGGCGACGGGCATACTCGTCCACACGCCGGTGACGCACGGGCACATCATCACCCTCGTCATGTCGACCAAAAAGGACCTGAGCGTGGAGGAGGCAGTCGCGGCCTTCCGCAAACACCCGCGCATCCGCGTGGTCACGATAGCCGAGGGCTTCCAGGGCAACGCGAGCTTCTTCCGCTATGCCCGCGACCTCGGGAATCCGCGCGGGGACATGTACGAGATCGGGCTCTGGGAAGACTCGGTGGTGAAGAGCGGCAGGGACCTCATGTTCGCGATCAACATCCCGCAGGAGTCGGTGACCATCCCGGAGACGATGGACGGGATCAGGGCCTGCATGGGCATGCAGCGGGACCGGATCGAAGCGACGGATACGACAAACAGATACCTGGGGATAGGAAAATGGAAGGACCTCGCCTGAAGATCCGGCCGATGTCGGCCTTCGAGGTCCGGGGCAAGACGGTGATCTTCCGTCCGGACATCAATTCGCCCATAGACCCCCAGACCAAGCGGATCGTCAACACGAACCGTATCGAAAAGACGGTGCCCACCCTGAACTGGCTGCTCGAGCAGGGAGCCAAGGTGGCGCTCATCGCGCACCAGGGCGACACCCTCGACTACCAGAACCTCATTCCCCTCGCGGAGCACGCGGAAAAACTCGCGGGCCTGAGCGGAAAGAAAGTCGCCTATATCGACGACGTCTGCGGACCCGCAGCTCTCGCGGCCGTGCGCGCTCTGCGCGAGGGCGAGGCGGTCATCCTCGGGAACCTGCGCTACCTGAGCGAGGAGATCTCGACCTTCGAGAGCGCGGTGAAACTCAAGGCCTCCGAGATGCTCGACACCTGGCTCGTGCGGAGCCTGGGACCACTGGGGCAGCTCTATGTCAACGACGCTTTCGCTGCCGCGCACCGCAACGCTCCCTCCATGGTCGCCTTCCAGGAGATTCTGCCCACGGCCGGCGGCATCCAGCTCATGGAGGAATACACCGCCCTGAAGTCGGTCATGGACAACCCGAAGCGGCCCTGTGTCTTCGTGCTCGGCGGGGCGAAGATCTCGGACGCCTTCGACATGATGCGGAAGGTGCTCGAGGACGGGGCGGCCGACCAGATTCTGACCGCGGGCGTGACGGGCCTCGTGATGCTGATCGCCAGGGGAGTCGACCTGGGCGCGACGACGTTGGGTTTCCTCAGGGACCGCGGACTCGATCAGTTCATCCCGGAGGCGAAGAGTCTCCTCGAGAGCTGGGGCGCCAAGTACCTCCTGCCCCTCGACCTGGCCTACGATGAGGCCGGCCGCCGTGCGGAGGTCGGGGTGCCGGCGACGGGCGGCGGCGCCTGTGCCGTGGACAGAGCCTTCCCGGACATCGGCGCGAGAACCATCGCGCGGTTCAGGGAGAGCATCGCTGGGGCGGCCTCGATTTTCGTGAACGGGCCGGCGGGGATGTACGAGGACGGGCGCTGGGAAGAGGGGACGAAGGCCCTGTGGCGGGCCATCCAGGACGCGAAGGGCTATACCGTGATCGGCGGCGGCGATACTATCAGTGCAGCAAGCAAATTCACCGACCTCTCGAAGTTCGACTATGTCTGCACGGGGGGCGGCGCAATGGTGCGCTTTCTGGCCGGCAAGCGTCTTCCCCTGATAGAAGCGATGGAGAAAGCCTTCGACCGAGATTTGCGGGAGCCGGTGAAGCGTGCCTGAAAGGATAGCATGATGGAGCTCGAACTCAGTCTGAAGAACCTCGCCCAGGCCCTGCCCGCGGATCTCGACCAGGATCAGCGTGCGCGCGCCCAGACCCTGTTTCTCAAGCGGCTGTCGCTCGACGCGCACCGCTACTTCGGCGGCAAGATGCAGACCCTGCCCAAGTGCGGGCTGTGGGGCTTCAACTGGTTCAATGTCTGGTACACGCCGGGCGTATCGAAGGTCTCGACGACGATACGCGACGACAACGACCTCTCCTTCGCCCTCTCCAACCGCGGGAATCTCGTGGCCGTGGTCTCCGATTCGACGAGGGTGCTCGGCGACGGGGACTGCAGTCCACCGGGCGGCCTGGGCGTGATGGAAGGCAAGGCCTTCCTCATGAAGTACCTGGGCGGCGTGGACGCGGTCGCGCTCTGCGTGGACTCGCGCGGCAGGGACGGGAAGCACGATCCGGACAAGATCATCGAGTTCGTGAAGATGGCGGCGCCCTCATTTGGCGCTGTCAACCTCGAGGACATCAGCCAGCCCAACTGCTTCAAGGTGCTCGACGAGCTCAGGGAGGCCTGCGACATTCCCGTCTGGCACGACGACGCCCAGGGAACCGCCTGCGTCACCCTCGCGGGGCTGACCAACGCCCTCAAGCTCGCCGGCAAGAAGCTCGGCGACGCGAGGATCGTCCTCCTGGGCGCCGGGGCCTCGAATACGACCATCGCCCGCCTGATCATGGCGGACGGCGGCGACCCGGCCAAGATCGTGCTCTTCGATTCCAAGGGATCGCTCCATGCGGGGCGGAAAGATATCGAATCCGATCCCCGCAACTACCGCAAGTGGGAGCTCTGCCTGAAGACCAACCCCGGGCGCGCCGCCAGCGAGGAGGCGGCGCTCAAGGGCGCCGACGTGCTTATAGCCCTCTCGACCCCGGGACCGGATACGGTCAAGCGCGAGTGGATCCGCTCCATGGCGCCCAAGTCCATCGTCTTCGCCTGCGCCAACCCCGTGCCGGAGATCTGGCCCTACGCCGCCAAGGAGGAGGGAGCCTACATCGTGGCCACCGGCCGCGGCGATTTCCCGAACCAGGTCAACAACTCCATCTGTTTCCCGGGTCTCCTCAAGGGTGCCCTCCTGGTGCGCGCGCGCAAGATCACGGACGGCATGGCCATCCGCTGCGCCCATGCGATCGCGGATTTCGCGGAAGCCCGCGGGATCGCCGTGGACAACATCATCGCGACCATGGAGGAGACCGAGGTCTTCGCGGAGGAGGCCGCCGCGGTGGCGGCGCAGGCGATCGCCGAGGGCGTGGCGCGCATGAAGCTCACGCGCGAGGAGGTCCTTTCCCGCGCGAGGACGGACATCCAGGCGGCGCGGAAAGTTATCGACGACATGCAGCGTCTCGGGCACATAGCTACCCCGCCCCGCCAGATGCTCGACGAGGCGCTCGAATGGGCGGTGCAGCAGGTCAGATGATGCACGGGGCCGCGGAAAGGCCGGACCCGCCGGGGGCCGGCCGGGAGCCGCGGCCGGGATGGGTGACGGCATGACGATCCTTTTCCCCTACCTCGATCGGGAGCTCCGGCTGGATGTCCCCGATTCCAACCTGCTCGCCTGCGTCGAGCCCAACGAGGTTCCGAGCGTGGCCGACGGCGCCGCCCTGGTGCGGCGGGTCTGCTCCGCCCCCCTGGACTCATCACCGCTCGGGGACTTCCTCGTGGGCGCCCAGCGTCTCCTGGTCATCGTCAACGATGCGACCCGGCCCACGCCGACGCCGACCATGCTCGACGCCCTCGCCGACGAGCTGGAGGCCCACGGTGCCCGCTTCCTCGTGGCCACGGGGGCGCACCGTGCCCCCACCGAAGAGGAGTACCGTCAGATTCTGGGCGCCCACTACGGGCGCTTTCGGGGCAGGATCGAGGCGCACGATGCGCGGAACCGGGAGTCGCTCGTCGACCTCGGGGTGACGAGGAACGGCACGCCCATCCTCCTCAACCGGGCGCTGATCGAAGCTGACAGGGTGATCGCGACGGGCTCGGTGGAGCCGCACTACTTCGCCGGCTATACCGGCGGCCGGAAGGCTTTTTTCCCCGGCGTCGCGGGCTACGAGACTGTCGAGGCCAACCATCGGCTCGCGCTGGATCCGCGCGCCCGCGCTCTCGCCCTCGAGGACAACCCGGTCAGCCAGGACATGGACGACGCGCTCACCCTGGTACCCGGCCGCGTGTTCGCCGTCATGGCGGTGCTCGACAAGCACCAGCGACTGGCGGCCTGCTACGCGGGCGACATCAGGAGCTCCTTCAGGGAGGCGGTCGCCACCGCCAACGCGATCTTCACGGTAGCCCTGCCCGAGCGGGCGGACATAGTCATCTCGCTGGCGCGCCACCCCATGGACATCGATCTTTACCAGGCGCAGAAGGCCATCGACAACGCTTCCCTGGCACTCAAGCCCGGCGGCCTCCTCATCCTGGTCGCTTCCTGCCGCGACGGCGTGGGCGATAGGGCCTACATCGAGCTCCTTGGCTCCTCGTCATCGCCAGCAGAGGCCCGCTCGCGCATCGCGTCGGGCTACCGTCTGGGCTACCACAAGGCCGCCAAGATCGCCCAGGTCGCCTCGAACGGCAGCATCTGGGCGGTCAGCGAGCTCGATGAAGCGACGCTTGGAAAGGCCTTTATAACCAAGAAGGCCAGCCTCGAGGCGGCCTTCTCGGAAGCCATGGCCATGAAGGGCCCGACCGCGAACGTCGTCGTACTGCTCGACGGCACGGTGACGGTCCCCCTCGTGCGGGCCTAGGCGCGCCGGCAGAGGCCGGGACGCGCCCACCATATCCCGATCAGATCTCCTTCCATCTCCTGCAGGCGTGCAGATGACCGCCGCCTGAATCCTCGAGCTCGGGCTCGGGCAGCTCGGCGCATTCCTTCGTTGCGAAGGGGCAGCGGGGATGGAAGCGGCAGCCCGAGGGGATGGCCGCGGCCGAGGGGATCTCGCCCTTGACCTGGAGCACCCGTTCGATTCCGACCCGCCCCGACACCGGCTCGCAGACCGCGGCGATCAGGGCCTTGGTATAGGGGTGAATCGGGTGATCGATCACCTCGTCCTGCGTCCCGATCTCGACGATCCTCCCGAGATACATGACGGCGATCCTGTCGGTGAAGAAGCGCGCCGTCGAAATATCATGGGTGATGTACAGGAAGCTGAGCTCCATATCCTGCTGGATGGACTTCATGAGGTGGAGGATTTCCGCCCTGGTCGAGAGGTCGATCATCGAGACCGGTTCGTCGGCGACGATGATCTGCGGCCGCAGGATGAGGGTCCGCGCGGTCGCGATGCGCTGGCGCTGGCCCCCCGAGAGCATGTGGGGGTGCCGCTCCATATATTCCTCGGCCGGCGACATCTTCACCTTCTCCATGACCTGCCTGACCATGTCCATCCGCTCGAGTCGGCTCTGCCCGATCTTGTGGATCAGGAGAGGCTCCTCGAGGACGTCCTTCACCTTGAAATGGGGGTTCATCGAGGCGTAGGGGTCCTGGAAGATCATCTGCACGTGGCGGCGATACTCGATCTCCCGTTCGCGGGGCAGGCGGGTGCGGTCCTCGCCGTCCACGATGATGGCACCGGAACTGGGCTCGATCAGCTTCATGAGCAGTTTGCCCGTGGTCGTCTTCCCACAGCCCGACTCGCCGACAAGCCCGAGTATCTCGCCACGGCGCAGCTGGAAGCTGACGCCGTCCACCGCCCTTACGACGGTCCGACCGTGATGGACGAGGAACTGCTTGCGAAGCTCCCTGACTTCGAGGATCACGTCCCGGTCGTCGAATCCAAAATGGACGGGACGCTCGGGCACGGCCGTTTCAATCTTACGCGCGCACATACTCGGGGTCCTCCATCGCCTTCCAGCAGGCTACCATGTGACGGCTCTCGATCTCGGCGACCGGCGGCTCCAGGTTCCTGCACTTCTCCTTGGCGAAGCTGCAGCGCGGGGCGAAGCGGCAGCCCCTGGGCGGATCGATGAGATCGGGCGGGGCGCCGGGGATGAACGCAAGTTCGCTGACCTTCTTGCGCAGAAGGGGCGTGGAGGCAAGCAGCTTCTGCGTATAGGGATGGCTCGGCCCCTTCTTCCCGAAGATCTCCTCGTTCGAGCCGAGCTCGGCCATCTTTCCGGCGTACATCACCAGGATGCGGTCGGCGACCTCCGCCTCGGTGGCGAGATCGTGCGTGATGAAGATGTACGACAGGTGGAGATCGCGCTTGAGCTGCTTGATCAGGTTGAGTATCTGGGCCTGGACGATCACGTCGAGCGCCGTGGTCGGCTCGTCCATGATGATCACCTTGGGCTCGAGGAAGAGCGCCATCGCGATGACGACGCGCTGCTTCATGCCCCCTGAGAGCTCGTGCGGATACCGCCCGAGAACGTGCTCGGGCAGTCCCACGAGGCGCACGTATTTCTTCATGAGCTCCTCGATCGCCTCGGCGTTGACTCGCGCCTCCGGCTGGTGCTCGATGTAGGTCTCGTGCATCATCTTGCGGATCGTGTACACGGGCGTGAGACAGTTCATGGCGCCCTGGAAGACCATCGAGATCTTGGCCCAGCGGACCTGCCTGCGCAGCTCCGTGTCGCCCATGCCGACTATCTCCGTGCCGTCGATCACGATGGAGCCCTCGACGATCCGGCCGGGAGGCGAGGGCATGTTGAGGAGGGCGACGCCAGTGGTGGTCTTGCCGCAGCCCGACTCGCCGACGAGGCCGATCGTCTCCCCGGGGAGGAGGTCGAACGTGAGCCCGTCGAGCGCGCGGACGACGCCCTTGGAAGTGAAGTAGTGAAGCTTGAGATCCCGTACCGACAGGATGGGGGTTCTCGCCGTTGTGCTGTCGCTCATTTGGTTCACCTGGTCTTGAGCTTGGGATGGAGGATCTTGTCCAGGGCCGTCCCGAGGAAGGCGAAGGACATGCCCATGAGCGCGATCATGAGCCCCGGTGGCACGACCCACCACCAGAGGCGGTTGATCACCGCACCCTGGGTCAGGGCGGCCTCGAGAATCTGGCCCCACGAGACGATGGTCGCGTCACCCAGGCCCAGGAGACTGACCGAAGCCTCGTACACGATGATCGCCGGTATGCTGAGCGCCATGGAGGCAAAACTGTAGGGCAGGAGGATGGGGCTGATGTGCTTGAGCATGATGCGCCACTTGCCCGAGCCGAGCGCCCGCGAGGCCTCGACGAAGGTCTCTTCCTTGATCTGGAGTGCCATGCTGTAGACAGTCTTGTATGAGCCGGTCCAGAAAAAGAGGCAGATGATCGTGATCAGGGTCCAGATCGAGGGCTTGAAGATGGCCGAGATGACGATGAGGAAGGGCAGCACGGGCAGGAGGTAGATGAGCTCGTACAGCCGCGTCAGGAGCCAGTCCACCACGCCGCCGATATACGCCGCGACGATGCCCAGGAGCACGCCCACGATGACCGACACCACCGAGGTCAGGATGCCGATGATGAGGGCCCAGCGGATTCCGATGATGATGCCCGTGAACAGGTCCCGCTTGGAAGCGTCGGTGCCCAGGAGTCCGGAGACGTATCCCGAGATGGAAATGGTCGGCGGGTCGAGCCTGAAGTCCTGCGAGAGGATGAGGGCGCTGACCGTGATCTTGTATTCGCCCTTCACGGGGATCGGCGCTTCGGAGACCTTGGGATCGAGTTTCGAGAACAGGATGCGGATGGGCTTGATGAGCTCGGGGCTCATCGTGCTCGCGAGGTTCTCATCCTGGGAGCGCACGAACTCGATGACCGCCTGGGCGCAGTTGCGGCTCACGGAAATGCGCTGCACGTCCCCTTCCGCCAGCTGAAGCTGGTCCCGGAAGATCTCGGCGCTGAGGCCGTCGGGGCGCTCGACCGTGATCGAAACGGGGACCTGCCCGATCCCGCTCAGCCTGATGACCATGTCGCGCGGCGGAAAGTCGTAGCGGTATTTGTAGTTGAAGGTGAAGGTCTTGAGCGAGACATTGTT
>DATJQN010000262.1:0-5936 GCA_035505775.1 Rectinemataceae bacterium | reverse complement strand
AGGCGTGAACTGGCGCCTTTCCGGCTCGTCGTTCACCTTCTCGTCGGCCCTCTCTGGCTCGGACACGGACAGCCCCCTTGTCCTCCAAATTCAGAGTGCCGACTGTCTTGCTGTCCCCTGGTACATACCGCCCTGTAGCGGTCTATCGACAACAACCTGAGCAGGAGTACGCTGCTGACGAAGGCTTCGCAACCCAGGGGGTACTCCTCGAGCGGCCGGTCTAGCCAGTGGCGAGGGCAGGTCATTTTCAGCGTCGGCGACAATTATGCATTGAGCCGGCGAAAGGTGGCGACCCGGCCCCAGAGCTCCACGGCGCACTACGCTACGTGCTTGGAGTGATATTGGTTTAGTCGTCGACCACCATATCCTGGGCCTTATTCCTGCGCAGATTGCGTCGGAGCCGATCCGAGTCGAAGACCGCGCCATGCGCAGGAAAGATGCGCTTCGCTCCCCTCGCGAGGATATCCTCCCAGGTCCGATAGTACTCTTCGAGGTCCCGCACGAAGACGACGCAGTTCTTGGTTCCGGCGAAAGCGAGGAAATTGGCAGCCGCGTCCCCGACGAGACAATCGCCGTCGCCGAATAGGATCGAGACGGAATCTATCGAATGGCCCGGGGAAAAGAACAAGGTGGCATCCGCCTCGATCCCGATATCCCGAAGCCGAACCTCGGCTCCGAAGACTATGTCGTTCTCGCGGGCCTTGTATGGCTCGAACATAAGGTTTTGCGCGCTGTCGATTCGTTCCCCGACGATGAGCGAGACATAGAGCTGCTTGAACCGGAGGAGAGCGGCCACGCGCTTGTTGAGCAGTCCCCCTCCATGAAGCACGTCGTTCTTGCCGGCGAGGAGAAGCTCTTTCGTCTGGAGGGACATGACGACGACGATGGCTGGATTCATGGCCACGACCTTGTGGACCAGTCCGACATGGTCGTCGTGATGATGCGTGAGGATCAGATGGCTTATCTGCGTGATCTGAATCCCAGCCTCCTCGAGCCTTCGGGAAAAGAGCTTCCAGTCCTCTTTGTAGCCCGTATCTACCAGGACATACTTCGAACCGTTCTTGAAGAGGTAATCCCGCGTGACGCTCAAACGCAATGAGACGAGTTCCATTAAGGATACTCCTTCGCTCCCGGCACTACTGGGCGCGATGCCGCGATCTTATCGCTCGACGAAGGCAGCCCTGCCCTTCGCTGTGAGTGACCATACACGACCCTGGGGCGTTTGACCACAGCCAAGTGCGCAGCCAGCACAGCCCGCGCAGGTCGAAGGGCCCTCATCACCGCAGCTCGCGGATACAGAAGCCGTAAGCTCCTCGACATAGCCAAGCGTGCACAGCTGCGTCAGCATATCCTCGATCACCCCGCGGTCGACCTCAAGCTCGAGCGCTAGGCCGCCTAGGGTGCGGGTGCCGCTGGATGCCAAGAACGCGAGAATCCGCCTGAGCATGGCTAGAGAAGCCTCCCCACCTGGTATATGGCGATGGCCACGCCGAAAGACAGCGCGAGCATGATGGCCAAGCTGAAGGCGGTCCATTTGATCGAATTCGTTTCCTGCTTTATCGCCGCGATCGTGCCCACGCAAGGGACGAAAAGCATCTGAAAAGCGAGAAGTCCCAGTGCGGCGGAAGAGCTAATCACCGTTGGTAAAACGGCATTGATGTTTCCATAGAGAACGGCAAGGGTTGCGATCGTATTCTCCTTGGCCGCGAAGCTCGTAAATATCGCGATAAAGACCTGCCAGGGCAGTCCGAGCAGCCTGCTCACCGGCTCGAGCCAATGCCCAAAGACGCCGAGGTAGCTTGTCGCTATGGCCCCCGTGGGGAAGTACGAAAAGACCCATACGACGAGGGAGGCGACGAGGATGATAGACCCGGCCTTCCGGATGAAACCGAGGAGATTTTGCCAGACGTAGATGCCTATCGTCTTCATGTTCGGCAGGTGGTAGAGGGGCAGCTCCATGATAAAGGCGACATGCTCGTCCTCGAACGCAAAACGGTGAAGGACAAGACCGAGCAGGGCGAGGATAACGAGGTTTGCTCCGACGAGTCCCCAGGTGACCCAGAATGCGGCCGGCCCGAAGAATATCGGTGCGAGAATAGAAACGACGGCCAGCCGCGCGGTGCAGGGCACGAATGGGACGAGAAGCGCCGTCTGAACCCTCGCCTTGTTCGATTCGATGATGCGCGTGCCAAGGACTGCCGGGACATTGCAGCCGAAGCCAAGGATGATCGGCATGAAGCTTTTGCCGTGAAGACCCATCATGTGCATGAAACGATCAGTAAGATAGGCTGCCCTGGCCATGTAGCCGGTGTCTTCGAGGAAACCCAGGGCCAGGTAGAAGATGGCCAGTATTGGCAGGAAGGTGAGCACCATACCGAGGCCGCCGAGGACGCCGCCCGCGAAGAATTCGCCCAGCCAACGAGGCCCTCCCATTATCCAGGAGCGGAGGATGTTCCCGAAGTCGCCGAGGAGGGAACTCAAAGCCTTCTGGAAGGGAGCACCCACCGAGAAGGTCAGCCAGAAGACTCCGCCCATAAGAGCAACGAGTGCTGTCGTGCCGACAATGGGGTGGGTCAGGAAGCGATCAATGCGCGTAGTGAACCCAATGCGTGACACTGGGGGCTCTACGACGGCAGCCCGGACCATGCGTCCAATCCAATGATAACGGGCTCCGGCTATATCGAGAACCGCGTCCTCATGCTTGTAGAGGATGGCGTCCACGGCCTTCCATTCCTCTTCGGGCATCTTCCCTTTCATCAATGGCGAGAGCATATGGTCACCTTCAAGCAGCTTGAGAGCTACCCAATCGCTCGGATATTTCTCCGGGACATAGGCCGCGATCATCTCCTGTACCAAATCGAGGACCGGTTGATGGGCGGGTAGGATGGCGGGCAGGTTCGAGCGATACTCGACCTTCTTGAGCAGCATAGTCTCGATAGCCGCTTTGAGCTCCTCGATGCCCTGCCCGCGCGAGGCCGACATCTGCACGACCGGAATACCTATCGCCTGCTCGAGGACCTCCGGCTCGACGGTGATGCCCTCCTTCTCGGCCACGTCCATCATATTGAGGGCAATGAGCACGGGCGACGGGAGGAGGAGGAGCTCCGCGACAAGATAGAGATTACGCTCGAGTGCCGCGGCATTCACGACGGCGACGACCAAGTCCGGATGCTCGGTCAGGATGTATTCCCTCGCTATCAGCTCTTCCTCGGAATTGGCGGAGAGCGAATAGGTTCCAGGTAGATCCACGACTCCATAGTGGCTCTTGTTGTACCGAAAAGTGCCAGTCTTCTGATCGACAGTCTTGCCAGTCCAGTTGCCAACATGCTGGCTCATTCCCGTCAGGAGGTTGAAAACCGTGGACTTGCCGACATTAGGTTGCCCCGCAAGCGCGATAGTAAAGGCAATACTAGTTGGCTCAGAGACGACCGGTTCTGCATCATCGAAGCGGCTAACAAGGATTCCTGCCGCTTCGCCGAAACCTAAAGCGATCTGTGTGCCGCGAAGGCTAACCAGAAGGGGACCATGAGCATTCTTCCTCATCACCTTTAGTGGAACGCCAAGAGTAAAGCCCAAAGCAGCCAACCGGGCTACATACCCGCGACCTCCCTTGAGCTTGCGAACCTTGGCGCTATCGCCGGGCTTTAAATCGGCAACAGAAAGTTCCATGAGTAGACCTGGCCTTCTGAGAGTATTGTTCTCGTGAAGAGGTAAGTTAGCCTAATCTAACACAATTATGATTGTCAATATAGGACAATGAACGCGCTTGTATGTCGTCATGAAGGAGCAGCTGAATATTATTCTTGTAAACTCAATTGTGCTTTGACCGAGGATTCGTCGCAGATACGGCACTGGCAGGCCTGAATGCTCGACCATGACCTTGAGTTCCCGTGCGAGCTTGGCCATTTCGTCGGGAGCTTGGGAGCAGTGCCAGGCGCCGACCTGAGCCGCGCGAAATCCCCGGGCCGCTACAAGGGGAACCACGCGACTCCTTTCTGGATCATCGACGCCGAAGGGAAGTTGCGCGCCAGCCTACATGCCGACGATCGACTTCTGGGTATCGTCGCGGAGGTAGGGGCGCTCCTGCGTTGAAACTTTGGTATCGCTCTCGCCGCAGTCCTTCACGACTCTCGATATCGCCGAAGCGGCTGTGCTCGGCTCGATCGTTTTGGAATTCGGTTTGTTCGCAATTGCCTCCGGGTGAAGGAGTCCAGTAGCCCGAGTATTCGCATGACCTTGAAAAGCGCGAGCCACTTCATGTCGAGGCGCACCGGTTGCGCCAGGGACTCCACGACCGCGGCGTCGAACGCCTCGCCTCGTCCTGCGCTTTCCCCGAGCGCTTCCAGCTTTGCGAGGTCGGCCTCGACAAACCGCGGCGGCAGGGTTTCGACGCTGGAGCCGAAGCCCTTTGCAATGCTCCCGCCTGGCGAGAAGCCGATCCGGCCGGGGAGTGTCTCAAGGTACCTGAGCAGCGGTTCGAACTGGGCGGTCTCGGGGAACCCGCTTTGGACCAATGTCATCAGCCTTTTCCCCGTGCCGATCCTTTCCGGAAGGGCTTCGATAAACCGCATGACGTCCCCCGGCATGGATAGGAAATAAAGGGGGAAGCCTAGAATCGTCTCTTCCGAGTCCCGGATGCACGACATGATGTGCTCCGCGCTTCCGGCGCGTATCAGATCGAAACGCTTGGCATGATTACCGGGAATGGACTCAAAGCCACGGATGAACCGATCAAGCATGACTCCGGTATTGCTCTTCGCGCCGCGCGGCGAACCATTAATCGCGCATAGCTGCATGGGCGGCCTCCTTCGGCTCGATCGGGCTTTCGGCATTGAGGAAGACCGAACTTCGGTAATAGCGCGCCAACCGCCTGTTCAGCTCAGCGGCTATCTCGAACTCGTCCTTCGATCCGCCCTCTCCGACATCAACGACGAAACCCCAGTCCGGATAACGGCCGTATCGCAATCCATGGGTCATCGCCTTATCTCGGAACTCTATGTAGGGCAATTCGAGAGGGAATAGCCGGTCGACGAAGTCCTTCGCGCGCGAGGCCATGAACCCGCGGGCGAGGGGATACAGAAACAGGACGCGATCCGAAGCGAGAAGCTCCTTGAGGATCATGGCGACATCGTCGCGATGGACGCATTGCCCCGGCGTGCGAACCATGCAGGCGGAGCAGCCCAGGCACGGTTTGATCGTCAGCGAGCTTAGGCTAAACAACCGAGTGTCGACCGACCCGACCGCCAGCTCATCCGAGATCGCCCGCGCGGCAGTGGTCGTATGGTCTCCCAGCTCTCCGGCTTCGATGATCGTCACCCTCATGTCGCCTCCTTCCATTCCTTGAGAGAGCGCTCGGCCCATGCCCGTTCCGCCCTGACCCACGAAAGCCCGTTATCCAGAATCAATTTCCAGAGGATCGCTTCGCGGGGAGAAGCCGCCATTCGGAAAATGCGCGTTGCCCCGACCCGCGAGAGATATTCCGATTCGATCGAGCCAAGCTCGCGCCCGTACTCTTCGAGGAGGTCCGATACGACTCGAGGATCCTGACGCCCTGCGAATGAAAGCTTGAGAAGCAAGGGATGGCGGATGCGCTGGGGCTCGACGGGTTCCGCCAGCCATCGTTCGAGCGCGGTAAGGCCCTCTGTCGTAGGCGCGTAGACCTTTTGAGCTGGCTTGCCTTCCCCGGGCATGATCGTGAAGCGCACGAAGCCCTCTGCCGCGAGCCCCCGTAATTCCCGATAAATCTGGCTCTGCGTCACAGACCAGTACGCGGCCACTGAGTCCTCGAAGCGCCGTTGAAGCGTGTAGCCGCTCATCGGTTCCAGGCAAAGGAATCCGATAATTGCGTATCTTAGTGACACACGTACTATATAACACCTATATCATATTAAAGCAATAATAACCTAAAAGTATCTTGACTATTCTACTTTGTAGAA
>DATJQN010000261.1:0-3202 GCA_035505775.1 Rectinemataceae bacterium | reverse complement strand
TTCGATTGGGTCGCCGCGACCGCGATTGCGCCTTGCAGGCCGAAAGACGATCCGGCGCCCGCCGCCCGATCGAAAAGCAGCACGGTCGCGTCCACGACTGGAGCGCCGTCCTGGCGGACCACACGGCCGGCCAGCGAGCCGCAACGGATCGCGATGTCCTGACGGACGCGACCGTCCTCCTCGACCTCAATCGCGGCATGAGCGAGTCGCCGGCTGTCATGGCATACGATCACATAGTGCGCTCCTGGTGGTACGGCGTGGAACGTATACATACCTTCCGCGTCCGCTTCAGTCGAATCGATGTCCATACCGGCTGGGCGATACAGCGAGCGGTCGCGAAGGATGACCCGCGCGTACGGCACGGGCCGCCCGTCGAGGGAAACGGTTCCCGAGACCATCGCGCCGATGGGACCGAAGTCCACGCGGACGACCTCGCCTTCAGATATGCCGATCGTCCTACCGGAGCCTGTCTGCCCATCGCAGATGATGCGGTAGCGGCCGGGGGGGACCAGGTCGATGCGGTACCTGCCAGCGCCGTCGGTGTAGGCCGAGAGGAACGGCCAGGAATCCCCCAGGACGCAGGCCCCGACGCGCATCGATGCCGCCGGGGCCCCGGACGCGTCCGCCACAAGCCCCTCGATGGATCCTCCATGCGAAAGCTGGACCACGCACCCCTTGACCTCCTTCGCGTCTTCGCCCGGGACCGCCTCGCCGCCGGCGAGGCCGACGAATGGCGCATATCCGGGATGGGTCACGCGCACCGATCCGCCCACGTTTGGCAAGCCGGCGAGCCGGAATTCGCCGTGGCGGTCGGTCATCGCGAAATGGTCCTCATCTCGGCTCATGCATATGCGTGCGCCCTCGATCGGCGTTCCGCCGGCGGCATCGACCACGGTGCCCGTGATCGACCAGCCTTTCCCCAGCTTCACCTCGACCGCCGCCTCCCGTTTCTCCCCGTCGAGCATCATGGGCACGAAGACAGGGGCGCGCCCGTCCGCCCGGACATACACGTAGCTGCCGTCTTTCGAAAAGGGCTGGTTTTCCAGGCGGAAACGGCCATCCCGGTCGTAGACGGACTTCGGGGACAGGGGGATAACGGAGGAGGACTGGCAGATACAGACGACGAATTGCCGGATCGGCTCTCCCGTCTCCTCCTCGCTGACTCGCCCGCTCACCGCGATGCGGATCTCACCATCCGGAGCCGGGCGTGACCATGTCACAACGATGTCCTGGGAGGGGACGGGGATGCCCTTCGCATCAGTCGGCTGCCGGGGCCCCGCCCACCCCTGGTACAAGATGTCGACGGAGGCGCCGGGCTTCAGGTTTGCCAGCCGGAACCTGCCCTCGGGATCCGGAACGGTCCGCGCCTTCGTGTCGGTACCCTGGGCGCACACCGATCCCGAGGTGATCGGGCTGCCCTCTGCATCGACGATGGTCCCCGTTACCGACCCATTGTAGGCGGGCTGATCGACCACGATCTCGATGTCTTCGACCGCGTCGCCGGCCTTGACCGACAGGAGCTTGAAGGCCGAGTCGTACAGCATGCCGGGGCCGACGCGGACCTGTCCCGGTGGGACGGCGCGGAACCGAAACTCGCCGTTCGCTCCGGTGGCGGCGTTCGTGTGGAATCCGGTGGGATCGGAGGAGAGGATCACTTCCGTGCTCGCGATGGGCAGGCGCTCTCGGTTGACGAGGCGGCCGGCCACGACGGCGCCCTCGCCCCGCTTGAGGCGAACGACGACGCCAACGAGGGGCTTCTCCCCCACCATGAGCCCCGGGAGCAGGATCGGCGCGTACCCGGTCGCCTCCGCACGAAGGCCGTAGAAGGGCCCCGGAAAGACGCCGCGGAAGGCGAATGTGCCGTCCGCAGCGCTCCGCGCCGACGGCTCCATGGGATCGTGGTAAGAGCTCTCGAGGCGGAGGGCCGCACCCTCGACCGGGCGCCCGTCCCCGTCGACCACCGTTCCTTGAATGGATGAGGCGGGCAAGAGCCGGAAGGTGAAGTCGGCCGTTTCCCTTGCCGCAAGTGTAATCCACACGCTCCTCCCTTCCTTCGGGAGGTAATAGCTCCGTGCCAGTTCGCCGGCATCCACAGCTACTTGCACCAGATACGCTCCGGTCTCCAGGCCGTGGAACGCGAACTCACCTTGAGCATCGGTTGAGGTCGTCGTGACCACATGGCCTCCTGCCAGGAGACGAAAGGCGATGTCCGCCACGGGCCTCTCGGTGAGTGCCTCCACCGCCCGCCCGGTGATCGAGGCCGAGGGCGAGGCCGCCTTGCTCCCCTCCCGGTCCGCAGGCCTGACATCGGTCGCGCGGACCTTTGCGCCTTGGTTCTGGGCGATGGACCGGCTGGCCGCGACCCGCGGGGTATCGGCAGAAGACGGTTCGCGTCGAACCGCCCAGAAGGTGAACAGCCCCGCGAGGAGCAAGACCGCGCAGACGAGCAACTTCTTATTCATGAGGAGAATGCCTCCCAGAGCCGCTCCCGCTGCTCCGGCGCATGGACCCGATGCCGATCGGGCGACGACACCGGAAAGAGCGATCCTGCCCAGGGCGGCGATCAAGGCAGGAGGGACGGCATCAGCAGCTGCACGGGCGCTGTGGACGAGGAGGAGGCTCGAAAGCGCGACCGCGGTGACCGGATAACCGAGCTTGGCGAGGCGCTCACGGATGGCGCGGATCCCTTTCCAGATGCGCCGGTTCACCGCGAAGCGAGTGATGCCCAGTTCACGCGCGAGCACGCGTTGGTTCACGCCTTCGAGGAAGTGGCGCACTACCGGTTGACGGATCTCCTCGGGCAGATCGCTGATCGCTTCATCGACGTGCCGCTGAATGCTCGCCCAATCGAGATCCGTCTCCTTCGGAAGCGTCTCTGCATACGCCTGCTCGCGCCTCTTGCGCCGGCTCTCGGTCCTCAGGAGGTCGAGTGCGCACCTCGTCGCCACCGTATGGAGCCAGCCGGCAAGCGAACTCCCGTCGAGCACGTCTCCCTGCGACAGTCGGATGAAGCACTCCTGCGAGGCATCATCTGCTCCGCCGCCCGGCCCCAGGATCCGCTGGCACGTCGAGTGCACCATGGAGGCGTGCCGGGAGACGATCTCTCGGAACGCTTCCGCGTCTCGACGGGAAACCCACTTCCTGAGCAACGAGATGTCCGAGGTCATCGTTTCCCACTCACGAGCGCCTGTGGTCGTCCTAT
>DATJQN010000260.1:0-19733 GCA_035505775.1 Rectinemataceae bacterium | reverse complement strand
GAGAGCATCGTCGCGAATCCCAAGCCGTTTTCGCAGCGCACGGTCGGATCTGAGCGTACGCGTCAGGGAATCGAGAAGACAGGTTCCCACCCCCAGGGTCTCGGCCATGTACATCATGGTCGCGAGCAGGTAGGGAGCGCTCTGCTCGGTCACCGGAGTCCGCCGGCTGCCGGTTGCGATGATGAGCGCCTGCGTATGGTCCTTGAGTACGCGCTGCCGGAACAGGAGATCATGTTCCATCTTGCGCTTGATAGTCGGCAGATTCCTTGCGAAAAGCCCGAAGAACGCGCCGAGCGCGCCACACGAGAAAAGCAGTCTGTAGTACTTCCTGACAAAGGACATGGCGCTGGCCTCTATGTCGGCGAGCAGCCCGGCGTCGTCTATCACGACGAGCGTGATGTTCTTGTTTTGGTTCGGCGCATACTTGGCGACCGCCACGATCTGTTCGATGAGCTGCCGGGGAAGCTGCCGATCCTGAAAATGCTTTGTCGAGCGTCGCCGTTCGTAGAGCGAGACGAGATCCGCCGGGTCGAGCGCGAGCGCCCCCCGGATCGGATCCGGATACACGCCATTCACCATGATCGCACGGCCCGGGCAGATCGCCACGCATTTCTGGCAGAGGTTGCACAGTGTGGCGTCGAACACCGGCATCCCCTCCCGTTCGGAGATGCAGTAGCCCTTCATGAGTCTGAGGCACAAGCCGCAGCGGGTACAGCGCTTCGCGTCGACTTCGACCATCGTATTGCCTCTCTGCTTTGCTCGCGACATGCCGGGCCTGGCCGGCAGCCTCGGTCGGGGAGGCGCTGTCGAGCAGCTCCAGCTCCTCGATCTGTCCTTCCAGCTCTCTTTTTATGGCTTCCCGGTCATGTTCCGTGCCGCCCGATTCGATGGACCGCAGCCAGAGCATCTCCGGAAGGACCAGCGCCGTGAGGTACCCGCCGCTTCCGCAGCCAGTCGAATGAAGTCATCGACAACCCTGCCATCGAGAGAAGTCGATCGAGGCCGCGAGGGATGACAGTCGCCAACACACGCCCTCCTAATCGGGACCTCGATCGATGTAGTCTCCCGGAAAGACCAGGCGATGTCCTGGATATTCCATCACCATCAGAAGCATCTCATCGAGCTGTTTGAGGCTGCCATGTACATCCCCGACGGCAATGATTTTCTCCATCCGAATCCTCGATTATTGTGTTTCGGCGTTCGGGCTCTCAGGCCCCCGCTCCTACTCCGATATCATCGAATTCCATTCCCAGGAGCAGGTACTCTTCCGTCACGCCCTGACGTTTGTAAAAGGCGATCGCGTCCACATTATCCTTCATCACGCCAACCTCGAGCTCATCCATACCTCGCTCCCGCGCCCTGTCGATGGCCCGCTGGAGGAGGGCCTCCCCTATCTTCCTGCCGCGTTCCCGCCTGGTGACGACGAGCTCGTTCACGAGGGCAGTGCCCTGCCTGTGGTAGACGCTCCGATAGAACACGATGGACAGGAACCCAAGCACGCGGCCGTGCTCCTCGAATACGTAACTCTCGTAGGTTTCCCCCTGGTTCCGCATGCTCAGGTAGTGTTCCTTCACGGTCTCCAGATCGAGTACCTGATCTTCGCCGAGAGCTTCATTCAGTTCCTGCAGGAGGGCAACGACCTGCGCCAGATCCCCTTCATCCCAAGGCCGGATTCCCATCGCGCAGGCCCCTAGACTCCGCGCCTGAGGTCGCCGATCTCCTTCTGCCCGACGAAGATCTCGGTGAACCGCGCCCGGGTCCCGCTGCCGAGGGGAGACTGCACCTCGAATCCGACCTTCACCGCGTCCTCCATCTTCAGCTCGAAGTACCGGTTCATCTTCCAGGCCTTCCCATCCTTCGAATGGTGGAATGCCCACTGGTTTCCCCGACGGATAATCTGCAGGTAGACCCTGTCCGCACCTTCCATCCTTTCCCCGTTGCTGTCATCGGAGGAGCCGTTGGTGACCACCGACACGATGCTCGGATAGCCGAGATCGGTCAGTTCCAATTCGAGCTTGAGCCAGCGGCGGCCATGATCGAGGACGAATATCCCTCCCGCGTCATAGACCGCGCCAAATACGGGCTCGACGCGGCAGCTGGCGACAAAGTCACCGCTGAGCTCCTGATAGGCGAAGGGAGCGTCGCTTTTTTCCGTGCCCTTCCAGCTGTCGACGAAGAAGTCCGATCGAGATTCCGCCCGGATCTCGATGCCACCGTCGAACTCGCTGTGGCTGCCCCTGTTCATGAACTGCATATCGCCTCCCGCGCTCAAAGCTCCTCGCCTGCGGGAGCCGTTCCTTCCGGCGCGCCCCGCATGACGTTCCCCCCACTCCGCTTCGATCATGCCATACACGGTTTCATCTTCCCAGCGGCCGTCGAGCGCAAGACGCAGGAATCCGGTAACCGCGAGCCTGACTCCGGTGCCCCGGTGGAGGAGGTCGATGAACTGCCCGACGGTCATGCTCTCGTCCTTGATGAAGCGCTGCTCCATGAGGCAGAGCGCCGAAACCCGTTTCCGCAGCTTCCCCTCGATTATACCCGCGATCAGCACCTCGGGCTTCTGCCTGAGTTTCGGGTCATCCATCACCTCTGCGCGGATCGCCCCCAGTTCCTCGTGCACGACCTCCGGCGGCACCTGATCGGCTCGCAGGTAGGCCGGGTTGCATGCGGCGACCTGGAGACAGAGATCATGGATGCCCGCCTTCAGTTCCGGGTTCTCGTAGTCCTCCGGCCGCCCGGCGCGGACACGGAGAGCCGCACCGAGCTTCCCGTCCCCATGCAGGTAGGTATCCAGGTACTCATGCTCTCCCGCCTCGATATGGGACAGTCCCTTGAGCACGACGTTCTCCTGCATGCGCATGGCCATGTCCCCGACGATCCCCACGATGTCGGCAGTGGGAGCGGCGAGTCGCCCTTCGAATCCCTTCGCCGCGACGGCCTCGACCGCGGCGATGAAGTCGGCGTTGCGCGCCACGAAGTCGGTCTCGCAGCCGAGGGCCGCCAGGGCGGCGCGGGAACGATCGGCCACAATGGCCACCCGGCCTTCATTCGTCTCGCGGTCGGCCCGGCGCTCGACAGCCCCGAGCCCCCACTGCGCGATGACCGCCGCCGCCGCATCGAGATTCCATTCGGTCTCGGCCAGGGCCCGCATGCAGGTCATCATGCCAGCCCCCGTCTTCTGGCGCAGGCTCCGTATGCTGTCCGTGTCGATGCTCATGATCAACTCCTCGATACTGAACGACGCGGCGCCCGATGGCCCCGGCCGCCGGCCCGGGTCTTGGGTCCCGCTTCGTCATGCTGCAGGTCTTCCCTCAGGCCCTTCACCCACTGCAGCTCCTGTTCATAGAAGGCGATCGCGTGGACTTCGATACTCTCCCAGAGTCGCTTCTCCAGGGGCGTGCGCGACGGCGAGATCGTTCCTCTCGCGAGCTTTTCCCGATACATGAGCACCTGGGCCAGCAACTGCCGTTCATAGGCGTCGAGCATCTGTTCCAGCTCGGCCGGCGAGAGCTGGGCCGCCCACGAAAGGCGCGTGGTGAAGTCGCTGCGGACGGCAGGCAGCTCCGGCTCGGACAGAAGCCAGGCACGGAGCTCCTCGAGCCCGCGGTCGGTGATCGTGTACACCTTGCGGGCGGGCAGCTTGTCCTGCTGCTGCACCTCGATCGTCACGGCCCCGTCCTTGTGAAGCTCGACCAGGCTCCCGTAGATCTGGTTGTTGTTCCCGGACCAGTGGAAGGAGAGGGCGTCGGCAAAGAACTTCTTGAGTTCGTAGCCGGTGAAGGGCTTCCAGCTCAGGAAACCCAGAATCGCTGTTCGGATCGACATGAGGCAGATATATGTTACTTTTAACCTAGTGTCAAGGGTGAATAGCCTGTGGGATGGTGCCGGGCGGCTTTCGGGGCCTCAGTCCCCGGATGGACGCTCCGGCATTGAGCAAGCTTCCAAACCGCTCAAGACCTCTTCCCAGGCTTCCTGGAAGTACTCGTAGACGGGATCCCACCGGACGTCCTTCGGCCACCCGACATGGGACAGCGAAACGTCCGTTCGGTCGGCGCCCAGCGGCGTGAAGAGCACGACAACCCAGGTCTTGTAGTCGGCTTCCCGGACTTCCTTGAAGGCGGGCGGCGCATTCCAGGAAAATGACAGCATTCGCTCCGGCAGGAATGAAAGGACTTTGCAGCCTTCGCTTCCGCGAAGCCCGGGCGGGTTGTCAAGCAGAAAGTAGATCTCGAACCTGCCTCCAAGCTCCAGATCGACCGCATTGTCCCGTCCGAAGAACGACGTCAGTCCCTCATGCGTCGTCCAGCGGGCCCAGGCCCGATGCGGAGGCTCGCCGATGATTCGCGTCGTCCGTATTTCTCGTGTCGAGAGTTCCATGCGAACCAGCTCCTTTCACCGCGGCGCAGCGCGGCCGGTCACATCCCGCCGTTTATCAGACCCCAGCACATCGTGTTGCGCAGCCTGCCGTTTATCACCGCGTTCTGCTTGAGGATGCCCTCGAGCTCAAAGTCGAAATGCCGCGCGATGCCGATGCTCCGCTCATTGTTGTCGTCGCAACTGAGCACCACCTTCCGCAGGTTCAGTTCCCCGAATATGAAATCGATCATCAGCCGGCATGATTCCGTGATGATGCCTCTGCCTTCGTACTCCTCGTCGATCATATATCCGATCTCGGCGGTCTTGGCTTCTTCATCGATGTCCTTGATCAGAATGAGGCCCACGATCCGGTCCGTATCCCAGAGTCCCCAGAAATAGCCGCTTCCCTCCCTGAACAGCTCCAGATAGCGTGAGATCTTGGCGTGCGCGGCTTCAACACTGCTCATCGCGCTGACAAAGGGAATCCAGTTCTCGAAATGCGCCCTGCCCCTTTCGACGAAGGCATAGAACTTTTCCGCGTGACGCCGTTCGAGCAGCCTGGCGCAGATCCCCGATTTGACTTCCAGTTTCAGCATGGCTCCCACCTCAAAGGAATTTCTTGGCACCGCCGGTCGGCCTGCCTTCGCTCCGCCGGCGCGTGGCATCCCAGTGCAGCCCGTGCGGCAAGCTATCGGGCAGGGGAGCGCTCCCCTTCGCTGGCCATTCCCTGGTTCGCCAGCACTTCGATCAGACCCGCGCCGATGACAAGGACCGCGCCCAGGGTCTGGCGAAACCCAAACGCTTCCCCGGCCAGGACGGCAGCGCTCAGAATTCCTACCACGGCTTCTATCTGGAGCAGAATCCCCAATCGGCCCGGATTGACCCGGCGCGAACCCCAATAGATGCCGGACATCACCGGTATCAGGAATCCGACTGCCATCAGCAGAAGCCAAGGGGCCAGCCTCGCTGCCTGGCTCCATGCCGGCGGGCCGCACTCCGGCAGCAGGGGCAGCAGGACAATACAGCAGGCGGCCAGCGAGCCGAAGAGGAAGAACGAAAACAGCTGCTCGAAGAGGGAAGCTTCGGCTGTTCGCCGAATGCCGAGCGCGCCGAACGAGAACAGAATGCCCGACAGCAGCGCCAGCGCGTCGCCGAGATTCAGCGAGACAGACAGAAGGCCATTGTTCACTATCAGCACCAGCAATCCCGCTATGCCAAGGCCGAGCGAGAGAATCCGTATCCTGGTGAGGGGGCGGTGCATGACGGCCACTTCCAGCACAGTGGCCCAGGTCGGCATCAGATAGAACAGGATCAGGGAACGGGCGACAGTCGTGAGCAGGAGGCTTTCGAGATAGAGCGTTACGGCGCAGCCGACCAGAAGCCCCGTCCGGTACTGGCCGATGCCGGTCGGTTTTTTTCGAAGAGCCCGAACGAGCGCCCAGGGAAGCAGGACCACCAGGGGAGCAAGAAACTGGGCACAGACCGCCCAGGACGAGGGCAGACCGTTGCGATTGAAGGCGCGCAGGGGGATCCAGAACAAACCCCATGCCGCTGAGGCCACCGCCACGGCCAACTCCGGATAGATCTTCTTCCCCACTCGTGATCCCCCGTGAAACTACGGTTTGAGATGATAGTTCAGGTTCCAGCGATTGGGTAGTGACCCGGGAGGCGGCTCTCCACGCCTACGATTTCCCTGAGGGCGCCGACCCGAGGCTCGACCGGAGAAGCGGAGCCTGCACAGAGAAACCAGGGTGGGCCCATTCAGGACTTGAAGTCGAGCGAGAATCGCGCCCCCCCTCGGGACTCGACGGAAATGCTCCCCGCAAACTGCTGCGCCATGGCTTGAATGAGCTGCATGCCAAAACCTTTGGTGCCATCCAGGGAGAAGGATTCGGGCAGACCTGCGCCGTTGTCTTCGTATACCAGATGAATCATGTCGCCCTGTCGCGCAACGTGGAGCCTGATGGTCGGAACCTCGACCCCATCGAAGGCGTACTTCAGCGAATTGGTCACGAGCTCGTTGATGACGATGCCCAGGCGCGACAGGACTCCGGCGTCCAGGGAAATGTCCTCGATCTCCGTCTCGAATTTCAGGTCGAGCTCTCCCCCGAAGACCTGCGCAGCCTGCGACAGGAGCTCGGGAAGATACATGCGGATCGGCACTGCGCCGGTATACTCGGTCCGGTAGAGCTTGTCATACAGCAGGCTCATGGACTCGATTTCTCCGACAGCCTCGCTGAGCACCGTGTTTGCGCGGGCATCGCCCGAGTCCGCAATGCGGATGGACAGGATGCTGATCACCGCCTGAAGATTGTTCTTGATGCGGTGGTGAACTTCGCGGAGGATGAGTTCCTTTTCGCGGAGCAGATGCCGGATCTCCCGCTCGCTTTCGATCCTCCGCGTGATATCCCTCATGGCGGCGACGATCACCTCCCTGCCCTCGATGCTCAGCAGGGAACTCGTGATTTCCATGGGGACCCCGGTGCCGTCCTTTCTGCGGTAATAGTGCAGCGGTATCAGGCTGCCGCTTGCCATCTCTGCCACTGTGCGTGCATCGGGATGCATGGAACTCGACGTGAATGGGGTTCCGATGAACTCTTCCCTGGTGTAGCCGAACTGAGCGAGGGTCGCCGGGTTGCAGTCAAGGATGAGTCCGCTTTCCCTGTCGACGAGACAGAGACAGTCTGCCACCGCTCCGAAGAGCGCCCTGTACGTTGCTTCGCTCGATCGCAGCTTGTCTTCAAGCTGGCGCTGCTTGGAGATGTCTTCTCCGGTCAGGATGAAGCCCTTGCCGGGATCCGCCGTGTCGATCGCCTTCCCCGAGAGGTAGATGGTCGACGGCAGACCGTCACCCCGAACGAGCTCCTGGACCATGCTGAACGCCCCCTCTCCCCCGGAGAGCGCGGCCCGTATCCGCTCGGCCGCGGCACGATACGCCTCATCCGTCGGGAAGAGCGTCGACAGATCTCTGCCGACAAGAGCGTCGATCGGGTAGTTGAACAACCGGGGAATGGCCGCGTTGATCCAGACGAAGCTGCCGTCGACGATCTTTCCGATGCCGACAGGAGCGGTATCGAGTATTGTCTGGAGCTCGTTTGTGAGGGCCGCGATCCGTTCTTCACGCTCCCTGCGATCGCTGACGTCCCTGGTGGTGCCTATCATGCGCAGGGCTTTCCCTGAAACATCGCGATCGACCACCATTCCCCGGCTGTTTGCCCAATGCCAGCCGCCATCCTTGGCCTGCAAGCGGTAGTCGATGTCGAATTCGTTGCACATGTTCTGAATGCAGCCGTCAATTACTGAAACCACCCGGGCCCTGTCCTCGGCATGGACGTACTGCTCGAACTGCCGCGGCCCTCCGATCTCTCCGACACTGTACCCGGCCATCCGATAGTACGCGGGACTGTAGTAGACCTCATCCCGCACCAGGTCATGGTCCCATACTCCCTCGGCAGTCGCATCCATGGCGAGCCGGAACCGCTCCTCGCTTCTGGACAGGGCTTCGGCGGCGTTTTTCAGATCGGTGATGTCCACGCCCAGAATCAGGATACTCTCCACTCTGCCGGCTTCATCGAATTGGGGAACGTAGTCTACCCTGCCCCAGGTTCTTCCCTCGACGAGCTGGAACTCGCGTTCGTAGGTCGTCCGTGTGCCATTCGATGCCACGGCGAGATACTTCCGGGCATTCTCGTAATTTGCCTCCCCCGCGATCTCCCTGATGGTCTTGCCGAGTATCTCCTGCCTTGCAAGTCCCAGCGACAGTTCATACTGCCGGTTCACATAGCGATATCGTTGCGACTCCGGGTCCAGGATCGCAAGCAGCGCGGGGACATTGGCTCCGATGGTCTCGAGTTGAGTCTCCTTGACTCGCAATTCCTCCTCGATCCCCTTCCTCTGGGAGATGTCGCGGATGCTGCCCACGAGTCGTTGTCCCCGATGATCGGAGTCGCGTTCCACCACCTTCCCGCAGACATTCAGCCAGCGCGACTGTCCGTCTTTCAAAGTCACCCGGTAGTCGACATCGAACTCCTGCCGTCGATTCTCGATGCACTCGTTGATGAGGGGGCTCAGTTCCACGAACTCCTCGGAATGGAAGTAAGCCGGCCAGGTGGCGGCGAACGAGGCCTCGGCTTGCTCGTAGCCGAACAGGGCAAAGTACGCCGGGCTGAAGTACACCTGACTCTTGCCGATGTCGATATCCCAGATGGCATCCTTGGAGGCTTCCATGGCGAGCCTGAAACGTTCCTCGTTATCCTGCAGTCTCTTCTCGAGCACGATACGCTCGGAGATATCAATCGAAAATGCCGAGGCCCCGAGCACCGCTCCGTCCTCGTCCCAGATGGGATTGAATACCGAGTCGAAGGTCATGCCCACTTCTTCGTAGTCTTCAACGATCCTGACCGACGTGCCGGCCAGCGCGCTCCGGTAGTGCGAAAGCGAGGTTTCAAGAAACCTGTCCGCAGGGAGGTTGTCCAGAAGGCAGTCGCCGACCTTGATGTCCAGGCCGCAGCTCCGCAGCTTCAGGTCGTGGTAGGATTGGTTGACATAGAGGCACCTGAACTGCTGATCGACCCCGACCATCAGGATCTCATTCTGGTTTTCCAGGGTCGACTTGAGTATCGCCTGGGATCGGGCGTATTTCCGCTCGTTCTCGATCTTCTCCACGATATCATGCACGACCGCCAGGATGGCCGGCTTGCCTTGCCAGATGATGGAGATCGCGTTTACCTCGGTCGGCAGGACCCTTCCATCCTTCAACCGCCGTTTTGCCGTAAACGTGTATGGTCCCGATCCGAGAATGGAGTCGCCCCGTGCCTTCAGGACCGACGGATCGGCGAGATCCGGGTCGAGCTCCGAGAGGGTGAGCGCGAGGAGCTCCTCCTTTGAATAGCCGAAGAGCTGGAGCGAGTGCTTGTTCGCGTCCAGGATCCTGAGCTCCCGGTCGTAGATGAGAATGCCTGCACCCGCCTCCTCGAAGAGAACGCGATACCGCTCCTCGACTTCGCGCAGCTCGCTCTCGCGGCGCTTGATCGCGGAGATGTCCCTGATACTGCTGATGATGCAGTCTTCCCCGTCGATCGAAATGAGATCGGCGCTGATCGAGGTCCTGATGACGCTTCCGTCCTTGCGCCTGAAGTCCATCTCGAAGGTGGCTGCCTCTCTATGGTCGCGGAATCTCCGCAGCAGCTCCGCCCGCTCCTCCTGGTTAATCCAGATTCCCAGGTCCCCTGCGAGACAGGAATGTCCGAGGGCCTCTTCCCTCGAGTACCCGAACAGATGACTGAAACTCTGGTTTACCTCCGTGCAGACGCCATCGGAGAGCCGGGTGATGCAGATGGCGTCCGGACTCAGCCGAAAGAACTTCCCCTGCAGGACCTTGCGCTGCGCCAGATCGTCATAGGCAGCCTGGAGCTCCCCGAGGCGCCCGCGCAATTCCTCGTTGGTCGATTCGATCTCCATGCTGCTCAGATCGAGTTGCTTCATCGCCCGGAAGAGCTTGAATGCCATTTTGATGGAAGCGTCGAGCACGGTGAAACTCGAGGATTTCACCACGTAGCCGTAGTTGGTTATCTCCTCGGTCTTTTTCACGATCTCCGGCTCGGTGTGGGATGAAAGAAAGACGATCGGGATGTTGTGCTGCGCCAGAATCTCCTGGGCCGCCTGTGTTCCGTCGATCCCGGGACCGAGATTGATGTCCATGAGAATCAGGTCGACCGCCGAGGGATCCTTGTTGACAATGTTGACAGCCGATTCGCCTGTTGTCGCAAGGATCACCCTGTACCCGCCCTGCTCCAGCTTTCTGGACTGGAAGAGGGCGATGAGCCGTTCATCCTCCACAAGAAGAATCGTCTTGCCGGAAACTTCCATACTGCCTCCGAAACCGCGTCCTGTGCTCCGACCGGGAACTAGCCCGAAGCCTCGATTGGGCCGGGATCGGGGACCGCCGCTTCCCCGGGGTCGGTTGGGTTCAGATATTCCCCGCCTTCAAGGGCCCCATCGATATCGATGACGATCATGAATCCATCGTCGTGCTTCCCGACACCTCTGATATGTCGCGACGCAAGACCGGCGCCGAGGCGCGGTGGCGGTTCTATCGATGCTTCGGGCAGCTCCACCACTTCGTGCACCGCGTCGGCCAGGACCCCGACCACGGCATTCGCGCCGTCATGCTCGAGCTCCATCACGATGATTGCTGTGTCCTTGCCGATGGGCGTCTGGGGCATCCCGAACCTGAGCCTGAGATCGATCACCGGGATACCCGTTCCCCGGAGATTGATGATGCCCTTCATGTAGCTCTCCATCCGCGGGAGCCTGGTGATGGGGGAATACTCCAGTACCTCCTGGACCCTGTCGATGCTCACCGCATAGCGTTCGCCGTCAAGAGAGAAACTGAGATAGTGGCAGTTCTCCGCGTGTTCCATGTTCGTCCTCCCGATCGGTCAGGCTAGAATTCTTCGAATGCATCGTCGGAGACTTCGGAATCTCCGGTCGTCTTAAGCGTCGTAAGCGCCGTGGATGGACGCTTCCGTTCCGTCGGGGCAACGGGAGCCGGCAGTGCGGCCGCGGATTGCGTCCCCGCCTTCGGTGGGCGCCTCTCTCCGGATACCTGTCCTGCGCTCGCAGCCGGGCCCCTAATATTGGCTTCCGCCCTGCCCTCCTCCGAAAGCCTGAAGAAACTGATCGACGATGACAGGTTGGCTGCCTGGCTCGACAGCTCGTTGGCGGTGGCAGCCAGCTCTTCCGAGCTCGACGCATTCCGCTGCACCACCGTGTCCATCTGCGCCACGCCCCGTGCTATCTGTTCGGCTCCGCTCGACTGCTCCTCGCTCGCTGCGGCGATCTCCTGGATGAGCTCGGCTGTCTTCTTGATGTCCGGCACCAGCTGTTCGAGCCGGTCCCCGGCCTCGCCCGCCACCCGCACGCTCTCGGTCGAGAGCGTGTTGATCTCGGCGGCAGCCGTGGCCGAGCGCTCGGCCAGTTTGCGCACCTCGGACGCCACCACCGCGAAGCCCTTGCCGGCCTCGCCGGCCCGCGCCGCCTCGATGGCGGCATTGAGAGCCAGGAGGTTGGTCTGCCGCGCGATCTCCTCGATGATTCCGATCTTGGATGCGATCTTCTTCATGCTCTCCGAGGTGGCGTTCACCGACCGCCCCGACTCCTCCGCGTTTTCCCTCACGCGTCGCGCCAGACCATCGACCTGCTTGGTGTTGTCCGCGTTCTGCCGGATGGTGGAAGCGAGTTCCTCGACCGAGGCTGACAGTTCTTCGATGCTCGCTGCCTGCTCGCTCGCCCCCTGGGACAGGGTTTGGGCCATTTCCGAGAGCTGTTCCGAGCCGCTCGCGACCTGGGTAGCCGAGGCCTGTATCTCCTGAGCGACGGTTGTCTGCTTGTCCTTGAGGACGCGAAGCGCCCCTCCGAGCGCCCCCAGTTCATCCCGCCGCGCCAAGGCATGCTCGACTGCAGCCTGATTGATATCCCCGAGCACGAAGTCGCCCACGGACAGGCGTTCCATCACTTTTACTGCCAGATTCAAAGGGGTGACTATATATCGGGCGATCAGGAGCGCAATGACAACGGCGAGCAGTGCCGACACCAGGGCCATGACCCCCAGCAGGCGCGTCAATGCATCTTGAGCCTCATGGACCTCGGTCGTCGGGACGCTGAGGCCCATGACCCATCCCGGGGTATTCGGAACATGGACAAAGTACACTGTCATCTCCGTGCCGTCCGGCATGTCGTATGTCCCATGACCCGATTCCTCGCGGAGAGCCCGCTTCCCAAGGTTGTCCATCCCGCGGAAACCGCTCTTATCCCCATCGGTCACGTTGAGCGACATGATAGCCTTGGCGTCCTTGTGGGCGATCATCAGCCCGGTCTCGTCGGCGATCCAGCCATAGCCTGATCTCGCGATATGGATGCCCCCCGCGATGGCGGAGAGTGTCTCGAGCTTGAACTGGAAGCCGAGGAGGCCGCGCGTTTTTCCGTCGGAACCCTTGACAGCAATTGCACTGACTACAACGGGCACGTTGAGGTTCTTGGAGATTACCGCCCTCCCGGTATAGCTGTCGGCTCCTTTGTTTATGATCGCGTCATAGTAATCCCGGTCACGTGCATTTGCCGCGGCACCCTGAGTCGTGAAAGCATCGCCGTTGTCCCAGACAAAGACGGGACTGACAATCTCGGGCGATGTGCTGCCTTCGAGGCTGTGCATTGTCTTTTCGACCGCTTTGCGGTCGCCCAACCTCAATACCTCGCCCTGTGCGATTATTCTCTCCTGCCAGGTCAGCTCTGTCATCAAAACGCCGAGCTGGGCGGCTCGCGCGGTGAGGATCTGCTGGTTGTCCGCGGTTGTCATGCCGGAAGCCCCCGCATCGACCAGTGTGCTGACCATCACGGTGAGGGCCCCGATCAGCAGTGCGACGAAACCCGCGACAACAAGCGCTATTCTGGTCTTCAATGAACCCCGCATTGCCATCTTCATCTCCTTCCCATGGATATTCGGTGGACACGCCAATCTGCCTCTGCAGGCTTTCATCGGGCGCGGTATTGATACTGTGGTTCTCTGAATGCAACGGTGCAGGCCATGCCTCGAGTCGTATCGAACGTGACCCGCCCCCCGAGCTGCCGCTCGCCGAGAGCCACGACAAGCTGAAGGCCCAGGTGACTCTCCCGGCCGACGTCGAAGCCCGGGCGCACCCCCACCCCGTCGTCCTTCACGCCGAGCTCGATTTCCCCGTTCTTCAGGCGCCGGACCCGTATGGTGATGGTGCCGGTCCGGCCCTCCGGGAATGCGTGCATGATCGCGTTCGAGATCAGTTCGGTGAGTATGAGCCCGCAGGGCGTGGCCACGTCGATCGGAACACGGATGCCTTCCGCGCTCAGATTGACGGCAACCCTGTCGGGCGAGACCCCGTGCTCCCGCAGTAGGTCTGTAACCAGATCCCGTACATACTCGTCGAAGTCGAGGCTCGAGTAGTCTTCCGCATCGCGGAGCTTGTCCTCTGCGAGCGCCATGGAGTGGATCCGTCTCTTCACTTTTGCAAGGGCTCCGGTCAGGGCCGGGTCTCCGGACTCGTCCGCCTGCCGGTTCAGGAGGCCGATGACGAGCTGCATGTTGTTTCGGGTTCTGTGGACCAGCTCGCGAAGCAGCGCTTCTCTCTCCACAAGGACCCTGCCCATGCGCTGCTCCTCCCGACCGCGTTTGGTCAGGTCCACAAGTGCCGAGAGGATGTAGCTGCCATTTCCGCCGTCGATCAGTCGGGCGTTGAGGCTGATGGCCCGGACACTGCCGTCTCGTGCCCGCATCTGCGCGTTCAGGTCCCGCACCTGCCGTTTTCTTTTCAGGAGTCCGACAAAGTGCTCCCGCTGGCCCGCGTCCGTCCACATTCCCAGGTCCGCGGGGGATCGGCCGACCAGTTCATCACAGCGGTAGCCGCTGATGTCCTCGAACTCCGAATTGACATTGCAGAACCGTCCGTCGGCGAGCCTGGACAGGGCGATACCGGTCGGGACGGCTTCGATGATTTCGGAGAACATCCTGGCGGCCGGGCTCTGTCCGGAATCCTGAAGTCCGTCATCGGGCCTCTCACACGCGGAAGTTGGAGAATCTCCGGGAACCTGGGGATCGTGCGACGCGCTCCTCGCGCCGGCCCTGACCACGTAATGGCGTTTCGCCTTCATCGGCTCCATGAAAGCAGGCTCCTGATCGCCGATTGCCGCACGGCCGCCGAAGCTTCCCGCCCCGGAGCGCCGCCCTTCGCTGCGCCTGCCTCGATGCGTGTGTCGTTCGATGCCGCGCTTGGGCCGCTCTCACCGCCCAACCGGAACCAGCCCATCGCGGACTGAAGCTGTTCCGCCTGGCTGCTGAGCTCCTCCGCCGTGGCGGCCAGCTCTTCAGCCCCGGCCGCGTTCTTCTGGATCACCTGATCAAGCTGCAGCAGTGCGCTGTTGACCTGTTCCGCCCCCTGGTTCTGTTCTCTGCTCGCTCCGGCGATTTCCTCCATGATCTTGGCCGTCCTTCCGATGTCCGGCACCAGCTTCGCGAGCAGCGCGCCCGCGCCTTCCGCGGTGGCGACACTCTGAACGGACAATCGCCCTATTTCGCCGGCCGCCTCCTGGCTCTTTTCCGCGAGTTTTCTGACTTCCGATGCCACGACGGCAAAGCCCTTGCCCGATTCTCCCGCCCGGGCCGCCTCGATGGCGGCGTTGAGCGCGAGCAGATTGGTCTGCCGCGCGATCTCATCGATGATCGAGGTCTTCGCGGCGATCTGCCGTATGGCGGCGATCATCTCGTCCACGGCCTTTCCTCCGGCTGTGGCGTCGGCAGCCACCGTACCCACGATCTTCTCGGTCTCCTGCGAACTGTCGCTGTTCTGGCGGATGGAGGCCGCCATTTCCTCCATCGAGGATGAAACCTCCTCGCCGGCCGATGCCTGCTCCGTCGCCCCCTCGCTCAGGTCAGACGCACTGCTTGAAAGCTGGGTGCTTCCCTGGGCGATCGTATCCGCCGCGTTCTTTACCTCCCGGACGACGCCCTCAAGCCTTCCGCACATTTCGTCGAGTGCATGCGCGAGCTTGCCTATCTCGTCATTCTGCGGGGCCTCGAGTCGACTGGAGAGATCGCCGTTCGCCACCCGCTGCGCGAATGCGAGCGCCCGGGTGAGGAGCCTCGTGAACGAGCGGGAAAACAGCGCGTTCGCAAGGGCGGCCACGGCCAGGAGCCCCAGGCCGACGACGATGATGATGTCCCTGATCTCGTTCGGCGTTCTGAGGAACTCCCGGTCGGGGAGCGTGAGACCGACGCTCCATCCGGTGGTCTGGACCGGAGCATAGCCTGCAGTACTCGCCTCGCCCTGATTGACAAAGGAGTCCGCTCCCCGTGCGCCGCTTATCATTTTCCCGGAGAGCTCCTTCATCCCGGGGATCGCGGTCACATCCACCGTGAAGACCGTGGCCGGCCGGGGATCGGCGATGATCAGTCCCGTGCGGTCGATGACAAATGCGGAGCCGCTGTCTCCGATCTTCTGGCCGGCCACGATATCGTTGAGAAAGGCGATGTCGGCTATCAGGGCCACCGCCCCGACGACCGTGCCTCCGGAGTAGACCGGCGCGGCGAAGGGAGCGAAGGGCTTGTTCGTCACCTTGTTGAGTGCGGCCGACCCTGCATTGACCCTCCCCGACATCGCGTCCTGGAAGTAGCCCCGGTCGGCGATATTCACGCCCCGAAAAGCCGGATCGGAGACGGCAAAGCAGCGTCCGTCGGTACCGGCGAGCACCATGACCTGGTAGCTCTCCTTGATTCCCTTGGTCTCCATCATCGACCGCAGTTTCAGTTCGACCCGCGCGATCAGCCCTTCGGTTTCCGGGCTCGCCGGAACGGATTTCGCAATCCCCCTCGCCGAACGTGCCGCAACCGCTTCCGCGGCCACCCTGACATCGGGATCGGCCGCAAGGCTCTGCGCGAACTTCTCCTCCTCCGCGAATACCCGGTCGATCATTTCGGCGATGTCGCCTGCCCGTGCCGCCAGCTGTTCCCGCTCGAGCGCGGTGACGCCGGCGACGCTGCGCGTGATCGCCGCGATCGATACCGCCGCCACGGGAATGATGACCAGGAGGGCTCCGACGAGAATGAGCTTCGTGGCGATCTTCATGTTCCTGAACATTGCGTTACCCCCTCTCCCTGGTGCGATCCGCCCAGTACCCTGCGTACGGCGACGATGAGCCGCTCCCGATCGACCGGCTTCTCCAGGTAATCCACGACATCGGGCGGCAGAGTGGCTGCAAAGTCCCGGGGAGGAAGACTGCCGGTGACGATGATGAAGGGCGGTCGGCTTTTCAGCTCGCCGGCCCGTCTCAGGATCTCGTACCCCGCCAAACCGGGCATGATCAGATCCAACAGGACGAGGCTGAATGCCTCGTGCCGGAGCAGGGTGGGTACGACCCTGCTGTCGGAGCTTGTCCGCAGATTCGTGATGCCGGCCGTCCGCAGCGTGCCCGCCAGGGCGAGCAGGGACTGCTCATCGTCGTCGACGATCAGAATGGGGAGCGAAGGATAGAGCGTCTGTATCGCTGCCATGCCGCCTATATAGCAAGAAGCGTGCCCAGATGTGCGTTGCCGCTAATTCATTCCCCCCACAATGCGATCCCGATGGCCGGCTATCGCGAACCCCCGGGACGGAATTGACCCGTGGAGGCGGGCGGTACGGGCTATTTCATTGATGTGGAAGGGAAAGCTTTGTCTTTCTCTTTGGCCGCGCCGGGCGCACTGTCCCAGGGGTTCCGGTGATCGGATATGGCCGCGCTAATGCCCCGCCACGGAAAGGAAAATCCGAACCAGATCGGCATCGAAGGCTGTCCCGCGCTGGGACTCTATCAGGCTCAGGGCCTCAGCGGCCGGAAGGCCCCTGCGGTAGGGCCGGTCGCTCGTCATGGCGTCGTAGACATCCGCAACGCTGATGATGCGGGCATGGAGGGGAATCAGCTCCCCGGCGACGCCCTGTGGATAGCCCTGTCCGTCCCAGCGTTCATGGTGATGCAGTATGGCCAGGCGGATAGTCTTGTACCCGGGGATGTTCTCGACAATTGCGGCACCCCGCTCGGGATGTTGCCGCATGATCCCCATTTCCTCGTCGCTCAGTCGCGCAGGCTTGTCGATGATCGATCCCGGAATGGCAATCTTGCCGACGTCGTGGAGCAGGGCCGAGACCTTCAGGCTCGCCAACTCGCTGTCGGTCATCATGAGCCGCTCGCCGATCGCCATGGCGAGAGCAGCCACGCGCTCCGAATGACCGTTGGTCCAGGTCGATTTCGCATCCACCGCCCGTGAGAGGGAGATCATGATCGCCGTCCAGTTGCTGTCCCTCTGGATGCTCGTTTCAATGTACTTCGCGCAGCTGACCAGGCTGCCTGCGAGGGGCCGGAGCTGAGCCAGAGAGGGGCCGGCCCTGCTTCTGACGAGCCACAGCGATCCGAGGTAGCGCCCTTCGCTCTCGACGGGCAGGTTGATGAAGGTGCGAGCCGCCTCCGATGATCCCCCGAAATGACGGTTCGCCCAGGAGACTGCCTGGTCGTCCAGGTCCCCGAACTGGACCTCGAAGGTGTCCAGATAGCGGATCAGCAGTCGCTCCGGGACGAGGTCATCCAGGATCGTGCCTCCGACCATCGCCGCGCCGCCCTGGTCATCGGCAATGTTGGAAGCGATGACGGCAAAGCCCCCGCCGTCGGGATCCCTGCGGACGAGCATCGCCGCATCGGCGTTGGCCTGCGTGATGATGACCGAAAGGAGTTCCCTGACTGTGGCGGGGTTCGGCTGATCGGTCAGGGTGATCACCCGCATCTGATTCAAGGCCCGATGTACGTCGCGATCGATCTGAACCAGGGCCATTTCGTCCTCGAGCCTCCGGCGCATCTCCTGCATTGATCTCGCCAGGCGGCCCAGCTCATCCTGACGATTGGAGATCTCTGTCGGAATGTCCTGCTTACCGTCACGCGTCCATTCGTCGAGCTCGAGAATGGGCCTGGTCAGGAGCCTGGCTCCGAAGTGGGCGACCAGGATGATCGACACGCAGCCCAGGATGAGGGTCGCCACCGGGAGCTTCACCCTGTTGCCCCAGAGGTCCTTGATGTCGATCTCGAGCGCCTGGCCCACGATGAGCAGCACCGCCACCGAAGCGGCGATGAAAATGAGCAGGAACATGGTCATGTGCCCGGTGAGCGCGGACGGGCGGTCCCTTCTCATGTCCGCCTCCCCGGGACCCCGGAACCGGTTTCACGGCGCCGTCGCAAACCAGACTCACTCATGCGAAGGCTCCTCGGTTCGTCTACTGAGCCGCTTGCTGAGCGCCGAACGGCTGAGACCGAGCATCCTCGCCGCGGCGTCCTGGTTCCCGTCTGAACGGCGCAGCGCCTCCTCCATGAGCGACGCGGTGATCTGCCTGATGGTGGGCAGCACCGCTGCGTCCTCGAAGAGTTTCCCCCCGCCGCTGGCCGCTGCCACCGGCTCGGGCCCCGCTGCGTCGGGGCGGCCCATGGCCTGCCGGAAACTGTCGAGCGACAGCATGCGGGACTGATGACGCACCAGGGCGTCGACCACCATCCCTTCGAGCTCACGGACGTTCCCCGGGAAGGAGTAGCTTCTGAGGAGCGTCAGAAGCTCCTTGGGCAGAGCGGGTCGCTTCTTCCCGAGTGCCGTGCAGGCCTTGTCGAAAAAGTGCTCCACGAGGGCGGGCAGGTCATCCATCCGCTCCCTCAGCGGAGGAATGCGGATCGTATGGGACTGCAGCCGGTAGAGGAGGTCTTTGCGGAATCCGCCCCGGCTGACCGCCGCTGACGGATCCACATTGCTCGCGAAGACAAAACGTGCGCTCGTCGGCCGCGGCTCGTCGCTCCCGAGCGCATAGTATTCCCGCTCCTGGAGCAAACGCAGAATCTTGATCTGGGAGTTCGCGGCCAGATCGCCTATCTCGTCCAGGAAGAGGGTGCCATCCTCCGCCTTGGCCACGACCCCTTCCCGCGCGGAATCCGCCCCGGTGTACGCTCCCTTCGCGTGGCCGAAGAGCGTATCCGCGAACAGCGTCTCGTCGAGTCCCGCTATGTTGACCGTGACGAAACTGCCCTTTCTCCCGCTGAGGGCATGGATGGCCCGCGCCACCAGCTCCTTTCCCGTGCCGGTTTCCCCGGTGATGAACACCGGAAGCGCCGTGGGCGCAATGGCCTCCACGTACCGGAAAACCTGGAACATCCGTCTGTCACTCGTGACGATGCCCGCGAAGGCCCGGGAACGCTCGAGCGGGGTGGGAAGCATTCCGTCCTGCAATGACCGCATCTCGCGGGACGTCTCCCAGCGCTCGATGGCGTGGCGCAGGGAGGTCAGCAGCCTGGTCCTGTCCACGGGCTTGGTCAGGTAATCGAAGGCCCCCGCGCGCATGCAGCGGACCGCAGTGTCGAGCTCGGTGGTGGCGGTGACCACGATCGCCGGGCTCTCCGGCCTCTCCTCGAGGAGCACCTTCAGCACTTCCTCACCGGAGATTCCCGGCATGGAAAGGTCGAGGATGACCGCAGCGTGCGCCTTCGAAGCGATCAGCTTCAGTGCCTCGCGCCCCTCCCCGGATTCCTCGACGTTGGTGACGCCGTCCATGAGGAGGGCCGCCTTCATGGACTGCCGCGCGAGTTCCTCGTCGTCGACGATGAGCACCGGATCGGCGGGATAGGGGCGGCTCATGGGTTCCTCCGCAGGGTGGGAAAGACGACGCTCACCGTCGTGCCCGCTCCGGGCCTCGAGGCGAAGCTGACGCTGCCGCCGTGGTTGCGGATGATGCGGGAGGTCACCGCCAAGCCGAGCCCGGAGCCTCCTCCTTCCCGCCTGGTGGTGAAGAAGG
>DATJQN010000259.1:0-5268 GCA_035505775.1 Rectinemataceae bacterium | reverse complement strand
GCGATTCCTCGCCTTCGAAAAGCGCCGAGTCGAATCTGCGCAGCAGCTTGCGGACTGCGCGCACGAAGAAATAGGCGGATGCCTTCCCGGGAACGCGCAGGAGGAGCTCCTGGGCTGCGGGAATTTCCTCGGGGAAGCTTCGCGAGCCGAAGAGCAGGAGGTCGGGGTGGGCAATGACGCGATGACGCGTGCAGGAAGGGCAGCTGCAGCCCCAGGGAGCCCGTTCACCCGCACCGTTGTGTGCGCATCCGAGCGCCCGGGCGAGCTCCAGGGCGGCCGTCATCTTTCCCGAGGCGGGGGGGCCGGAGAACAGGAGGGTGGGAGGCAGTTTCCCGTTCTCGACGTCGAACCGCAGCTGGGTTCTGATCTCGTCCTGTGCCAGCAGATTCTCGAACACGATGGCCCTACGGCTTGGTCACCGGCGGCTGCAGCTTGAGCAGACCCGGGGGAGCCTGGATCTTGAGCCCCCTCGTCGCCTGGGCGACCTCGGGACCGACAATCGGCAAAAGCGTCTTCGCGAACAGGGAGTTCTGCAGGAGCTTGTCCACGTTGAAGAGCGGCTGCAGCTTGAGCGCCACGAGAATCAGCGCCACAAGAATCATGCCCTCGATCGCGCCGAGGAAGAGGCCGAGCACCCGGTCGGCGTTTTCCAGGTTGGTGGCTTCCAGCCCCTCGCGGATCATGTGCTCGATGAGCTTCACCACGAGGAAGGCCACGAGGAAGATGACAATGAAGGCGAGAACCTCGGGGAAGGCTTGGATCTTGAGCTGCGTCCGCACGAGCTCCGCCCCTTTGCGGTAGAGCAGGAGCGCCACGAGAATGCCTCCGGCGATCGCGGCCACCGAGAGGAGCTCCTCCACGAATCCGCGCACGAAGCAGCGGGCCGCGAGCAGAATGACGATGGCCAGGAATACCCAGTCGATCACAGTCATCGAAGCTCTCCTAGAAGGTTCAGTATGAGATCGGCCGTGTCCCCGGCGGCGTCGGCTCCGGCCAGCTCCCCCGCCGCGAGCGATGCGGCGCGATGGCCGGCCGGATCATCGAGGAATCCGAAGATGGCGCTCAGTAGATTCTCGGGTGTAGCCCGGTCGCCGGCAAGGCTGATCGCAGCCCCCCGCTCTTCGAAGAGGGCCGCGTTATCCACCTGGTCGCCCCTGGTTCCCGCCCCCGCCAGCGGAACGAGCACCATGGGCTTACCTGCGGCGCCGCACTCCCAGAGCGTGCCGGCGCCCGCCCTTCCGACCACGAGATGGGCGGCGGCAAGGAAATGGGGCAGCTCGTCGCGGATATACTCGAATGCGCGGTAGTTCACCCCTGTGTGCGGAAGTCGGGACCCGCCCGGCCCCGTCTGGTGCACGACAAAGCAGCGCTTCGTCAGGTCGCCGAGCACAGCCTCGACGAGTTCGTTGATCTGGCGCGCCCCCTGGCTTCCGCCCAGAAAGAGGAGGAGGGGGAGTCCCTGCGGAAGGCCGAGCAGCGATCGGCCAAGCGCGGCGTCGCCCCGGCGCATCGTGTCGCGGATGGGATTGCCGACGGTCCGGCACTTGGTCCGGAACTGCGGCGCGAGCAGGTCCCGGGTCCGATCGTAGGCGGTCAGGATGAGCCGGGCGCGGCCGGCATTGAGGCGGGTGGCGAGGCCGGGGCTCAGGTCGGATTCATGGGTCAGGTAGGGGATGCCGAGCGCGGCGGCGGCCGCGCAGGGCGGGACGCTGACGTAGCCGCCCTTCGAAAAGAGGAGGGCCGGTCTCGTCGACGCAAGGACTTTCCTCGAAGCCAGGTAACCCGCGATGACGCGGAACCCATCAGCCACGTTGCGCGGCGACAGACTCCTGCGCAGCTTCCCCGCCGGCAGCGCGAAATACTCCACGGATGCCCGCTCCACGATGTCGCGATCCGACTCCCTGCGTGAACCCAGCCAGATGATGCGGCCTTCATGGCCGCGGGCCCGAAGTGCCTCTATCACGGCGAGTCCCGGATAGATGTGACCGCCGGTACCGCCGCCGGTGAATGCGAGCGTGCTGGAATGCCCCATGGTCAGGCGTTCGGGGGAAGCAGCAGTCCGGCGTAGGCCGCGAGGAGCTCGTCCTTGCCCTCGTCGCCATGTGTGCCATTGGCGCTGCCGCTGGCGCCGCCATTGGCACTGCCGTTGGCGCCGGAAAGCAGCCGCTTGGCAAGGAGTTTCCCGAGCTGGACGCCTTCTTGGTCGAAGCTGTTGATGTTCCACGCGAAGCCCTGGAACATGACCTTGTTTTCGAAGTGGGCGAGCAGGGCGCCGAGCGCCGCGGGATCGAGACGGGTGCCCCGGATCAGAGTACTCGGTCGATTGCCCGGGAAGGTCTTGTTGGGGTTGTCGTCGGCCTGACCGCGGGCAAAGGCGACGATCTGCGCGGCGAGGTTGGCCTGGAGCTTTCTCCGGCTCGTCGAGCCTTCCACCTCGACATCGCCCCGGGTCTGCCCCTCCAGGAAGCCGATAAACTGGAGCGGCACGATGTCCGTGCCCTGGTGGAGGAGCTGATAGAAGGAGTGCTGGCCGTTGGTGCCCGGCTCCCCGAAGACCACGGGACCGGTGGAATAGGAAATCGCGGCCCCGTCGCGGTTCACCCGCTTGCCGTTCGACTCCATGTCGAGCTGCTGGAGGTGGGCGGGGAATCGAGCGAGGGCATCGGCGTAGGGCAGGACGGCGGTCGTGCCCATGCCCAGCACGTTTCGCTCGTACAGGCCGATGAGGGCATCCAGAAGGGCCGCGTTTCTCCGTATATCGGGTTCGAGGGCCATCCGGTCGGCCTTATGGGCGCCGTCCAGGAAATCGGAGAAACTCTCGGGGCCGAAAGCGAGGGAAAGGACGACTCCGCCCACCGCGCTCGAGGAGGAATACCGTCCACCGATGAAATCGTCGATGTAGAAGGAATCCAGATAGCCCGGATTTCGCGCGAGCGGGCTGGTCTCACTCGTGACGGCGATCATGTGGCCGGAAGGCTTGAGCCCTGCGCCTTCGAGCCGGCTCCGCACCAGGACCTCGTTGGCGAGGGTTTCCTGCGTCGTTCCGCTTTTCGAAACGAGAATGAAGAGAGTCCGCTCCAGATCGCAGCGGGCAAGAACGGCGTTCGCGTCGTCGGGGTCGACATTCGAGATGAAGCGGGCATCCATTTTCATTCGTCCGTGCTCGCGTGCCCATCGCTCGAGGGCGATATGGAGCGCGCGGGGCCCCAGGTCGGATCCGCCGATCCCGATCTGGACAGCTGTCGAGAACTCCTTGCCGGTGGAGCCACGGATCGTGCCGGCGTGCACCGCGCGGACGAAGTCCGCGACTCTCCGGCGCTCACCCTCGTAAAAATCCCGCAGATTCCTGCCGTTGTGGACCACCGGCGCGCCCAGCTGACCTCGGGCCAGATGGTGCAGCACCATGCGCTTCTCGCCCGTGTTCATGACCGCGCCTTCGGCGAGCATGCGATACTTTTCGACGAGCTGCTGGTCTCTCGCGATTTTTTCCAGCGCGGAAAGGACGGCCCCGTCGACCGGCGTGGCTCCCCAGTTGAAGACCAGGCCTGCTGCCATCGGGACCTCGCAGCCGGCCACCCGAGTGGCGCTCAGCAGCGAGGCAAGGGAAGGCCGGGCCAGGCGGAGCAGTTCCTGAAAGCCGGGACAGTCGTCAAGATTGACGAATTTCACCATATTAGGGCTCCTTTCGCTCGGATCGTTTCGATTCGCTACGGCGCGGCGTTTCCATAGGCATCATGATATAGTCGTCCCCTCCCTTCATCAAGGCGGGCGAGCGCGCCGAAAATGATATATAGTTGATCAAGCCCGGGATGGAGCTCCCAGCCCGGAGCAACTGCGCGTGGCTCGCGGAGGAGTCGTGGCTGTACGAATAGATCGTGTCGAGCGTGAGTTCATACTGACGGCCGCCTCCGAGGCTCGGATCGAGGCCCGCATCCAGGCCGCAGGCCGTACGATTCCCTGCCGCATGGTATCCAGCCGTCAGGACGTGCTCTCGCTTGCCCCGCAGGCCGGGGCCACCGTACGTCTGAGCCCGCGGCAGCGCGTCTCGGTGTACTTCGATTTTCGGGGGCAGGGCGTGGCCTTCGAGAGCCTCGTGCTCAGCAGCGCCTCCGAGGCCATCGAACTCGGCTTCCCGGAATCCATGTACCGCAGCCTTTCCCGGCGCTGGCCGCGCGTTCCCCCTCCCCAGGGGCTGGGGGTCGATCTGCTCCTCCCCGACGCTGACCTGAAGCTCGACTGCCCCGAGTCCGACGAATGGATGGAGGTCGAGCTGCCGGAGCTGCGCGAGGGGCTGGATTCACGCAATCTCAATCTCCTGGTCGAGAGCTTCAAAGGGAAGGCCTCCGCCCTGGCAAGCGAGGGCCGGGTGATCATGTACAAGGAGCGGGGGCCCGCCGACATCGCCGAGGACATGGTGGCCAAGCTGGGGCGGGTCCTCTATGTACCGTCCACCCTGAGCGCCCTTCCGCTCGCCGATCCCTATCCCTCGGGACGCATCATTACCAGGGACATGGCGGAGGACTACGAGGGACCTTCGGCGATGGCGGGCGGCTCGCGGCTTGCCGCGTACCTGGCCCAGCGAGCCTCGAGCGGAGTCAATTCCTCGATCTGGTGTCCCGTCGTGTACTACCGCTATACGGTCGGGGTGGTCATTCTCTCCAACGGTCCCGAGCGCCCACGGGCCCTTGATTTCGCGGCTGTGGATCTGGCCTGGGAATTCTCCCGTGTCCTGGCCTGGTTCCTGAAACGGCACGGCTATTTCGCGGCTCAGGGCTCGGGAGACGCCGCGCGCGCCGGATCCATCGCGGACGCCACGCCGGCAGGACTGCTCGTAGTCCTCCCTCCCGACGGTCCACGCTTCAACCTGGGGGCAAGCATTCGGCTCCGCCTCAGCTTTGCCGGGAAAACCATCGTCTGCGTCGCCCGGGTCGCCCGCCGCTATGATGAGGCCGGCTCCCGCTACTTCGGGCTCGCTTTCCAGGACCTCGCGGCGCCCGACATGGCCGAGCTCGCGCGCAATCTCTACGGCTCCCCCGAAGCCGTGCCGGCGGGGAAGGGTGGCTGAGGCATGGATCTGAACGGCTATATCGCCCTGTCGATGCGCGTGCTCGGAGACTGGAGAGTCATTGCCGCAGCCCTCGGCTCCATTGTGGTCTGGGCCCTGCTTCGCCGTGTGGGTGTCGTCTATCACTACGGCTTTGGTCGAGGCCCGGGCCGGAGCGCGCTCCGTGCTGCAGGGCCGCGGCAGCCGAACCGATCCGGCCCCGG
>DATJQN010000258.1:0-10329 GCA_035505775.1 Rectinemataceae bacterium | reverse complement strand
CGAGGTCTTCGAGCTGGTGGAGAGCGCGCGAGGCATTCAGGGATATCACATCGTCAGCGACGGAAGTCCCAAGCCTTACCGGATGCACCTGCGATCGCCTTCCTTCGTGAACATCGGTGTCCTGCCCGAGCTGGCGCCCGGCCTGACAATCCAGGACTTCATCGCCACCCTCGCCTCGCTGGACATAGTCCTCGGCGAAATCGACAGGTAGGAACGGAATGCAGAGTTTGAACGACCTGTTTGTAACCATCGCTTCGTTCTTGCGCGGCACGATGGCGCTCTGGGGCTTTCCCCAGCTCCTGACGGACTCGATCATGGGGCTCGTCTCGTTCATCGCCATCGCCACCTTGGTCACGCTCAACATCATCCTTATCTTGTGGGTGGATCGGCGCGTGGCCAGCTTCTTCCAGGAGAGGCTTGGCCCGAACCGTGTCGGCCCCTTCGGCCTGTTGCAGTCCATCAACGATGCCGCCAAGTTGATCGGCAAGGAGTCCATCCTGCCCGCGGCGGCCGATAAGCGCGTATACAAGGCCGCGCCGCTCATCGTATTCACCATCACGATGGTACTCTACGGCTTTCTCCCCTACGGGAAGGGAATGCTGCCGCTCAACTTCAACGTAGGACTTCTCTTCTTCGTCGCCATCGCGTCCACGACGACGATAGCCATCCTGATGGCGGGCTGGGGCTCGAACAACAAGTATTCCCTGCTGGGCGGTATGCGCACGGTGGCGCAGGTGATCAGCGACGAGATACCCCTGGCCTTCTCCATGCTCGGCGTCGTCATGATCTCCGGCTCGATGAATCTGGGCCAGATTTCCGCCGCGCAGCACGGCGTCTGGTTCGTCTTCATCCAGCCGCTGGCCTTCCTCATCTTCCTCATTTCCGCCCTCGCCGAGCTCACCCGCTCGCCCTTCGACATGACCGAGGCGGAGCAGGAGCTCATCGCCGGTTACCACACCGAGTATTCGGGCATGCGCTTCGCACTGTTCTTCATGGCCGAGTACGCCAACCTCTTCTGCGTGGCGGCGCTCGGCGCGACCCTCTTCCTCGGCGGCTGGTCAGGCCCCATCCTGCCCGGCTGGCTCTGGTTCATCGGCAAGACTTGGGCGATGGTTCTCGTCATCCTCTGGCTGCGCTGGACCTTTCCGCGCGCTCGGGTGGACAAGATGATGAAATTCAACTGGAAATTCCTGATTCCGCTCTCGATACTGAACATCCTGCTCACGGGTGTCGGCATCAAACTCTACCAGTATTTCACCGCGGTCGGGAGGTGATCGGCGTGCTCGGCATAGGATTGGTCCAAGGTCTGTACACGACCGCGAAGCGTTTCCTCATGAAGAAGGTTACGCAGCGCTATCCTGAAGTTCTGCCTGACCTCGCGCCGAGGAGCAAGGGCTCCTTCGGTTTCGACGCCGACGCCTGCATCTCCTGCGGGCTCTGTTCGGACGTGTGCCCCAACGGGGTCATCAAGGTGGACTTCTTCCTCGGGGACAAGAACAAGCGTCGCCTCGAACGCTACAGCATGAACCTGGGTTACTGCATGTTCTGCGGGCTCTGCGTGGAGGCCTGTCCCACGGATGCCATCTACTTCAAGACGGATTTCGATCTCGCCTGCTACCGCAAGGACGACAGCTTCTACGTCTGGCGCGGCAACAGCTATCGGCCGCCGTCGCCTCCCGCACCGGCATCGCCATCAGGTACGGCAGAGACGGCTGCCACGCCCGCGCAGGCGGCGAGGCCACAGGCCACGGGCGGGGGGGCCTGAACACGATGTTCCAAGCTGTCCTCTTCTACCTGTTCGCCGTCATAGTCGTGCTTGCGGCTCTGGCAATGATCCTGTCGCGCAACCTCGTTCACAGCGCACTCTACATGGCCGTGGCTTTCCTGGGCATGGCCTTCGTCTACCTGCTGCTTCAGGCGGATTACGTCGCCGTCGTCCAGATACTGGTGTACGTGGGGGCCATCTCCGTGCTTTTCGTCTTCGGTATCATGCTCACCAAGCGTCAGCGGATGGAAGACTCGAACGGTTTCAACCGCTACGGCCTCATTGCGACCCTCGTCGGCCTCGCCCTCTTCGCCATCATCGTCCGTGCGGTGAGCGTCTCAAGTGCGATCGGTTCCGCCAGCGCCGCTGGAAGCACCGCTGGAAGCACCGCCCTGGGCGCCCTTCCGGCGACCACGGCTGGCAGCGCTGCGGCCATCTCGAGTCTCTTCCTCGGCGACATGGCCCTCCCTCTCGAGGCGGCGGCGCTTCTCCTGCTCGGGGCCCTCGCGGGGGCGATAGCCGTAGGCATGCCGGGCCGCCAGGAAAAAAGGAAGACGCCATGATCGGCCTCAGTCAGTGCCTCGTAGTGTCCGCCCTCCTCTTCTGCATCGGATTCGTCGGGGCCGTGGCGAAGCGCAATGCCATAGCGGTTCTCATGGGCGTCGAGCTCATGCTGAACGCTGTCAATCTCAATCTCGTGGCCTTCGACCGCTTCGGCGCCCACGTCGCCCCCTTGGGACAGGCATTCGCGATCTTCATCATCGCGGTGGCCGCGGCGGAAGTTGCCGTGGGACTGGCGATCATCCTCACGCTCTACCGCCGCCGCGCGAACACGAGCGTCGACGACCTCGACACGCTGAAATGGTAGGGGCGACGATACGATGGAAACGATCATGATCAACGCAGCACTGGGTCTCGTCCTCGCTCCCCTGGTCGCCTTCGTCCTCGTTGTTTTCGTGACGAAGCGGTCCAAGGCGCTGAGCGCTGTGGTGGCGCTGTTGGCGGCCGCGGCCTCACTCGTCCTCGCCTCCTGGAATCTGGTGACGGTGCTGGCCGGCTCGACTCCGGGCCAGAGCGGCCTTACGGCACACGTGGCCGTGCAATGGCTTTCGATCCCCTCGATGGGACATTTCCGGGGACTCGAGATCGCCATGGGCATCCTGGTCGATCCCCTCTCGGCCACGATGGCCGTCATCGTAAGCCTCGTCGCTTTTCTTGTCATGCTCTACTCGATCGGCTACATGCACGGAGATCCGGGATTCTCCCGCTATTTCGCCTACCTTTCCCTGTTCGCCTTCTCGATGCTGGGCCTGGTCATCGCGGACAACTACTTCCAGACCTTCGTCTTCTGGGAGCTCGTGGGGCTGTGTTCCTACCTCCTCATAGGGTTCTGGTATGCCAAGCCATCGGCCGCCGACGCGAGCAGAAAGGCATTCGTCACCAATCGCTGGGCCGATTTCGGCTTCATGGTCGGCATTCTGCTGCTCTTCGTGTTTTTCGGCAGCTTCGACTTCGGCGCGCTCTCCACGGCGCTCTCCGGTTCCGTGGCCGGAAGCTCCGGCGCCGCGATGATCGCCCTGATTGCCGCCCTCATTTTCGTGGGGCCCCTCGGTAAGTCGGCGCAATTCCCCTTCCACGTATGGCTTCCCGACGCCATGGAAGGTCCCACGCCCGTGAGCGCCCTCATCCATGCGGCCACGATGGTGGCAGCCGGCGTCTACCTGATCGCCCGCGGTTTCGTGCTCTTCGCGAGCGTGCCGGCAGTCATGGAGACGATGGCCTACATCGGAGGCTTCACCGCGCTCTTTGCCGCCTCGATCGCCCTCGTGCAGAAGGACATCAAGCGCATCCTGGCATACTCGACCCTCAGTCAGCTCGGCTACATGTTCATGGCCCTCGGCGTCGGAAGCATGAGCGCCGGCATGTTCCACCTGACTACCCATGCCTTCTTCAAGGCCCTCCTCTTCCTGGGCGCCGGCAGCGTGATCCATGCGACGGGCGAGCAGGACATCTTCAGGATGGGCGGGCTCGGGAGAAAGATGCGCATCACCGCCTGGACCTTCGTGATCGGGGCCCTCGCGCTCTCCGGAGTCTTCCCCCTGGCCGGTTTCTGGAGCAAGGATGAGATACTCCTCGCATCGCGCGAGTCCGGCCACATGGGCCTCTATGTGCTGGGCCTCGGCGTCGCCTTCATGACGGCCTTCTATATGTTCCGGCTGATATTCACGGCCTTCGGCGGCAAGAAGGGCGAGGAGGTGCATGCGCACGAATCAGGGGTGGCCATGACGATCCCCCTCATCGTGCTCGCCCTCTTCTCGATCCTGGCCGGGCTCATCGGCTCGCCCTGGTTCAAGGAAGCCATTGGCTTCAGTTTTGGCGGGTTCATATTCTTCGGAAAGCCGGAGGCCAGCCACCTCGATCTGTTCACGGCGGGCATCTCCACGCTGGTGGCCGCCGGCGGAATCATCCTGGCCTGGCTGATCTACGGGAGGAAGCTCATCAGGGCGGAACGCCTTGCCGCGGCCTTCGGACCTCTATACCGGCTCCTCGATCACAAGTTCTACATTGACGAGATCTACGGCTGGGTCTTTTCTCGGCTCATGCTCGGCGCAGGCATCGTGTTCGACTGGATCGATCACAGCCTGATCGACGGTCTGTTCGACGGCCTGGGCGCGACCACGCGGGCCGCCGGACGGAAGCTCCGGCTGACCCAGTCGGGCAGGCTCCAGGCCTATGCCCTCGTGATCTTCGCGGCGATCGCAATAGCCGTCGTCGCGATCTCCACCGACATGCTGGGAGGAATCTTCAGATGAGCCAGCTCCACCTGCTCCCGGCGATACTGCTCTCCCCCTTCGTCGGCGCTCTCCTCTTGCTCTTCGTGCCCGATCGGCGCCGCAATCTGACGCGCGCGATCGCCCTGCTGGCGGCCGCGGTCTCGCTCCTCCTCACCGTCGCCGCCCTCTTCCTGTACGACCGCGGCTCGGGCGGCATGCAGTTCGTCGAGCGTCTGGACTGGGTGCCGAGCTTCGGCATCCACCTGGACCTCGGTGTGGACGGCCTCAGTCTGCCGCTCGTGCTCCTTACGGCCATCATCCTCTTCGCCGGTGTCTTCGTCACCTGGAAGCTGGAGACGCGGTCCAAGGAGTTCTTCATCTACACCCTGGTCCTGGTCGGCGGGGTCTTCGGCGTGTTCATGGCGACCGACCTTCTCGTGCTCTTCATGTTCATCGAGGTCGCCGTCATTCCCAAGTACGTGCTCATCAGCGTGTGGGGAAGCACCCGCAAAGAGTACGCCGCGATGAAGTACACGATGTACCTGCTTTCCGGCTCGGCCATCGCGCTCGTCGCGATACTGGCGATCTTCGCCTACGCCCATGATCCGGTGCAGGGGCTGGGCGTCTGGACCTTCGATCTCAAGGCGCTCGCGACGATCCACTTCGACCCGAACTTCCAGAAGTTCGCCTTCTTCCTCATGCTGGCGGGCTTCGGGGTCCTCGTGCCCCTCTTCCCCCTCCACCGATGGACCCCCGACGGCCACTCGGCCGCGCCCACGGCCATATCCATGCTGCTCGCCGGCGTCATCATGAAGCTCGGCGGCTACGCCCTGATCAGGGTGGGCATCGGTCTTTTCCCGCAGGGAGCTGCCTTCTGGGCGCCGGTCATCGCGATCCTCGCGGCCATCAACGCCGTGTATATCGCCTTTGTCGCCATGGTGCAGAAGGACCTCAAGTTCGTCGTGGCCAACTCGTCGATCAGTCACATGGGCTTCGTCCTCATCGGTATAGCATCGCTCAACGCGGCGTCGATCGACGGCGCGGTCGCCCAGATGTTCGCCCACGGCATCATGGCCGCTCTCTTCTTCGCGATCGTCGGCCTCGTGTATGACAAGGCCCACACCCGCATCATCGACGACTTCGGCGGGCTTGCCCACCAGATGCCGCGGGTCGCGGCCGCCTTCCTCCTCGTGGGCCTCGCCTCGCTCGGACTCCCCGGCATGTTCAACTTCGTGGCGGAGTTCACCGTGTTCACCGGCGCCATCCAGGTTTTCCCCGTCCAGTCGGTCATCGCCATCTTTTCGGTGGTGGTGACGGCGATATACGTGCTCTGGGTCTTCCAGCGCATTTTCTTCGGACCCCGCCTCGCGAAGTGGGACCACCTCAAGGACGCGCGCGGCGTCGAGATGATACCCATCGTGCTGCTCGTGGCCGTGCTCATCGGCTTCGGAATCTACCCGAGGGCGATCATGGACATGGTGACGGGGGGTGTCGTGCCCATAGCCCAGCGCCTCGCCGCGCTTCAGGTCGGAGGAGCGTTCTGATGGACTTCACAGCCGTACGCCTCGAACTCGTCGCCGCCCTGCTCGCGATCGTCCTGCTTGCCGTCGGACTCCTGGTCCCGAAGGGGCGCAAGGGTATCACCGGACAGCTCGCCGTCCTGGCCTTCCTCGGCCTCCTCGTGCTGAGTTTCCTCGCGCCGGGCGAGGGTGCGTCGTTCTCCAAGGGCGCCTACCTCAACGACGCACTCTCCCTGTTCTTCAAGCAGGTATTCATCGTTGCCGCCCTCCTCGTCTCGCTGATCTCCTTCCGCTTCACGTCGAGCCTCGGGGAACTCCGCAACGAGTTCTTCGCCCTTATCGCCTTCGCCCTCGTGGGCATGATGCTCCTGAGCTCGGCCAACGACTTCCTGAGTCTCTATATCGGCCTGGAGCTCATGACACTGCCCCTGGTGGTGCTGACGGCTTACGACAAGCGCAACGGCAGGTCCACCGAGGCAGGCGCGAAGTACGTGCTCCTGAGCGCGATCTCGTCCGCAGTCCTGCTCTTCGGCCTGAGCCTCTTGTATGGTGTCTCCGGCACGCTCGCTTACACAGATGCCGTGACTGCACTCGCGGGAAGCTCCGGCGACCCCCTGGTCGTGGTGGGGACGATCATGGTGCTCGCCGGCTTCGCCTTCAAGATCGCGGCCGTGCCCTTCCACATGTGGTCTCCCGACATTTACGAAGGAGCGCCGGCCCCGGTCGCCGCCTTCCTTGCCGTGGGCTCGAAGGCGGCCGGATTTGCAGCCCTGGTCCGGCTCCTCCTGTTCGCCCTCCCCGTCGGTGGCGGCCTCCCGCTCATCGTCCTGACGCTCTCCGTGCTCTCCATGGTGGTCGGCAATCTGATCGCCCTGCCGCAGACGAGCATGAAACGCCTGCTCGCCTACTCGAGTATTTCGCATGCGGGATACATGCTCCTGGGGCTCGTCGCGGCCTCGCGGGCCGGGCTGAGCGCGCTGCTCTACTACGTGGTCCTGTATCTCTTCGCCAATGTCGGCATTTTCGCGGCCCTTTCCTCGTTCGGTGCGGCCGGAGGCGCCACGGAAATCGCGGAGTTCAAAGGCATGTGGAAGCGCTCCCCCTTCATGGCGGGGAGTCTCCTCGTCTGTCTCCTCTCCCTGGCGGGCATACCGCCCGCCGCGGGTTTCATCGGCAAGTTCTATCTGCTGGCCGAGGTCGCGCGGCAGGGCAAGCTCTGGCTTGCGGCCCTCGCCCTGGTCATGAGCGTCGTATCCATCTCGTACTACATTTCTGTGATCAAGACGCTGGTGATGGAGAAGGCCGAGGACGAATCCCGTATCAAGGTGCCCTTCGCCCAGAAAGCCGTACTCGGTCTCTCGGTCCTTGTCACGCTCGCGATGGGCGTCTTCCCCGGCCCGGTGACGGCCTGGACGGAGGCGATAGCGGGGAGCATCCTGAAATGAGCGACACGGTCGACTGCGCCTACTCCTATGGGAGGGAGCTTGGCGTGACGCTCGAAGCCTTTTCCTACAAGGGTCATATGTGGAAGGGGATCTGGCAGCTGGGTCGGCCGAGTCTCTGGGTGGCGTCGATGGTGCCCCTCGTGGTGGGCAGTGCGGCCGCCTGGCTGGTCGGCAGGAGCTTCAGCCTCTACTGGTTCCTGGTTGCCCTGCTCGGGCTTGTCCTCATCGAGATCGGCAAGCACGGCGTCAACGAACTCGTGGATTTCTACACCGGAGTCGACGGTGACATCCCGCCCGAAAAGCAGACTCCCTTCACCGGCGGCAGACGCACCATAACGCAGAAGGTGCTCAGACCCGGTCAGGTGGTCGCGATCAGCTTCGTGACGCTCGCTGCGGCCTGCGTCCTGGGCCTCTACGTGGCCTTCGCCCGCAATCTGCTCATCCTCCCCATCGGCGCGGCCGGCTATATCATCGCCATTCTGTACACACTCCCGCCGGCCAAGTTCGCCTATCGCGGGCTCGGCGAGCTGGCGGTGGGACTCACCTATGGGCCTCTGATCACCCTCGGAGCCTTCGTGCTCCAGGCGCCGGCGGGAGCCGACGTCAGCCTGGCCTTCGTCCTGTCGCTGCCCATCGCTCTCCTCATCGTAAACGTGCTCTGGATCAACCAGTTCCCCGACTACGAGGCCGACAAGCGAGGAGACAAGTGCAATTGGGTCGTGCGGATCGGCAAGGAGAAGAGCCTGCCGGTATTCGCCACCCTCTTTTTCGGAGCCTATGTCCTCATCGCGCTCGTCGCCGTCCTGAGGCGGCACTATGCCCTCCTCTTCGGACTCGCCTCCCTCCCCATTGCGGTCAAGTCGGTGCTGACGGCGGTCAGGAACAAGGACGACATACCACATCTGATCCCGGCCAACGCAGGGACCATCCTCGTGTACATCGTGACCGGCATGGGACTTGCGGCTGCGCTCTTCCTCGGCGGGGGCGGACTCTAGCCGAGGCCCGGCGGTAGCCGGCCCTCGAGGAGAGCCCCCAGGGCGCGGCACCGAGGTCAGGGCAAGCTTGAACGGGCCCCCTACTTGGAGGGAGCTCGGCTGGCCTGGGCCGCGACGGCGGCTATCTGGCGCGCGATGGCTTCCTGGTCCCCGAGATAGAAGTGCCTGAGCGGCCGGAAGTTGTCGTCGAGCTCATAGACCAGGGGGACTCCCGTCGGAATATTGAGCTCCGCGATGTCCTCGTCCGAAATCCCGTCGAGATGCTTCACCACCGCCCGAAGGCTGTTGCCATGAGCCACGACCAGGACACGCTTGCCGGCTCTCATGGCCTCAACGATCTCGCCGTTCCAGAAGGGGAGGGCCCGGGCAACGGTATCCTTCAGGCATTCCGAGGCGGGGACCTCTTCCGGCTTCAGGTCGCGGTAGCGCGGATCGAAGCGCGGATGCCGCGGATCCTCCGCGGCGAGCGAGGGGGGCGGCACGTCGTAACTGCGCCGCCAGAGCTTGACCTGGGCCTCCCCGTACTTGGCGGCCGTCTCAGCCTTGTTGAGGCCCTGGAGGGCCCCGTAGTGCCGCTCGTTGAGGCGCCAGCTCCGCGTCACCGGGATCCACATGAGCTTCATTTCATCGAGGACAAGCCACAGCGTGCGGATGGCCCGGGTAAGCACCGAGGTGAAGGCCAGGTCGAAGGTATAGCCACCTTCTTTGAGAAGACGCCCCGCCTCAACGCCCTCCTTCCGCCCCGTTTCGGAGAGATCGACATCGGTCCAGCCGGTAAACAGGTTTTCCTTGTTCCACTCGCTCTCGCCATGGCGCACGAAGACTATGGTATGCATCGCTTCATTCCCCCTCCGAGGGAATATACTGCCATTGAGGCTGGTGTGCCGGACCCGGTCATGCTGCAGGGCCGAAGGCGCTGCAAGGGGCGCCGAAACGGGAGGCCGCGCCGGCTGGAAAGCGAGGGCCAGCAGGGGCGCGACCTCCGGCAGAAAAGGCCGGTACGGCTCTACTGACGCAGATTGTCCACGATATTGGCGGCAAGCCCGCGCTCGAAACTGAAGTAGGAGCCGTCAGGCGGCAGCGCGTGCGTGGAGAGCTCTACGGAGCGCACATGCGCCTCGGTGGCCAGGGCGTGGACCGTCGCCGGGGGCGTGCCGAGTTCGGTAAAGATGACACTGACATGGGATGCCGCGATCAGACCTTTGAGCTTGGCCAGATCGGAGGCCGAGCTCTCGGCCTCCGTGCTCAGGCTGGGGATGAGGGCTCCCACCAGCGTGAATCCGTAGCGCTGCGCGAAATAGCCGAGGGATTCGTGACCCGTAACCAGCTTTCTCTTTTCGGCCGGAAGCGAGGCTACCTGGGCCGCCACGGCTGCGTCGAGGTCGTCCAGACGGCGTTCCAGATCTGCGGCCCGGGCGGCAAGTCCCGCGCCCTTGTCAGGCAGCGCTGAGCCGAAATCCCGCTGCAGTTCCTCCGCCAGGGCGGAGACGACCGCCTTCATCGTCCTCGGGTCGGTCCAGAGGTGGGGATCGGCGGCGCCGACAGCCTGATCCGGGTCTCCCGACGGAATGCCTTCCCCTTCGCCGACGTGTCTGACGGTGATGTGGTCGGAAGCCGTGAAGAAGCGTCGGCCCGATGCCCGCGCCTGGGCCAATGCCTTTTCCATGCCGCCTTCGAGGCCCAGCCCGTTTTCCACGACGAGGTCCGCCGAGTCCAGAGTCTCGATATCCTTGGCGGAAGGCTCCCACTCATGGACATCGAGGCCGTTGGGTATGAGGGAGGTTACTCTGAAGTCGCCGCCGGCCAGCTCGCCGACCACGGAACCCAGAA
>DATJQN010000257.1:0-5294 GCA_035505775.1 Rectinemataceae bacterium | reverse complement strand
CACGACAATGCAGTCATAGCCCTCGGCGAGGGTGCAGAGGGCCTCCGGTGCGACGCCGAGCAGCTTCCCCTCCTCCGCCAGCCGCGCCGAGGCGAGGAGCTGCGGCGCTCCGCCTCCCGCCCGCGCCCGGACCCGGCCGAGACTCTTCTCGAACTCGCCGGCCCCGGCATCCACCCCCGGTCCAAGCGCCGGCTCCAGTTCTACGCGCAGTTCGGGTCGCTGCGGCTCGAATCGGGGGTCGTACAGCTTCGTCGTGCTGCTCAACAGGATGCGGGGCTGTCCGCTCCACGGGCGAGACGCGACCGTTTCCACGCGCCCGGCGTCCTCTGACCTGCCGAGCTCCCCGGCGAGGAGATACCTCCCGCTCGTCTTGCCGCCGGCGCCGACAAAGGCGATCACGGCGGCTCCCCGCGCCGGGCCTCCGCCCTCGCCTCCGGCCTCGCCTCCGACTTCGCCGCCACCCCGGAAGCCCCCGGAAGGGCCGGGACGCCGGCGCGAGAGCATGCGGAGTACCAGCTCGGAGAGGAGCATCGCCTAGCCGCGGCGTCGGCGTCGGTCTGCCTCGATCGCGGCGAGCGCCGACGAGCCGCGCCGCACGGCGATCATCTCCGCCAGAATGGAGACGGCGATCTCCTCGGGCGTTTCCGCCCCTATGTCGAGCCCGACCGGCGAATAGAGGGCCTCGACGCGCGAAGCATCGAGCCCTTCGGTGATCAGCTGTTCCATGATCATGCGCACTTTCCGCTTCGACCCGATGAGCCCGAGGTAGCGGTACTCCCGCCCGAGCGCCGCCCGGACGCACTCGAGGTCCTTGAGGTGCCCGGGCGTGACCACGAGCGCATAGGTCGATGGGCCGAAGGGATAGGACTCGATCGTTTCCACGTAGTTTCCGTGGAGGGTCTCGACTCCGGCGGGGAATCGACCGCTCGCGGCGAACTCCTCCCGCTCGTCGGCGATCGAAACCCGGAAATCCAGATTGACGGCGAACTGCGCCACGGCGAGGCCGACATGGCCCCCGCCCAGAATGAGGAGGCGCTCGGGAGGGAGAACCGGGTCATAGAACAGCCCCGCTGCAGCGTCGAATGTCGCCCGGCCGTCACGGATCGCCGCGGCAACCGCGGGAGCGGCGGCGGCCCGGACCGCGCCGGCGTCCACGCTCACGAGCGGAGAGCCGGTCCTGTCCAGCGCGAAGCAGCACCGGGGCTGGCCCCCGCGGCGTTCGCTCACCAGAACGACCATCCGGCCTGCGTCGAGCTCGTGCAGAGCGAGCCCGAACGGGGCCGGGTCGGCGTTGTATTCGATCCAGAGTTCCGCCACCCCTCCGCAGACGGGTGTCGCCCCCAGGGCCTCGGCGCCGGTGAGCTCGACCTTGATGGCGGCGGAACTCGCGGTGGAGATGCAGCGCCGCGCTTCCTCGATGGCCCGGGCTTCGAGCTGGCCGCCCCCGACCGTACCGCGGGTGGTGAGGTCGGGGAAGATGGCCATCTTGGAACCGACGTGCCTCGGCACCGATCCCTGAACGTCCACGACGACCACCATCGCCGCCCCCGGACTCCGGGCGAGCGCGCTCAACACTTCGTAGCTCATACCTGCTTCCTTTCTCGCGGCCAGCGCAGCTCGACGCGGGCGCCCTCGACGCAGCCGCGGCTTTCCGCATTTTCGAAGGTGACTCTGCCGTCCAGCTGTCGGGCGAGGGCCTGTATCATTCGCTGCCCCAGCCCGCCCTGCGAATCGGTCGGCGGCGTGCCGAAACCGGGGCCGTTGTCTCGGATGACCAGCCGGTACTCGCCATCGACGATATCCATGCTGATGAAAATCGCCGGGTCCTCGCAGCCCCCCACCGCATATTTGATCGAGTTCGTGAGGCTCTCATTGATGATGAGACCGAGACAGGTCGCCTCCTCCGGATCAAGGAGAGCGCCGGAAACGCGAACCGAATGGACGATCTCGACGCCCGTGTCCGAGTAGCTCGAGAGGAGATTCGCGACGAGCCCGCCGACGTAGCGCTCGGGGTCGACCGAGACCGCGCCCTCGCCAAGGGTGTAGAGCTGGTCGTGGACCAGGGCGATGGCGTGAATGCGCTGCACGAGACGCTCGACCGCCTGCCTGAAGTCCGGATCGGCCGAGCGGTTCCGCTGCAGCTGCGCGATGCTCTTGATGACGCTGAGGTTGTTCTTTACCCGGTGGCTGAGTTCCTTGAGGAGGAGGTCTTTCTCCTGGAGAGCCGCTGTGAGCTCCTTTTCGGTCTCCATCCGCCGTCGGATTTCGCTCTCGTACTTTCTGAAGTTGTGGGCGACGTAGCCGAGAGAAAAGCCGAGGATGAGCCCGAAGCCTTCGGCGATCGGCTTGCTGGCGGGGGAATACTCGGGATGCCCCAGCAGAGCGAAGAGGAGGAGATTCGCCGGCAGACCGAGCAGGCCTGCGACCAGCCCTCCGGGAACCGAGAAACAGAGGGCGGCGGCCAGAACCGGAAGGGCCACGAAGTAGTTGTTCGAAATCGCGAGCCGTTCTCCGAAGAGCAGCACGATGGATGCATAGAGCGCGGTCGCGGTCAGGCAGGTCAGGATCCTGCCCCGGACAAAGAGGAAGTCGTGCGCGCGGCTCATTCCGCCTTCCAGCACCGATCTCTGCCGCTGTTCGACTCTCCGAGTCCCAAACATGGGAGAAGAGTACTCTACCTTGCGCTGAAAATCAGCGGTCCGGGGCCGCGTCCTCGCAGGAAAGCGAGTCGGGCAATCCGTTCAGCGGCCTGTTTCATCTTTCAAAATTTCGCTATTTTCTCCATAATAGGGATAGTTGACGCAAAACTTGTGTTATACTGGCCGGTAACGGGAGGAAGGCATGGCGCGAATCCTGATAGTGGAGGATGAAACCATCGTCGCGATGCAGCTGCAGGAGTGCCTCGAGCAGATGGGCCACTCCGTGCCGCAGATTGTCGATTCCGGCGATGCCGCGATCAACGCCGTCGTGACCCACCGGCCTGATCTCGTCCTCATGGACATCAATCTGCGCAGCTTCATCGATGGCGTCGACGCGGCCGCGCGCATCAGACTCCTCAGCCAGGTTCCGATCATTTTCCTCACGGCCTATCCCAGCCAGGGCAGTCAGGACCGGGCACTCAAAACCAAGCCCGTCGCCTATCTCCTCAAACCGATAGACGACAAGGCACTTCAGAATTGCGTCGAGCAGGCACTTGAGCTGCAGGCCGGCGACCAGTTCCTCTGCAACTGAAGTCCGATCCCCTCGCGGCTTCGTGCCACGGCACCGGCGTCGACGCAAGCCTCCGAGTCCGCACACGGAAGCGCCGGACGGGGCTTTGACCCGACCCGGCAGACAACGTATCTTGTAGGACATGATCAAGCTTTCTCGGGATGCCTGTCTGGCCGCCATGGCCTCCGGCGAGTTTGGCGCGGAGGTGACCGCCGCCGCCGCCTCGGTGGCTGTAGTACTCACGCAGAGTTGGTGCTCCCAGTGGCGCTGGATGAAAGGCTACCTCGAAAAGATGCCCAGCCGCGCCGATCTCGCCATCTTCTGGGTGGAGTACGACAACGAGGATTTCTTCGAACCGTTCATGGCGTTCAAGGAAGATCGCTTCGACAACCGGGAAGTACCCTACGTACGCTACTACCGGAATGGAAAACTCTCGAAGGAGAGCAACTTCACCGACCAGCGGGGCTTCCTCCGACTCGCCGGAGTGGAATGACCCTCGACTTCCAGCGACCTCAGGCTGCCGATGCCCCACAGGAGACCGGGGCAGAAGCAGACTGACCATTTACGGAGGAACCATGAGAACGACGCCGTTCCGCTTGCTCGCATGCCTCGCATTCCTCGCGCTCGTCGCACTGCCGTCGGCGGCTGCCCTCGCGGCCGGCGGGCAGCCGGCGGCGCACAAGGTCCTGTCCAACGGCCTCGAGGTGTTCGTCGTGGAGAACCACGCCGTGCCGCTCGTGACCATCTGCGTCGCCTTCCGGGGAGGGGCGAGCGCCCAGACCAGAGATGACGCGGGACTCTTCCATCTGTACGAGCACATGATGTTCGACGGCAACGAAAAGTACCCCACCCAGGCCGCCTTCATGGCCGCCCTGAACCGGCTCGGCTCGCCGAGCTGGAACGGTTCCACCGGCGACCAGTACATCAATTACTACATCACCGTCCCCTCGGACAAAGTCGATCAGGGCGTGGAGTTCTGGTCCTGGGCGATCAGGAAGCCGGTCTTCAACCAGGAGAAGCTCGAGCGGGAGAAGCAGGTGGTCATCAACGAAATCCGCGGCTACCACAACGACCCGGACCAGATCGCGGAGAACGCCCTCGTGTCTCGGATGTTCCCCACCCTGCCCTGGCGGAAGAATGTCGACGGTCCCGAGGCCAACGTGCAGAACGCGACGGTGGAACAGCTGAAGGCCATGCAGGCCGCATACTACATCCCCCGTAACACGGCCCTGCTCATCGGGGGCGACGTCAAGCCGGCCGATGCCTTTGCGATGGCACAGAAATGGTTCGGCGACTGGAACGGGACCGGGGCCCCGAGCATCGGTCTCCCGCCGCAGGGTCCGGTTCCCCCCGGCATCAAGCTCGTCTATCCGGATCAGGATTTCTACGACGGCGTGGCCGAAGTCCGGTATGACTGGCGCGGCCCCGACGTGCTTCGCCAGACCAAGGACACCTATACCTCCGACGTGTTCCTCTTCCTCCTGTCCTCTCCCGTCGGCAGATTCAAGCGCGACCTCATGGACAAGGGCCCGGGACTCTACGATCCGGAATACATCGGCTTCAACTACCCGACCTCCCGCGACGGCGGCGTCTACGACTTCCAGACCTTCCTGAAGCTGGACGATCCTTCAGGAGGCGGTTCCGCGCTCGACCGAAGCGAGAAACTGCGCGCGCTGCTGATCGACGAGTTCGCGCTCATCGCGAAAGATCCGGCGGCCTACTTCGGGGCCGGGGAGCTGGAGAAGGCGAAGACCAAGCTCATCGATCAGAACCTCCTCTCGCGGGAGGTGGCGAGCAGTTTCGTCACGGACACCCTTACCTTCTGGTGGTCCGTGGCTACGACCGACTACTTCTTCGGCTACGAGAACAACTGCCGCAATGTCACCTATGCGGACATCGCCGACCTGATCCGCCGCTACATTCTGGGCAGCTCCCCCGGCCAGGCTCCCGCGGTAGCCACCGAACTCAGGCTGCAATCCGATGCCTTTGCCGCCGAGCCCGGCGCAGTGGACCAGGCCAAGTCCCTCGGATACGCCACCGTGACCGCCGACAACGCCTTCTGGTGGCAGCAGCAATGAGGAGGC
>DATJQN010000256.1:0-2263 GCA_035505775.1 Rectinemataceae bacterium | reverse complement strand
TCGGCTGCATGGAGTGCACGACCGACGTGGACTGGTACAGAAGCCTCGAAGGAGAGCGCCGCCTGCTGGACGAGGCCTGACCGCCTCACGGGGCTGGCGCCGGCCCCCGTCCGCGGCTACACTCGTCCTGGCATGCGCTCCCCTCTGGCGACGCTGGGCTGGATCTTCGCCTGCGCCATCTGCTGCGCCGCGACTCCCGCGGCGAGTCTGGAGCCCATCGATGTTTCGCCGATGGCTCCCTCGGTCGAACTGACGACTCGTCTCGAGATCGCACGGGACCCCGGAGCCGCCACGACAGTAGAAGGCGCTGCAGCGGGTCGGCTGGCCTTCTCTCCCCCTCCTCACGGCCGCGTGACCTTCGGCTACTCGACCGATGCCATTTGGGCCCGGTTCAGGCTCAGGAATTCCGCTGCCCTGTCCATACCGGTGATCCTCGAGTACGCCTATCCGGACGTCGACTACGCGACGCTCTACTCGCCGGATGCCAGCGGCGCCTGGCACTCCGCGACCTATGGGGACCAGGTGCCCCTCTCGATCCGGCCCATCAAGAACCGGAACCCGGCCTTCGAACTGACCCTGCCGCCCGGAGCCGACTACACGTACTACGTGCAGGCCCGCTCCCAGGGCTCCCTGGATATTCCGCTCGTGCTGTGGAAACCCGCGGCTTTCTACCGGTCGGATCACGAACGCCAGATCCTCTACGGGCTCCTGTTCGGCCTCATCCTCATCATGGGCATCTATAACCTCTTCATTTTCCTCTTCAGCAGGGACCCGACCTATATCGCCTATCTCGTCTTCATAGTGGGCATGAGCAGCTATGTCGCGACGATGCGGGGGCTCAGCTTCGAGTACTTCTGGCCCGAGTCCCCCTTCCTCGCGAACATGGCCCTGCCCTTCTCCATCGGCTTCGCGGACTTCGGCGGCACCCTCTTCACCATGCTGTTCCTCGGAACCGGGAGGAACCTCCCGCGCCTGCACGGGGTCTATCGCGCCTTCCTGGTGATCACCGTCGCCATAATGGTCCTGAGTCCCTTCCTGCCCTACCGCATCATCACGCCCGCGGCCGGCGGCTTCACCTTCATCCTGGGTATTCTGTTCATCGCGACGGGAATCGCGGGGCTTCACGCCCACCAGCGGGTTGCGCGCTTCTACACGATGGCTTGGGTCGCCCTCGTCATCGGCGTCATGCTGACGATCTTCCGGGCCTTCGGGATCCTGGGCGTCGGATTCTTCACGGAATACGGGCTCGAGTTCGGCGCCGGCGCAGAGGTTCTGCTGCTCTCCCTGTCGCTGGCGGACAAGCTCAATCTGGCGAAGCGCGAGAACGAGGAGGCCCAGCGCAGAATCGCCGAACTGGAAAAACTGAAGACCCTCGGGGTCCTCGCCGCGGGAGTCGCCCACGAGATCAACACACCGAACAACGCCGTGCTGAGGAATCTGCCGATCATCTCCGAAGTGTGGAGGGAGCTCGACCCCAGCCTTCGGCGCCTGATCGGCGAGGCGGGGGACTTCAGACTCAAGGGCTGGTCCGCCGAGGACCTGATGCTCGAGGTGCCCGAACTCCTCTCGGACACATTCGCCGCCGGACTGCAGATCCGCAAGATCGTGGAGGACCTCAAGGACTACGCGCGCGACACGGGTGCCAAGCCTCCCGAGGATGTCGACCTCGGAGCGGTGGCGGCCTATGCCTCCCGCCTCCTTGCCCCCCTCGCCACGAAGCGCACGCGCTCCTTCTCGGTCAGATGCGAGCCCGACCTGCCTCCCGTGCGCGCCAATTTCCAGAAGCTGACCCAGGTCACCATCAACATCATCGAGAACGCCCTGCAGTCCCTGTCCGACGACCACGCGTCGGTCCGGGTCCGAGTCCTCCAGGATCCGCTGCGGGATGCCGTCCTCCTCGAATGCGAGGACGAGGGTCGGGGGATAGACCCCCAGATACGCGGCCAGATATTCGAGCCCTTCTTCACGACGCGCCGCGAGGCCGGCGGGATGGGGCTCGGTCTCTCGGTGGCGTATGGGATCGTGCGGGACACCGGCGGGGACATCGAGATCGACTCCACGCCGGGAAAGGGCACGACCGTCAGGGTGGTCCTGCCGGCCTCGAGAGCCTCCTCCGCATAGTGTTCCACGCCGGGTGGTGACCGGCTCAGCTCCGCCTTTCGAGCGCCCGGGCGATCTGGGCTTCGCTCAGCGCCCAGAGCCGCGTGGCCGCGCTTTCCTCCAGGGCCCGGGCAGAGGGCTGCCGTTCGGCCCGGTCACGCCA
>DATJQN010000255.1:0-5508 GCA_035505775.1 Rectinemataceae bacterium | reverse complement strand
TTCGCAGCCTCTTCGCCATGCAGTGAGGGCGCTCCCATCACGGGGAGCTGCGATACTTAGGGCTCACCAGCCGGAGAGCCCTTCGTACCATTCCCGAACAAGCGAATCGACGCGCCTCGCGGCCGCGGCATGGTCGCCCGTGTCCAACCCGTCGCGTGCGGCCCATATGAGCTCGCCCTGAATCTGATCACGACGCTGAACGAAGGCGGGGTTGCAGCCCAGCCCTCCAGTCCGAGTGCGCGTGATCCATTCGTGCTGGCGTTTCCAGTGCGAAAGGGAAGACTCAGTGTTTTCCGAATAGTCGTAGTCGGACCACAGCGGCGTGAAGCGCCCGTCGGCGAGGAGCAGCGGCTTGTAGAGCGAGAGGCAGGGGTAGGATGTTCCAGTGAACCACAGCACCGCCCTGGGCTGCGTTCCCGGTTCGTATGCGACGACCATGCTCGCCGTGCTGGCCTGGGAAAAGAGGCCTCCCGCATGGACGCAGAGACTGTCCAGTCTGTTCAGAACGTGACCACGTCGGCCCGAGGGTCTGTGCCAGCGAAGGGCGGCAAGGAGGGCTTCGAGATTCACGCTGCCCGGAACCCCGGACGTGAAGCCCAGGAGTGCAGCGCGGCGCTCGTCGGCATGCGTGAGCCGCCGGTACGGCGGCCGTTCGACTCGGGCCCTCCATGACTCCTTCTTTCCCTTGCGTCCTGGATCCGCTTCATCGGAGCAGGCGGCACGTTCGTTGACCGGGGCAATTTCCTTGCGGGTCTGCGCATCGAGCCTCTTGTAATCGGTCTCGATGACATAGGCGTTGGAAATCGCATCCCTGCCCTCCACCGCTCTCCATGCCCAGCGCCGTCCCGCCGTCTCAAGAACGTAGGCCCCGTGCGGGTCTGCAATCAGGTAGCTGTTGCTGTAGACCAGCCTGCCTCGATAGGCGGCATTCCCTCCCTGATCCACTCCCTCCACAAGCCGACAGATCAGCGAAACTGCCTCTTCCCCCGAAGCGGCTGAAGAAAGCGCGGCTCTGAGGATGTCCATGCCCAGCACGCCGTCCTTAGACGTTGGAATCTTCGAGAATACCGCCTCGTTTCCGATGGCCACGCCTGCGTCGTTGACGCCCATTTCCCCACCCTGGATCCATGAAGGTTTCGAAAGCACATAGGCGTGTCCCGAGTCGGCGATCGGAAACCGGCGAGGGCCGATGTCGACCGACCCGGATGGGGCGCGTCGTGGCGCGATCAGGAGCATCTGGGGCTCCTCCGGATGCCGGTCCGAGTTCTTCGCGAAGTAGCTTCTGCCCGCGACCGCGAATGGCGATCCCACGTAGACGGTGTCACACATCGACGCACTCCCGGGAGCGGCGTGCTCTACACGCGCTCGAAGAGAAGGTAACCTTTTTCAAGACGCGAGCTCAGCACCTTCCTGTCCATAAGCCAGGCGAGGTAGGAACGCAGCGTCGAGCCGACCAGCACGTATTGCGTGTGGTTCAGCTCAATGCCGTAATGTTCGGCCAGTCGGGCGAGCAGCTGCTCGGGCGTGGAGGGCTGTGCGCAGAGTTCGACGATGACAGACTCGACCTCATGAACCTTGGCCCGGTTCGCCCGGACAAGGGGAACCACATCCCTGGTCGGCGCGGCGTGGCTCGGCACGATCCATTCCGCGTCGAGTTCCGTCAGCATATCCAGCGTCGCCAGGTGCGCCGCCACATCGTACAGGTAAAAGACGTGATACTTGGACAGTATTTCCTCGCCGGCGAGGCTGTCGGCCGCGAAGAACACGCGGTCTGAAGTCATGTACCCCGCCATCTCCAGGAAGTGTCCCGGCAGGGGAAGGGCATCGACATCGGTGCCGGGGACAGCACAGGGAGGCCTGATCGTATCGGTCACCATGGATTGTCTGGGCATCAGGAATTTGTTTCGGAGCGGGGGCAGGGGAAAGCCGCCCCAGAGGAGACTGGGCTCGAGGGCCGGGGCCTGGATTACCGCGGCCTCGGTTCGCGTCGCCACTATCCTGCACTCCGTCCGGTGCTGGATGAAGCTGTTGCCGCCGCAGTGATCGGCATTGGAATGGGTTACGAGAATGGCTTCTACGGGCATGGCAAGGCTCTCGCACTGACGGAGCACCCGTCGTCCGGCGTCCTCATCGTTGCCTGTGTCGACAAGCAGGGCCTTTCCTTCCGGCGTCCGTATCAATCCGACATTCGTGGGGCCGACAAGTACCGAACTGTGCTCGGTCAATCGTTCAAGCGTCGGCTGGGGCATTTTTCTCTCCTGCATATGGGAAGAGCAGCTGCACAACGGCTCCCCCGTCGTTTCTTGTCTCGAACTGCCCGGACAGCTGCGCCGCAAGCACGGCCATCAGGCTGAAGCCCAGCCCCTCCGGTCGCATAGTGCCCGGGAAGCCCGGACCGTGATCGCGCACTTCGAAGAGGAGCTGTCCCGCTCCGAATTTCCTGAGCTGAATCTGCACCGAGGCGTCTCCACCACTACCCATTCCATGACGCAGCGCATTCAGTATCGCTTCCGAGGCGAACAGCCCGAAAGAGACGGCAGTCTCGACACCCGCCGGTATCGTTTCGGTCTCACAGCTGACCGGAGGCGCAGGGGTGCCGCAGATATCCTGGAGCGTGGCGATCAATGCTCGAAGGTAGGAACCCAGCTCGATGCGGCTGAGGTCCGGAGCGGCGTAGAGTCGCTCATGGACCAGCGACATCGATCGCAGCCTCGCGCGCGTCCGGTCGGTCAGCGCTCTCGCCTCTGCGCCTTCCACGCCATCGCGTTCGAGATTGAGGATACTCGAAATCACCTGCAGGTTGTTCTTGACCCGATGGTGCACTTCCGCGAGAAGCGCCTCTTTCTCGGCCAGACTCGCGCTGAGACTGCTCTCGAGGATGTGCTGACGCCGCATTTCTCTCGCGATGAGCAGATAGAGCAGCAGCGAGGTGATGAGAATGAAGAACCAGCCCTTGGCGGTCGAGAACAGGACGAGTTTTTCCGGGTTGGCCGAAAACAGAAAAAGGACCCGATCTGAGAATAGAATCCAGAGAGCGCCGAACAACGCATACTGAATTGTCACTCGAGCCGCTGTGCTGAGTCGGGGCTTTCTGATCACGGCTTCCTCGTATTCTAGAGCGGCCCAACCGGCGCGGCGTAGACCGCAAAGCGATCGTCCCCGTCCAAGCCGAGAAACGCGTCAAGCTTCTCCTGGTCGTAGGCTCCGATGGCGCAGGTGCCCAACCCGAGTGCCTCGCATGCAAGGTAGAGGTTCTGGCAGGAATGGCCCGCATCCAGGGCAATCAGCTTGTGAGAGACCAGCGAGTATCGCCATTCGGTGCGATAGGGCACGGCAACCCATATGAAAACGAGCGCCGCGTTCCAGTATTGGCCGCAGAGCGCCTCATCCAACTGTGAAGCGTCGCCCGGCAGCGCCACCCTGACGAGGGCGTGTTCGAGGGGCAGATATCGATACAGTCCCGATTCGACTCCCTCCACCCGAGACGCGTAAAGATAGAGGTCGAGGGGGTGCCGCGCTCCTGCCGAGGGAACCGTCCTGAACGAGTACTTGGCCCTCGCCTCTCGGATGCCGGCTGTCGCCCAGGCAAGGTAGGATGCCTGCTCCAGCTTCAGACTTCCCTCGACGTATTTCCGTCGGCTTTTTCGGGTCGAGATCAGATCGAACAGGCTTTTCCCCTCGCCCGCACCGTCGGCGGGGCGAGGGAGGGAAATGATAGGCGCGTCTTGCTGGGGCGGATCTTCCTGCAGGGGAGCCGCGACTCCGCGGGACTGATCGGTTTCCACTGCATCCAGCCGTTCCCAACCTGCCTTGAGGAAGACTCGGCCCGAGCGAATCTCATCGGTCATGCAACGCTCCCTCAGGAAGGCTCGCCCGGGGTTTCGCTTTCTTCGGAATCGTCGGAGTCCTCGTCATCTTCGGACTCGACTTGCCCGTCGGGGGACTCTCCGCTTTCTGCCAGACGCTTTGCCTCGGCCCGACGGAGGATCTTTTCTTCTTTCTTGCGTTTCTTCTCGAGCTCCTTGCGGCGCTTCTCGCTACTGTACTGGTTTGGACGTGACATTGTACTCCTTTCGGACTCCGGTCCCGGTTTCAAATGAAATAGTACCACATTCAGGGCGCTGCTGCGACCGGCCGCTCAGGCGGCACCTCGGCGGCCGCGGCCTAGCGGTAACTGCGCGCTGCGGCCACAGCCCTGTCCCAGGAATGAATCAGCCGGTCGCGTTTCTCTGCGCCCATCTCGGGCAGGAACTCGCGCTTCTGCCGCCAGTTCCGTTCGACGTCCTTGATGTCGCTCCAGAATCCCGTCGCGAGCCCCGCGAGATAGGCGGCCCCGAGGGCGGTGATTTCCCCCACCTCCGGAAGGATGACGCGTCGATCGAGAAGGTCGGCCTGGAATTGCATGAGAAAGCTGTTGGCGGCGGCCCCGCCGTCGGCCTTGATATGAGGGACCTGTCCGCCAAAGTCCTTCTCCATCGCAGCCAGAAGGTCCCGCGACTGGTAGGCGATGGATTCAAGGGCGGCACGCACGAAGTGCGCCTTTGTGGTACCGCGCGTCAATCCGACCACCGTGCCCCGGACCTCCGAATCCCAGTAGGGCGCGCCCATGCCGACGAAGGCGGGAACGAAGAGTACTTCACCGCTGTCCGGAACGGAGCGGGCGAGCGACTCGCTCTCCGCCGATTCCGCGAACAGACCCATCTGATCCCGCAGCCACTGTACGACGGCTCCGGCGATGAAGACCGAACCTTCCAGCGCGTAGACAAAGCCCTTGCCAAGGTCCCAGGCAACCGTGGTCAGAAGTCCGTGCTCGGAGCTTATCGGTTTGGTCCCCGTGTTCATCAGCGTGAAGCAGCCGGTACCGTAGGTGTTCTTGGCCATGCCCGGCTCGAAGCACGCATGACCGAAAAGCGCAGCCTGCTGATCCCCGGCGCAGCCGGCGACGGGAATCTCGGCACCGAGCAGCTCCTTCCCGACCAGCCCAAAGTCGCCGGAGCTGGGGACCACCTCCGGGAGAATCGCCCTGGGTATCCTGAAGAGCCTGAGCAGATCCTCATCCCAGCGCCCCTCGTGTATGTTGAACAGAAGTGTCCTGCTCGCGTTGGTGGGGTCGGTCAGATGCCGTCCTGTCAGGCGATACATCAGCCAGGAATCGACAGTCCCGAAGAGCAGCTCGCCCCGCTCCGCCCGGGTTCTCAACCCCGGCAGTTCCTCGAACATCCACATGAGCTTGGTCGCCGAAAAATAGGGATCAAGCACCAGGCCGGTTCGCTGCCGGACCATCTCGGAGTGCCCCTGGTTACGGAGGTTCTGGCATATGTCGGCGGAGCGCCTGCACTGCCACACGATGGCGTTATGGACCGGCTTTCCGCTGCCCCTCTCCCACAGAATGGTCGTTTCCCGCTGATTCGTGATGCCCAGCGCGGCGATCTGTCCGGGCTCTATTTGCGCCGCGGCAATGCTTGCCCGTGCCGCTTGCAGCTGAGTCCGCCAGATCTCCTCGGGATC
>DATJQN010000254.1:0-5803 GCA_035505775.1 Rectinemataceae bacterium | reverse complement strand
CGGGGGCAGGAGCTTTGTTCTTTGCCGGCAAGGATTCCCTGTCACGAGAACGCAAGGGCGAACTGGCGGCCTTCCAGAAGACCGCCGACCTGAGGTTCAGGAGCATCGAGCTCCTGAACCTCGCGCTTACCCACCGGTCCTGCGGCAACGAGGACCCCCTCCACGCACAGAACAATGAACGTCTCGAGTTCCTCGGCGACGCCGTGCTCGGCCTTGTCACGGCCTCCTGTCTGTACAGCCAACTGGCCGACCGGTCGGAAGGCGAGCTGGCGCGGGTGAAGAGCTATGTCGTATCGGAGGAGGTCCTGTCGGAGCAGGCACGGGCGCTCGGCATCGATCGCTGCATCCTTCTGGGCAAGGGTGAGGAGCAATCCGGCGGACGGAACAAGCGGGCTATCCTCGCCGACGCGCTCGAAGCCGTCATAGGGGCCTGCTATCTTGACGCGGGCTTCGATACGGCCAGCCGCTTTGTCCTGACTCTCGTCGAGCCGGAAGTGCGGAAGGTGCTCCAGAACCGGCATCGCAAGGACTACAAGACCATTCTCCAGGAATACGTTCAGAAATACCGGCGTTCCTATCCGCAGTACAGCCTCGTGCGACGGACAGGCCCCGACCACGATCGCACCTTCTGGGTGAATTGCAGCGTCGGCGACAAAGCGTATGGCCCCGTATCCGGAAAGAACAAGAAAGAGGCTGAGCAGAATGCCGCCAAGGCGGCCTATGATGCCATTGTCGAGGCCGGCGGGCTCGAGGCTGCCCGTCTCACGCAGATAGAGGGCTGAAAGCGTCCCCGTGACTCCCTCCGGCACGGTGGGGAGTCGGGACACGGGAGCCAGCCCGGTCGGGCCCGGGTTCAGGTAAGGCCATGCTTGGCTTTGATTCCCTGCGCAATCTCGAGCAGTCGCTCCCGGCTGTTGAGCGCGGGGTCGTCGAGCACAGTCTCAAGCAGCTCCTTGAGTATTCGCCCCATGACCGGCCCCCTCGGGATGCCGAGGGTCGCCAGGTCCTCTCCCCCGATCGCAAGATCCTTGATTCCGAGGGCATGTTCCCGGGCGAGCACATCCTCGACACGTTCGCGCAGCGCCTCGAGGCTTCTGGGGTCCGCGGGCTGCCCGGTCATGCCGCTGCCGTCCGCAAGGCGGAGCGCAAACAGGTCCTCCAGGTTATCGGCCCCGACACGCGCTATGAACCGCCGGACCGCGGCGTCGGTCCACGAGTCGTCGTAGAAGAACATGTGATGGCGCACGAGGAGGGTGACGTGCTCGACCAGGGCTCCGGGGAAGCGAAGCCGGCGCATGATGATCTCCGTGTCCCGTGCAGACAGTTCCTCATGCCGGTAGAAGGTCGGTTCGCTCCCCGGCAACTCCACTTTGGCCGCAGGCTTGCCCAGATCGTGGAAGAGCGCGGAAAGTCGAAGCTCGATACGGGGTGGAGCCGCGTCAAGGCTCTCGAGCAAATGGTCCAGCACATCGAAGCGGTGCATCCCCTTCTGCTCGACTCCCCGACAGGCAGCCAGTTCCGGCAGGATGACGGCCAGCATGCCGCTCGATTCCATGAGACGGACAGCACGGGAGGGGAGGGGGGAGAGCAGGCACTTCACGAACTCGTCCCGCAGCCGCTCGAATGATACCAGCCCGAGCCTGTCCACGCTGTGGCCGATAGCCTCAAGAGTCCGCTCTTCTATTTCGAAGCCCAGCTGGGCCGCAAACCTGATGGCACGCAGGGGGCGGAGACCGTCCTCACGAAAGCGTTCGAGTGGCTCACCGACTGCACGGATCAGCTTGGCGGAGAGGTCGCGCTGCCCACCGTGCGGGTCGACGAGCCGGCCTCCTCGCAGGTCGAAGGCCATCGCGTTGATCGTGAAATCCCTGCGGGAAAGATCCTCTTCGATCGTAGAGGCGAAGTAAACCTGATCCGGGTGTCTGCCGTCGCTATAGCCCGATTCCGACCTGAAGGTCGTGACCTCCACCGAGAGACCTTTATACAGCAGTGTCACGGTTCCATGCTTGATCCCGGTCGGAAGCACGCGCTTGAAGAGGGGCTTCAGTTCCTCCGGCAGGGCGTCTGTCGCAAGGTCGAAATCGCTGACGGCGCGGCCCAGTAGATAGTCCCGCACCGCCCCGCCGACGAGATAGCAGGCTTTCCCGGCCTGGGCGAGGGTCGTCGCGATTTCGAAAAGCGGGCGCGGTGGGCTGATGTGTCCCATGGGAGCACACCTTATACCCGCCTGCGAGGAGGGGCAAGTATTGACAGCGAAGCTCGCCCCACCCACACTTCCACTCCAATGAAGGCCCTCCTGGTTTCCGGCGGCGACGCCCCCCCTCGGCAGAGACTCGAATCGAGAATGGGAGAGTTTGAGCTGATCTGCGCCGCGGATTCGGGTCTCGATGTACTGCGCTCCTGGGGTATCGCGCCGGACATCATCGTGGGCGACATGGACAGCATCTCCGACCCCCGAGTGCTGGATGAATACTCGAGCTCGCTTGTCTACCGAGCCGATCGCGACAAGGACGAGACTGACACCGAACTCGGCCTCGGTCTGCTGCAGGCCCGGGGTGCGACGGAAATCGTGCTCGCCGGCGGGGGAGGGGGGCGTCTGGACCATCTGCTCGCCATAAGGAGCCTGCTTTCCCGGGCTCTTCGCCCGCAGGAATGGCACACCCGCCATGAAGTCGCCTACGTACTTGAGTCGGGACGGGAACTGGCCTTCGCGTGCCCCATAGGCGAAACCGTCTCGGTCTTTCCGCTGGGACCGCAAGCCTCGGCCATGGGGAGCCGCGGCTTGCGCTGGGCGCTCGACGGCCTGAGCTGGGGGCTTGGCGATTTCGGCGTGAGCAACCGGACGGTGGAAACAGAGGTGCGGATCCGCGCCGGGATCGGGGACCTGCTGGTCGTCAGGCTTCTCGAGCCCGAAAGAACCGAGGCCCGGCGTCAGTAGGCTTTGCGAAGCCGCTCAAGCGTGTCTCGAGGATCCTGAACGAGGACTCGCGTCCCGCCGATCAGCTCAGCAATGCCGATTTCCCTGGGGTAGCGCGGAATCACATGCAGATGAAGGTGATCGATGCTCGCTCCAGCGACGAGACCCATGTTGAACCCGATGTTGTAGCCCGAGGGTGCCATCACCCGGTCCAAGGCCGCGAGGCTCCGATCCAGCACCCCATCCATTTCGCGTCGCTCTTCCGGTGTCAGTTCGCGGAGATCGACGACATGACGTTTCGGGAAAATGAGCAGATGCCCGGGATTGTAGGGATAGAGATTGAGCGAGACGACGAAGCTGCCTTCATCGCTCACCACGAGCCTGTCCACGGCGGGAGATCCGGCGGTCACCAGGCAGAGAATGCAACCCTCGGGGCGCGCACCTTTCAGGTATGAGAGCTTGTCGAAGTTGAAGAAGTAGGCCACCCCGCTCCCCTGATCCGAGACTTCGCGCTATAGTACCGTATAATGTGCAATGACGCCAGGGAAAGCTCTTCCTCTCCTCTCGTTCGTATCGGCAGATCACCGGAGGCGGGGGGGCCTGCCTCGGAACTGCGCTCCCGGGATGGCGCCGGGGCTGAGCATGCAAACGCGTTCACTGTCCGTGGCGGCGCACCAAAACCCATCGCGCTGATAATCATCAAACGCCTCAGCGTATTCTTCCTTTCGATCGCCTGTATCGCTCTGTTCTTCTGGTACGCGGGGTCTTTCCAGTCTTTCCTGGATGCCACGCTCATCATGCTGGTCCGGATACTCAAGTTCTCTGCCCTGGGCATGATCGGATCGGGCGGACTTGGCATAGCCGTTTCCGTCCTGTATGCCCTGCTCCGGCGCTACTCGCTGCGACTGGGGGGCCTCGCCGCCTATGCAATTCTCCTTCTGTTCGCCGCCGCCTGTCTGATTCTGGCCGACGGTCTCATCCTGCTGCACTCGGGGATGCCGGCCTAGGCGTGGGCCGGGCCCTCGCTTGACGCCGCACAGTCTCGAATCTATGCTCCGGCCATGGGCCGGGAAGTGTTCGCCGCACGGGGCGCGATCTGCATTGCGCGGGATGAGTCCTCGCTTGTCGAGGAGGCCACGCGGAAGCTCGTTGACAGTCTCGCGTCCCGGAACGGCATCTCCGCCGCCGACTGCGTGTTCTTGCTCTTTTCGGTGACCAGCGACATACGATCCCGCAATCCGGCCACCGCGGCCCGCGAGGCAGGATGGGATGTCCCGCTTTTCTGCGTCCGCGAGGCCGAATTCGAGGGATCTCCCCGGCTCGTCCTCCGCCTCCTCCTCGCCTTCAGCGCGGAGACCGGGACGGTTCCGGCGCACGCGTACCTGGACGGAGCAGAGAAGCTGCGGCCGGACCTTTTCGCCGATGAGCAGTTCCAGCCGAACATCCAGTGATCCCGCGGGCTGACGCGACGGGCCGGCGGATGCGCATGCCCTTGCCAAACCGTGGAGAGCCCCTTGCCTTGACCCCTGGTTCGGAGGCCGGCTATACTCGCTCACCCAAGCAATCGGGCACGAGGAGCTCGCCATGTCCGTCCGCGTCCGCTACGCCCCATCGCCCACCGGCAACCAGCACATCGGCGGGGTGCGTACCGCCCTCATCAACTACCTGTTCGCCCGAGCCAATCGGGGTACCTTCATCCTGAGACTCGAAGATACCGACCGCACGCGTTCGACCGATGCCTATGTCCAGAATCTGTACGACACATTCAAGTGGCTGGGCTTCTATTGGGACGAGGGCCCCGATGTGGGCGGCCCCTTCGGCCCCTACATACAATCGCAGCGGTTCCAGCTCTACAAGGAGCATGCCGAGCGCCTCGTTGCGATGGACCGCGCCTACTATTGCTTCTGTGACGAGGACCGGCTTTCCCGGCTTCGGGCAACGCAGACCGAGAGCGAGAGCTCCGAGCAGGGCTACGACCGCCACTGCCGCTCGATCCCCGCTGCCGAGGCCGCCGCGCGCGTAGCGGCGGGAGAGAAGGCCGTCATCCGCCTCAAGATCCCCCTGGAGGGATCCACGCGCTTCACCGATGCCCTCCTTGGCGACATCGAGTGGAAGAACGCTGACGTCAACCCCGACCCCGTGCTGCTGAAGTCAGACGGCTTCCCGACCTATCACCTCGCGAATATCGTGGACGACCACTTCATGCAGATCAGCCACGTCATGCGCGCCCAGGAATGGATACCCTCGGCGCCGCTCCATGTCATCATCTACCAGGCCTTCGGTTGGGATATGCCCCAGCTCATCCACCTGCCCATGGTGCTCGGACAGGACGGGCACAAGCTGTCCAAGCGACATGGGGCCACGGCGGTGGACGAGTTCAGGAAGGGCGGCTATCTTCCCGAGGCCCTGATCAACTATGTGGCCCATCTCGGCTGTTCCTACGAGGAAGGTCGCGACATCTTCACCCTTGCCGAGCTGGGACAGCTCTTCAAGGTCGAGCGGCTCAACAAAGCCCCTGCGGTCTTCGATTATCAGAAGCTCGAGTGGTACAACGGTCAGTACATCAGGATGAAGAGCGACGATGAACTCGCTGGTCTTGTCCTCCCCTTCATGACGGAGGCTGGGCTCCTCCCTCCATCCCCGGCCGTCAATGACCTGGCCTATCTCAGCTCTGCGATGCCTCTGGTCAAGGAGCGCCTCCATTTTCTGGGCGATGCTCCCGCTACCATGCGCTATCTCTACGAGGAGCCGGTCGTGCCCCCCGTCGAGGAGTTCATCCCCAAAAAGCTGGACCGATCGCGTGCCGCGGAGCTCCTCGCGGCGGCCGGAGCCCTCCTCGCCGTCTGCGACCTGAACGATCTGCCCGGCAGCGAAGAGCGGTATCGG
>DATJQN010000253.1:0-14463 GCA_035505775.1 Rectinemataceae bacterium | reverse complement strand
CGATGACGAGAACCTTGCAGCCCTTGGTGATCATGTTCTCGAGCTGCTGGACCTGGGTGTTGACGTCGTTGTTGGCATATTGGAGCTCAACTTGATACCCTTTCGCCTCCAGCTGGGACTTCATGTTGGCTCCGTCCTGGTTCCAGCGCTGCAGGGACTGGGTCGGCATGGCCACGCCGATCAGCTGACCCTGGGCCCATGCCCCCACACAGACAAATGCCAAAAGCACGACTGCGACGACGAATGACTTCTTCACCTGCTTCCTCCTATTTCGGCCCCGGTGGGTGCCCATGAAATTAAGCTGATTATCGCCTATATTCCGGATAGCCATATGGGAGGACTTGATATTTTATATCTCAAATTGATATCGGAGTTACCGGTGCGACGCGCCGGCTGCTCCCGCGCCGCCGGCCCGCCGTCGCTCCGGCTCCGGAGGCGGGGACGGTGGAGCGCCGGTACCGTCCGGACTGTCCCCCGATCCGGGGGGCAGTCCTTCGGCTTCAGCGCCAGACCGCGATGACCCCGGCAAAGACGGCATAGGTCAGCAGGTAGAGGCCGTTGTTGATGGTCAGCACGGAGAGCTTTCTTCCCTCGAAGAGCGTGTTGAGACTGTGCGTCACTGCGAAGCCGAGCCAGCATACGACCCCCACGAGGACGCCCGGCCAGAAGCCCGCAACCCCCGCGCTGTGCACGACGACCTGCAGGACGTAGGAAAGCAGGAATGACGCCACGAGGGCGCCGCCCATCATGAAGGGCATCTGTTTCCGCTCGGCGTCGGTCATGTTCATGGCGTCGGGATCGCGACCGACGCCGCGCGCCCAGGCCCGGAACCAGGGCGCCGCCGGAGAATAGTAGAGCCAGCTCAGGAAGAAATTGACGATTGCGACCACGATGAGCGGAAGGACATACACCTCGAAGTGAATCATTGCTAACTCCTTGCTGCCAAAAATACTGTCGGCTCCCTGACGGGGCAATGGAATTGGATTTTCAGGTAGTGCGGGAAGGCCGGGGCGGCGGTGCGCCGATCGTGCTCCCGGCGCGGAGCGCAGGTCGAGGATGGAGGGCCTCGCGAGCCGGTACTCCACGATGGTCATCCGGCTTTCGTCCTCGATGCGACCGAAGCCTCTGTGTTGGGAGAGCGCCGTGAAGGTCTCCGCCCTGAGTTGACAGTTCGTGAGACTCCCTGTATCCACACCGCACAGCCGCACTGCTGCGCAACGGGCATCACTGGCTGTTGACTAGTCTATGCAAAGTTGCCATAATTTGCAACTTCGGAGGTAGGCATGAAAGTGCAAGTAGTGGGAAGCGGATGTGCCAAATGCAAGCTGCTCGAGCAGCATGCCCGCGAGGCTGTGGCCACGCTCGGGCTCGACGTGCAGGTGGAAAAGGTGACGGACATGACGGCCATCGCGGCGATGGGTGTGATGTCGACCCCCGCCCTGGCGGTCGACGGGATGGTGAAAAGCGCGGGCAGGGTACTGAGCGCGGACGAGATAGCCCGGTATCTCGCGTGAAGCGGAGCCGGTGAGGCGGGCCTGGCATGTGGCAGAGACTGGTTGACTGGTTCGTCTTCGAGGCCTTCGGACTCCTCCGGGGTTCGGCATTCGCCTCGGCGCTCGACTTTTTCATCTATGACACGGTGAAGATCCTTGCGCTCCTCGTCGTGATCATATTCCTCATTGCCCTGGTCCGGAGCTTCTTCCCTCCCGAGCGGACCAAGCGCGTCCTCGAGAAAGTCCCCGAGTTACTCGGCACTATCCTCGCGGCCCTGCTCGGCATCGTGACCCCTTTCTGCTCCTGCTCGGCCGTGCCCCTGTTCATCGGATTCATCGAGGCCGGCATACCCCTGGGCGTCACCTTGTCCTTCCTCGTCTCCTCTCCCATGGTGAACGAAGTGGCCCTGGTCATGCTGTGGGGACTCTTCGGCTGGAAGATCGCCCTCCTCTACCTGGCGAGTGGCATCGTCGTCGCGATCGCGAGCGGCTTTGTCATGGGCCGGCTCAAGCTGGAGCGCTGGGTCGAGGAGTACGTCTACGCAATTCATGGCGCGAGAGGCTCGATCGAGGTCCTGTCGTGGAAGGCGAGGGCCGAGTACGCCTGGGGGACTGTCGGGGAGATCGTCGGCAGAGTCTGGCCCTACGTCCTGGCAGGCATCGCGATCGGCGGCTTCATGCATGGGTACGCCCCCGCCGACCTCCTCGCGCGATACGCGGGGCCGCACCTGTGGTACGCCGTGCCGCTCGCGGTCCTGATCGGGGTACCGCTCTACTCGAACGCCGCGGGAGTCATTCCCATCGTGAACGTGCTCATGGAGAAGGGCATGGCCCTCGGTACGGCGCTGTCGTTCATGATGGCCGTCACCGCGCTGTCCCTGCCCGAGGCGGTCATCCTGCGCAAGGTTCTCAAGCCGAAACTCCTCGCCCTCTACTTCGGCGTCGTGGCAATCGGAATCATGCTTACCGGGTATCTGTTCAACGCGGTGATTCGCTGAGCCGGACCCGCGGCGCCGGAAAGTGCGGCGGCGGGAGGGTGAGCCCGCCCCTATTCTGCGTTTTATTTCATTCGAAGTCTAATATTGACATAATGAAATTAAAGCGCTAGGCTTCAGGGGCGATGATCTTCGATATCCAGCGCTTCTCGACTCGTGACGGGCCCGGCATTCGGACCGTGGTCTTTTTCAAGGGTTGCACGCTTAGATGTCTCTGGTGCGAGAACCCCGAAAGCCAGTCGCCCCGGCCGGAGGTGCTGTACACCCCCAAGGACTGCGTCGGCTGCCATTCCTGTCTGCAAGCGCCCAACGGCGGAGCCCTCGGCGCCGACGGAGAGGGGAAGATCGTGGTCGATCGGGAGCGGGAGGCTCCGGCCACGCTTGACCGGGTCTGTCCGGCGCGGGCGCTCAGGATAGCCGGGCGCGAGGCTGGCGTTGCGGAGATCATGGCCGAGGTTCTCAAGGATCGGGCCTTTTATGCCCGTTCGGGAGGGGGACTGACCCTCTCCGGAGGAGAGCCGCTCGCGCAGATCGAGCTGGCCGAGGAGTTGCTCCGGGCAGCCCTGGGAGAAGGCATCGATCTCGCGGTGGAGAGCTGCCTGGCGGTGGACCGGCGCGCGGTCGAGCGCCTGTCGGATCTGCCCATACACTGGCTCGCCGACCTCAAACAGGTCGATCCTGAGGCGTTTCGCCGCGGCACCGGCGGCGAGGTGAGCCTGCCGCTCGACAACATCCGCTACCTGGCATCGATGGGCGCGGACCTGAGCCTGCGCCTGCCCCTCGTGCCCGGATTCAACGATGACGAGGGATCGGTCAGGGCCATGTTCGAATTCGTCCTGGGACTCCCCCGCCCCGCCACGGAAACCGTGGCACGCCGGCATCTCGACCTGCTTCCCTATCACGACCTGGCGGCCGGGAAATTCGCCGCGCTCGGGCGCCGCTATCCCTACCGGCTCGGCATGCGGATCGAGCCCGGATTCGCGGAACGATGCGCGGGCATCGGGCGATCCCTCGGCCTGGATATCGCAATCGGAGGCTGACATGAACGACCGTCTCATCGAACTCAAGGACCGGATCCTCTCCGCCCTGCCCTCGCTCTGCCTCGAGCGGGCGAGGGTGTACACCCGGGTCTACCGGGAGAACGAGGCCCTGCCCGTCGTGCGCAAGCGTGCCCTCGCGCTGCTGAGGACTCTCCAGGAATGCTCGATCTACATCGGCGATGGCGAGCTCATCGTGGGGAACACGGCGTCCAGGCCGCGAGCCGCGGCGATCTTTCCCGAGTATTCGGTGGACTGGCTCATCAAGGAGATCGACGGGATCGACAACCGGCCCGCGGAATCCTACGCAGCCACTCCCGAACAGAAGGAGGAGATCAGGCAGCTCTGCGAATGGTGGAAGGGCCGGACCCTGCAGGACCGCGCGGTCGCCAACTTCACGCCCACGCTGAAGGCCATCAACGATTCGGGCATCGTGCATGCAGAGGGGAACATGACGACCGGCGACGGGCATATTGCAGCCAACCTGTTCAAGGTCCTGGAGCGCGGCATCGGCGGCTACAGTTCCGATATCCGTCGAAGGAACGAGGCCCTCGATCCTTCGGATTTCGGCGAGCTCAGAAAGCGGCAGCTCTACCTTGCCATGCTCGACGCGCTCGAGGGGCTCGGCACCTGGATCCGCCGCTATGCGGCACTGGCGCGTCAGCAGGCCGGCGCCTGCGCCGATCCTACGAGGAAAGCGGAGCTCGAAGCGATCGCGGCAACCTGCGACCGGATCGCCGAAGAACCTCCGGACGGCTTTCGCGAGGCTCTCCAGCTCACCTGTTTCGTCCAGCTTGCGCTGCAGATCGAGTCGAACGGCCACTCGGTATCGCTCGGACGCATGGATCAGTATCTCCATCCATTCTACAAGCGGGACCGGGACGCCGGCAGGCTGACCCCCGCCTTCGCCCGGGAACTGCTGGCCTGCACCTGGCTCAAGCTCCTCGCCGTCAAGAAAGTCCGTTCCTGGTCGCACACGCGGTTCTCCGCGGGCGGCCCCCTGTACCAGAACGTGACGATCGGCGGGGTGACCCGGGATGGGGATGACGCGGTGAACGAGCTCTCCTACCTCATCCTGGAATCGGTCGGGGAGATGAAACTCACCCAGCCCAACCTCTCGGTGCGCTATCACCGCGGCATGAAGGACGACTTCCTCAAGGCCGCGATCGAGATCATCCGCAAGGGCTTCGGCATGCCCGCCTTCAACAACGACGAGATCGTCATACCCGGCATGCTGAAACTCGGCGTCAGCCTGGAGGATGCGCGCGACTACTCGGCCATCGGCTGCATCGAGGTTGCCGTGCCGGGGAAATGGGGATACCGTACCACCGGCATGAGCTTCCTGAACCTGATGCGCGTGTTCCTCGCCACCTTGCAGGACGGCCGGGACGCAAAGAGCGGACAGACCTTCCATGGAGGCACCGGGACGCTCGAGTCCTTCGGGAGCTTCGACGAGCTCATGAAAGCGTGGAAGGAGCAGCTCGCCTATTACGCGGCCGCATCCGTGGGTATCGATGCCGCGATAGACACGGCCCTCGAGGACCTCGTCCCGGACATTCTCTGCTCGACCTTCACCGACGACTGCGTCGCCCGCGGCAAGCACGTGAAGGAGGGCGGGGCGATCTACGACTGGGTCTCCGGCCTCCAGGTGGGGATCGCCAATCTCGGCAATTCCCTGGCCGCGATCAAGAAGCTCGTCTTCGAGGAGGGGAGCGTCCGCCCGAAGGAGCTCATGGAGGCGCTGGAGTCGGATTTCGCGGGGCCCGCAGGCGAGCTGCTCAGGCTCAAACTGCTCAACCTGGCGCCCAAGTACGGCAACGACGACGACTACGTCGATGCTCTGGTCGTGGAGGCCTACGGAGCCTACGTGGGCGAGATGGCGAAATACCACAACACGAGATACGGGCGCGGCCCGATAGGCGGCGGCTACTATCCCGGCACCTCGAGTATTTCGTCCAACGTGCCGTCGGGTTCCGTCGTATCGGCCACGCCCGACGGGCGCCACGCCTGGACTCCGCTGGCCGAGGGCTGCTCCCCCACCCAGGGCAGCGACACGCAGGGCCCGACCGCCGTCTTCAAGTCCATCGCCAAGCTGCCGACCATGGACATCTTCGGGGGGGTCCTGCTCAACCAGAAGCTGACGCCGCAGATGCTCGCCAACGACACGCAGCGGGACAAGCTCATAGCCCTCCTCCGCAGCTTCTTCGACGAGCTGAAGGGCTGGCACGTCCAGTACAACATCGTCTCCCGCGAGACCCTGCTCGACGCCAAGAAGAACCCCGCCAAACACCGGGACCTCGTCGTGCGCGTGGCGGGCTACTCGGCCTATTTCAACGACCTGGCCGCGGAAACGCAGGACGACATCATCGCCCGCACGGAGCAGGTGCTCTGATGGCCCCGGGCGGGAAACGCTTCCGCATCGGGGTCGACCTCGGGGGGACCAAGCTCGCCGTGGGCGTCGTCGATTCGGGCGGAACGATCGTCGGCGAGTCGGTGACGCACGACCACCGGGGGCTCTCCGAGGAGGAGGTGCTGGTCCGCATCGAGCGGAACGTGGATGCGGCCCTCTCCGCCGCCCGGGCCGCGCGAGCCGACGTGAAGGGCGTCGGCGTGCTCTTTCCCGGCCATATCCGCTGGCCCGAGGGAGTGACGCTGACCACCTCGAACCTGCCGGGCTTCAAGGGCTTCCCCCTTCGCGAGATGACCGAGCGGCGCCTGGGCATCCCCTGCCTCGCCGACAACGACGCGAACGCCCAGGCCATCGGCGAATACCAGTATGGGGCCGGAGTCGGCATGGACCCGATGGTCCTCCTGACCGTCTCCACCGGGATAGGCGGGGGCATCATCATCGACGGTAAGCCCTATCGCGGCTTCACGGGGACGGCCGGGGAATTCGGCCACATGATCATCGATACCTCGGAGGGCAAGCGCTGCACCTGCGGCAACTACGGCTGTTTCATGGGGGCGGCCTCGGGCCTCGCCATTCCGGGGGCGGCGCGTCAGCTCGCGGAGCGGCTGCGGGCTTCCGGCGCCTGCGCGGATCTGCCCTCGGGCTGCGAGGATTTTGCTGCGCTCGACGGAGCCATGCTCGCCGCCGGCTGCGCCGAGGGGAACGAGCTCTGCAGGGCGGTGGTCGAGGACTTCGCCCGCTACACGGGAGTGGGTCTGTACAATATCTTCCAGGTGCTCAATCCGCGCGGGATCGTGCTCGGCGGGGGGCTGCTGAACCTGCCCGAGTTTTTCTTCGAGGAAGCGGTCTCGACCTGCTACAGGTTGGCGGGTTCCATGATGCACGACCGAATGGAGATCAGGCGGGGGCTCCTCGGCGGAAGGTCAGGGGTGATCGGGGCCGCGGCGCTTTTCGAAGCCTGAGCCTGGCCCGTCGGTGCCGGCACCGCCACCGCGCCGGGCCGCGGCTCAGACCAGGACTTCGACTCCAGCCGCGACCAGGTGCTCCCGGTATTCGGGCGGTATCCCCGGGTCGGTCACGACCCCGGTGATCAGCGACAGGTCGGAGCAGATCACCGCTGCATGCGAGATGCCGAACTTGGATGAATCCGTGAGAATCCAGGACTTCGCCCCGCATTCCGCGCCCCTGTCCAGGATGGCGCGTGTCACGTCGGCGCGGGCGACGTCGTTGAGCATGAAACCGCTCGCCGTCGTGAAGCCCGAGACGCCGAGGAAGGACTTGGAAAAGCCGATCCCCCGTATCGAGTCGCAGACCGCGGGACCCACGAGGCTCTCGCTCTCCTCCTGGTAGAGCCCGCCGATCAGGATCACGCGCGTCCTGGAACCCCGGAACGAGCGGGCGATGAACACGTTGGTGGTAATGACCGTCAGTCCCCGCATGTCCCTGATGCGCTGCGCGAACATCGCGATGGCCGAACCCGCTTCGAGGAGTATCGTGTCCCCGGTCTCCACGAGCGCCGCCGCCCTTCCCGCGATGGCCTGCTTGTCGGAGTAGCGCACATGCATGCGGAAGGGTATGTCGTCGCCGTCGTAGAGCCGCGCCTCGCCGTGGTGGCGGCGGATGAGCCCCTGACGCTCGAGCTCGTTGAGGCTCTTGCGGACGGAGACTTCGGAGACGTGGAGCTCCTTCGCGAGCTGGGCCACCCGGCAGCTTCCCGACCTGAGCAGCGCCTCACGCACCGCGTCCGATATGTCCTTGTTGCCGAACTTCCCGCGGCCGCGCGGGGCGGGCTTTTCCTCTGTGGGGCTCATGATTCGAGGACTAGCATATCCGCGAATCGAGGAATGTCAATAAATCATCCAAATGAAACAAGATTGGCGTCGAACAGAATCAATCGTCCCGAAGGCCCCTGAGCGGTCCGGCGGCGGCGAAAAAAAAGTGGACACCATGCGCGGCTGCTTTTAGACTCTCTGCACCGGGGCCGCAAGAGTGCTGACAGACGAGATGAGAATCGAGGTACTTCGCTTCCTCAGGGCGGCGGGGCAGGGGACCATCTCCCTGAAGTTCTGCGAGCGTTTCGACGAGCAGAGCAGGATCTGGAATCTGAAAGAACATTCCCATGCCTATCTCGAGCTGATCTACTTCATAGATGGCAAGGCGAAAATAGCAAGCGGGGGCGACACCATCGACGTCGCGCTCTACGACATCCTCGTCTATCCGCCGGGCGTGACGCACCGGGAGACGCTGGACGCCGCGAGCCGCCAGGAGATCATCTGCCTCTGGCTCGAGCTCGGCTGCAGGGAGACGCTCCCCTTCTCATTCAAGTTGAGCGACGACGACGGGGAGCTCGGATGGCTCTTCCAGTGCGCCCACAAGAATCATCTCAGGAGGGCGGAGCACTACCGCGAGCTCGAGGAATATCTCCTGAAGTCACTGCTTCTCTTCATGGAGCAGAGACTCGCCCTCGCCGACAGCTCCGGCAATGCCGCCCTCGATCGCAGCCGGGCCTACATCGACGAACACTACGCCGAGGGCTTCGATGTGGAGACCCTCGCGCGCGTGGCCTGTGTCACCGCCTCGTACCTCTCCCGCCTCTTCAAGAAGCACCTCGGCACGACCCCGATGCGGTACCGCAACGCCGTGCGCGTGGAGAAGGCCAAGCATCTGCTCCTCGTGAAGTCGGACTCGGTGGAGGAGATCGCCGAGGCTCTCGGCTTTGACGACACCAAGTACTTCAGTCAGCTGTTCAGGAGCCGGACCTCATTGACCCCCACCCAGTTCCGGAGGAAATACCGGGCGTCCTGAGCGCGGCCCCTGACTCGGATGCGCGGCGCAGATCTCAGGCGCGCGGCACGGAAACCCAGCCGCCTTCGCGCGCCGCCTCGTAGGCCGCGTCCGTGATGAGGTTGACCGCGAGCCCGTCGGCGATGCCGGGACTCGGCTCCTTCCCCTCGGCGACGGCCGCGAGGAAACGGTACTGGTTCTCGGCGTGGCTGCGCTCCCAGCCCACGATCGCCCGAGCCGGCGGCACCGAGGCCCCGGGATAGTTCTGGATGGTCTCGAGGCGGGTCCAGCCCCGATCGGCCGCCGGCCGGGTGGCGTCGTAGTAGTAGAGCCAGTTGGCGTCCATGAGATCGAAGCGCAGGGCGCCCCGGGCGCCCTCGATGCGGAAGCGGAGGTCGTCGGCAGCCCCCGTGGCGAAGCGTGAAACCACCAGGGTCCCGATGGCTCCCGAGGCGAGGCGGGCGGTGAGCCAGGCGGCGTCGTCCACCGTGACCGGACCCTTCTCCGCGGCGCCCGTGGAGAGGGGACGTTCGAGCACCCAGGTCTGGGTGAGGGCGCTCAGCTCCGCAAACTCGCCGAGGAGATGCCGGGCCAGGTCGATGCTGTGGGCCCCGAGATCGACGAGGGCGCCGCCGCCCGAGCTTTCCCGGCGCATCCGCCAGCTCAGCGGCCGCGAGGCGTCCTGGTAGCCTGAGTGGAGGTACTCGAACTCGAAGCTGTAGATCTCCCCCAGCGTCCCCTCCTCGAGGAGTCGCTTGGCCCGCAGGATCGCCGGGAGGAACCGGTAGTTGAAGGTCAGGCCGAGCCGGCCCGCCGATGTTCCGGCGAGGGCGGCGATCTCCCGTGCCTCGGCGCCGGAGAGGGCGAGCGGCTTCTCGCAGTAGATGTGCTTGCCCGCGGACAGCGCGGCGGTGATGGCCGCCCTGTGGGCGTCGTTGGGGAGGACGCAGTCGATCACCGAGATCGCAGGATCGGCGACGAGATCTTCGATCGTGGGGTGACTCCGGTGGAAGCCGCCCTCGCGGAGGGCAGCTTCGGCAGAGGCGGCCGAGCTCGTGCAGACCGCCTCCAGCCGGAAGGGCGGCATGTCCGGATAGATCGAAGGCAGGGACCGCCACGCGAGGGTATGAAGCTTGCCCATGCTTCCGAAGCCGAGCATGCCGATCCCGATCGGTTTCATGGACAGCTCCTAGCTCCGGCCGCGTTCGCCCTGCGGGCCCGCGCCGGCCGCAGGCGCCGAACCGGCCGCAGGCGCCGGGCGAGCCATCGAGGCCGCCCTGAGGGCGCCGCGAAGTTTCCGCACCGCCGCGGCTATCTCTCCGGAGCCCGGCAGGAATTTGCCTCCGGGACCCTTGAGCAGGGGGGAGGAAAACTCGCCCACGGTCATGCCGTTGGCGACGAACTCGGCCACGTTGTCGAGATTGAGACCCCCGTCCTCCATGAGGTCGAGGTCGGCCACTCTGCCTGCCGCGGTGATCATGTCGTGCAGGCGTCTGATATTGGAGAACATGATCGGATCGATGCTATGGGGACTGGCCGCGCCGGAGGTGGGCTTCCAGAAGGGGGCCTTGCTCTCGTACTCCACGATGTCCACGAAGGGCAGGTACTGCTCGAAGGCCACGAGCGGGGTTCCCTGCCAGGCCCAGACCCCGACCTTGAGGCCGAGGGTGTCTTTCACGTAGATCACCTGCTGCATGAGCATCTCGCCGGTGGTCTCGATGGGGAGGCTGATGAGGTCGGCGCCGAGGTCCTTGAGCTGGCGGAAAAGGTCGAAGCTCGGGCGCATCATCTGGAGCTGGATCTCGATCTCGAGGACGGTGTGGCGCCGGATCCCGTCGAGGACGTCGATGCCTCCCCGCGGTGCCGCGAAATCCATGTACTTCCCGTCGCGCATTTCTATGTGGATCCAGTCGGCTCCGCCCGCCTCCAGCTCCCTCACCGTCTCGCCGAGGGCGGAATAGTCGGCCCAGAAGAGCCCCGCTGCAATTTTGGCCTCGTTCCCGACCGCACCGATCCTGGAGACTCTGTCCATCGGCTCCTCCTTGCAGGGGAAACTATGGAGAGAGCTCCCCGCTTTGTCAAGCAATTAGATTATAGACAAAATATAATAAATTACGTATGAAATCTCTTGTTCGCCTCATCGCATACGGGGTATTTTTGACCACAAGCCCTGTACTCAGGGAAGGAGGGAGCATGGCATCCATCCTGTGCGGTGTCGACCTCGGAGGGAGCAAGCTGGGCGTCGGCCTGGTGAGCGAATCGGGCGCCATTGTGGACGAGGTGCTCGACCACGACCATGTGACCCACTCCCCTGACGAGATCGTGGAGGACATGGCCGAGCACATCGGGGAGCTCCTCGGGAGGAACGGCTACAGCACTGCGGATCTCGAGGGGATCGGGGTCGGCACCGCGGGCCACATCCGCCATCGTGACGGGGTCGTCATCACGATGTCCAACCTCGACGGCTGGAAGAGCTACCCGCTCCGCGAGCGATTGTCGCGTCACTTCGAGGGTATCCCCGTCCATGTCGACAACGACGCCAACGCCCAGGCCCTGGGTGAGTATCTGCACTGCGCCGGCGGCGGGTACCGGAGTCTCGTCTTCATCACGATCAGCACGCAGATCGGGGCCGGCCTCGTCTTCGACGGCCACCTCCTCCGCGGCAGGACCGGCACGGCCGGGGAGATCGGCCACACTATCGTCGAGGCTTCGAGCCGCGAGACCTGTCCCTGCGGGAACCGGGGCTGCCTCATCGCCCACGCTTCGGGAGTGGCCATCCCCGGGGCGGTGCGCCGCGCCCTCGGGCGGGGCACGCGTTCCGCGCTTGTCGACGAATCCAGCGTGGGCTCGATGCGTCTGGACGGGGAGTTCATCGCGGGGGGGCTGGCGGCCGGCGACCCGCTCTGCACCGAGATCATGGAGGAGTTCGCGCACTACATCGGCATCGGCGTGTACAATGTCTTCCAGCTTCTGAACCCGGAGGCTGTCGTCCTCGGCGGCGGCATCATGCACTGGGGCCCGGTCTTCCTGGACGCGATCAAGCGCGAGGTGCGCAGCCTGGCGCGGGACATGATGTACGAGGAGCTCGCCATCCTGCCCAGCGGCTGCGAGTCCCCGGGCATCGTCGGCGCGGCTTCGCTGGTGCTCGAGGCCGCGGGCCGCCTGCCGCTCTGAGGCACGGGCCCGCGAGGACGACCGATGGCAGGGGGACAGAGATGAGCGAGCCGCGGCAGTTCGATGTGGTCATAGTCGGTTCCGGCCTCGGAGGCTCCGCGACGGCGAGGAGTCTCGCTGATCGCGGCCTGTCCATCCTCATCCTGGAGCGCGGCGATTTCGTCCGGCAGGAGCGTCAGAACTGGGAGGTCGAGGAGGTCGTGGTGCGGCGTCGCTACGACGCCGGAGAGACCTGGTTCGACGCGGAGGGACGGCCCTTCAATCCACGGGCCTACTACAACGTGGGCGGGGCCACGAAATTCTACGGCGGCGCCACGCTCCGTTTCCGGGAGTCGGATTTCGAAGCGCGTCAGCTCGAGGGGGGGGCCACGGTGGCCTGGCCCTTCGGCTATGCGGAGCTCGCTCCCTGGTACGACAAGGCGGAGGCGCTCCTGGAAGTCCACGGAACCCTCGGCGAGGACCCCACCGAGCCGCCCCGTTCGCCCTTTCCCTTCCCGAGTCTCGAGCACGAGGCACGCATCGGCGAGCTGGCCGAGGCCCTGCGAGCCCAGGGGCTCCATCCCATACACCTGCCCGTCGCCATCGACCAGGGCGCGAAGGGCCGCTGCGTGAAGGGCAGCCCCTGCGACGGTTTTCCCTGCAAAGTCCGCGCGAAGGGCGACGCGGAGAACCGCCTTCTCAGACCCCTCCTGCTCAAGAAGCCCTCACCGGTCACGCTCTGGACCAACAGTCGGGCGCGGCGCCTCATGACCGACGCATCGGGCCGCCGCGTCGTCGCGGTGGAGGTCGAGCGTGACGGCGAGCTCCAGCGCGTGGAGGCCGGCCACTTCGTCCTCGCCGCAGGGGCCGTGAACTCCGCCGCCCTCCTCCTGGCGTCCGCGACCCCGCAGCAGCCTTCCGGGCTCGCGAACTCGAGCGGGCTCGTCGGGCGGAACTTCATGTGCCACAACAATACGGTCGTCCTGGCGCTCTCGCCCTTCCGGAAAAATCCGACCTCGTTCCAGAAGACGATGGCCATCCACGACTACTATCTCCCCATCCCCGGGGGCCGTCCCGCCCTCGGGGCCATCCAGCTCCGGGGCAAGATCCGGCCCGAGATGCTGCGGGCCAAGCGCTGTTCCCTCCTCCGCCTGATGCCCCGGGCGATCGCCGAGCGGAGCGTGGACTTCTGGATCATGACCGAGGATCTCGCCGACCCGGAGAACCGTGTCCTCCTCGATGGGAAGGGGCGGATCCATCTCATGCATCATCCGACCAATCGCGGCGCGCACGAGCTTCTGCTCCGGCATCTGGGCGCCGCGCTCAGGAAGGCCGGACTGCCAATAATCCTGTACGACCGCCGGGGTATCGACGCCCTCCAGCACCAGTGCGGCACGCTCCGCTTCGGCACGGACCCTCGCAGCTCGGTCCTCGATCCCTGGTGCAAGGCCCACGACCTGGACAACCTCCATGTGATCGATGCGAGCTTTCTTCCCTCATCCGCGGCGGTAAATCCTTCGCTGACAATCCTGGCTCAGGCCCTCCGGGCGTCGGAACGGCTTGCCGGGCAGCTGACGGGCGCTTTTCCGGCCACCTCGTCCGAGCTGCGGGCCGGGCCCGATCGGGCATAGGGCGCGCCGCACATGACCGGAGATCAGCAATCGAAGGTCGACCAGCAGATCCCGTTGCGCAGCCGCTGGTCATCAAGCACAAGCTCGCGAATCGCTTCCGGCAGCCGCTCGCGCTGCCAGCGACACTCCTGCCGGCCGGCGGCATCGGCCTGTCCCTCCGGAGCGGCGGCCCGGGCGGCCTTGATCGCGTAGGCAGCGGCGCCCAGCTCGTGGGCCGCCACATGGGCCACTGCCGCCGCCTGGCCGGCAGCGTGGGCCGCGTGCCGCGCCGCGCCGGACAGATCCCGGGCCGCGTCGTTGGCTTGGCCCGCCGCCCTTCGCGCGTCTTTCATCGTTACCTCGCCGCGTGTCCAGGCCCGGGCCTGCTCCACCGCGAAGCGCGGCCTCGGATCCGCGGGTCTGACCGACTCGAAGAGAGGCAGGACATGTTCGGCGCAGTCGGCAGCCCATTGAGCGAGAAGTCGATGCTGGGAGTCCTCGAGGCTACCCCCGCGGCGAATGGTGATGAATCGGGGATCGCGCACCGTGGGGAGGATCATGGCTTTATCAACCTCACTTCATCTGCCCTCAAGCACGGCCACAGTATACCGTTTCCGGGAATCGGGCGTCAGTCCAATCGCCAGCACGCCCTGCGCCTCTATCCGATTCTTCCTTGACAACCAGGCGTCAAGCAGTACAATTCGGCCTATGTTTGCGCAAACACAACCTTGTTTGCACTATCAGGCCAAGCAACGGGAGGAAATCGATGGCACAAAAGACAAAAGTTCTGCTGGTCGGGGAGACCTGGTTCGTTCTCAGGCTCCACGTCAAGGGATTCGACATGGTACCCCTGGGGGGCTACGAGAACTTCGCCGTATGGTTTCTGGATGCCCTCAAGGCCTTCGAGGACGTCGAGGTGACCCACATGCCCAATCATGTGGCGCTGACCGAGTTCCCCAGAACGGTGGAGGCGATGAACGC
>DATJQN010000252.1:0-15022 GCA_035505775.1 Rectinemataceae bacterium | reverse complement strand
GTCGCTTCATGCCGCACCTCCGCCCTAAGTATCGGCCCCTCTTCGTCCCGGGAGAAGGGCTATGGCGGAGCCCGCCACGATGAAGGCGATGCCCGCGGCCATGGCAAAGGTCAGGGATTCGCCGAGAATGATCAGCGCGAGGATCGGAGCGAGGGCGGGCTTGATGAAGAACACGATGGACGCGGTCGAGGCCGAGCTCGCCTCGATGGCCATGAAGTAGGCGGTATAGCCCAATCCGGTCACGCAGATGCCCACATAAAGGAGACCAGGCAGGCTGGCCGGACCTATGCCGCTCAATATAGGGATGTCGGCGAAGAGCCCGAGTCCGGCGCTCCGAGCAAGTCCGGGGATCGGTCCCAGGCGCGAGAGGAACATCAGCGCCAGCAGTTCGATCGATCCGGCGGCAAAACTCAGACAGGTCACTCCCGCCGAGCCAAAACGGGGACTTCGCGTCGAGCCGAGCACTCCGTAGAGGGCGAAACTGAGGGCCGACAGGAGGGTGAGCGCTATCCCGGGACTGTCGGCGCCCATGCGGAAGGGATTGAGTATGAAGGCGATCCCCACGAGGCTCGAGACCAGGGCGACGACCGTGCGCGCCCGGATTCGCTCCCCGAGGACGAGCACCGCGAGGGGAACGACGAAAACGGTATTGCAGCTGAACAGTACGGCCACGATCGAGGCGGGCGTTCGCAGGATGGCCAGCTGATAGAGCGTCATGCTGAGGACCACGCAGATGAAGCCCGAAAGCGCGAAGAATCCCAGGTCCCCGAGGGCGAAGCCGGCCTTCCTAAGGCGTCGCCATGAGATCGGCAGGAGGAGCAACGCTCCAAGGGAAAAACGGATGAAGTTGAGCTGCATCGGATTGAACCCGAGCGAAAACAGCTTGAGGGCTATCTCCATGGTGCTGAAGAGCAGTGCCGCGACTGCGATCGATAGGACGGCTTTTCTCACGAGTGCTCCCGGGACCGGTGCCGATCCGGGCAATCCTACGCGAGGCTCCGAAGTATGTTCAATGGCCCGGCGGCTTCGGGCGGCTTGCCGCCGCCAGCAGAAGCCAGGCCGCGTGTGGCAGCCATTGTTCGGCCCAACGCCAGCGATGCATGGGGTCATTCGCCAGGTCAGGCGGGAGGAAGGCGATATCAGACTCGTCATGGTAACCGGCGGTGATGCCGTTCATGACTCCGCCGGGCGCGTTGTGCCCCCCTTCCTCGCCTGGTGGGGTATTCCAGCCGAGTCCCTGCACCATGCACACATCGAAGGGATTCCGACCCGTGATCCAGCGGAGCTGCGCCCGTCCGTATGCGAGCCAGGGAAGGGCTGTTTCCCCGGCCAGATCCGAGACTGCCTGAAAGGCTGCCGTGGCCAGGCTTGCCAGCCGTGCGTTTTCTCCCTGCCACCAGTAGCCGGTCTCATTGTGGTGCGGCATGAAGAACCGGAGGCGGGGCCCCTCGCCGAGACCGGCTCCGTACTGCATGGCGAGACCGAAGGGATTGGAAGCGGCCGCCATCAGTTCGAAGCCCAGGGCGGCACGAATGGCCGCGGCGGCACCGGCCTCGTCAGCCGCCTCGCCAAGAATCCTGCGGGCTCGTAGGAGGGCGATGATCGGGAGCCCGGCTTCCACCGCATGGTAGAAGGGACGCCCCTTCCCGTCAGCATCCCACCAGCCGGGAAGCGGGCCGTCGCTCCGGATGCGGGCCCCGAGCGCAGCTATGCGTCGAAGGGCGGCGCTTCGGGCTTCCGGCAGGCCGTCGGCCGCGAAGAGCTCGGCCGCCGCCAGCAGGGCGCAGTAGTCGTCGATAATGTTTTCGGCCGCGCCCGCCGCGTCCGTGGCGCCCGCTGCGCCTGCCGCGGCAGCACCTGCGCGGGATTCGACGGCGTCGCCGGCATGTGGCGCCGCCGAGGCCCCGTGCCGCGCTTCGGCGGCGGCCTCATCGGCGAGGAACTCGCCCGAGCGCCGCTCCAGCACCTCGAATCCCAATCGGGCGGCCCGCAGATAGTCGTCAGAAGCGTAATCGCCGTGCCCGCCGCGTCGCGACAGGGCTGAGGCGCGGGCGAGGGCGGCCACCGCCAGGCCGCCGCCGGTCCGGTAGGCGGCGCGAAAGGTAGAGAGCCGTTCTCCTTTCTGACCCCGATACGCGCAGAGCATTCGACGGTCCGGATCCCAGGACCATTGGTCGAAGACCGTAGTATAGAACCAGCCCTCCGGATCCTGCATTCGCAGGAGGAAATCGGCGCCGTGGAACAGTTCATCCTCGAAGAGCTTCCGGGTCGAGCCAAAGGCCTCCGGCGATGCGGCGCCAAGACGCTCGGAAGCCTCCATGAGTGCCCACGCGACCAGCGGCGTCTGCTGCGGCGCGAAGAAGGCGGCGTAACCCAGATGGGACAGATACTTGCTCAGGTCCCCTGCGGCGTCCTGCCAGCCGCCGTGCGCATCCACGGTGCAGCCGTCCCTGCCGAAAACGGGCAGGGCGAAGTCCCTTCGATCATGCGCCCCCGAGGAGCGCATCGACTTGATGTGGAACAGCAGGTCGGGGATGACCCGTTCGATCAGCGGGTCCCTGACCACTCGCAGCGGGCCTCCGACAAGGAGTCGATCTCCCGGCAGCCGAACGAGGAGATGATAGTTTCCGATGATATCCAGACTATCGAAATCCAAGACACGAAAGCGCCTGCCCTTCCATCCGGGGACGAGCACGCTTGGGCCCGCGACGGAGGAGAAGACCCGGCTCCCCGACTCGGCACGGATTTCAAAGGCAAGGGCCTCGTCGTCACGCAGCCCCCTGCCGGCCTCGGGAAGGGCAGACCCGGGTTCGAGCGGCCCCAGCTCAGGACTTCCGGGCTCGGCTATCTGCAGGAAGGCCCGCTTGGGTCCTCCTGCTTCGTATCCGAGATGGTCAAAGAGGATGTGCATGCCTGCGTCCCATGGTGCTGTCAATTTTAACGTGAAAACGACGATCCCGCAAGATCTTCTCACGGCGGGTCTCAGGCCCTGTGCCGCAGGTTCCGACCGAACTCCGCCCCCTCGCGGGAAATCAGGCAGAGGCGCGAATTACGAGATGGGGTTCGAAGATGCAATCTTCAACGTCACGGCCTTCAAGCGAGTCGAGCGCCAGGCCAATGGCCGTGGACCCCATTTCCTGGAGTGGCTGGCGGACCGTAGTCAGGGCGGGCGTACCCAGCGAAGCGACGAAAGAATCGTCGAAGCCGATCACGGCCAGGTCCTCGGGCACCCGCAGGCCCCGAGCCCTGGCCTCGGCGATCACTCCGAGCGCCACGAGATCGCCGCCCGAACTGAATACGGCGTCCGGCCTGCCGCCGTTCGCCAGTATGCCGGAGAGGGCGGCCCTCCCTCCCTCGACGTCGAAACTCGCGATATCCGTGACCAGCTGCCGTTCGTAGGGCAGGCCGGCGGAGGCCAGGCTTTCCAGATAGCCCTGAAGCCGTTCCTGCGGGCTCAGGCCGATCTCCTCTCCGGAGGTCCTGTCCCCCACCAGCGCGATCCGGTTCCGTCCCTTCGAGACGAGGTAGTCGACGGCGAGCCGTGCCCCGGCGCGATTGTCGGTCTTCACCGATATCGCTCCGGGCGCCCGCTCCTCGACCAGCACCAGCGGAACGCCGGCGGCATGGAACTCCTCGAGCAGCTCGTCGCTCGGCCGGAGGCTCAGGCAGATGACGGCGTCTGCTCGACGGCCGTAGAGTATCTGGCGGAAGATCTCCTCCTTGCGCTCGCGCGAGCCCCGTGTCGCGTACTGATGTATGTTGGAGGGGACGGATCGCGAGTCGAGGCAGCGCTCGACTCCCTGCATGATCTCCAGCTCGAAGAGGGTCGAAAAGAAGAAGGCAACGACGGCGATCACGCCGGTCTTGCCCGACACGAGGGACCGCGCGGACAGGTTCGGATGGTACCTGAGCTCGCCGATGGCGGCGAGAACCCTGGCCTTGGTCTCTCGGGTGATTCGAGGATCGTCATGGATGACCCAGGACACCGTGGTGTGCGAGACGCCCGCTCTTTTGGCAACGTCGTTGATCGTCACTCGCGCCACGGCTCGTCCTCCTTCCGGGATAGGGGATACTATAGGACCGTTTCCCGGGGTCCACAAGCACGGCCGAGTCTTGTGCCGCTGCTCTGGACCTCGCATAATGCTGCCGGCGCATCGCGGGGATCCGGAACGCGGAGATGACCATGGACAGGAGGCCTTCATGAGGACGAGCGATCTGTGCGGACTTGTCGAGGCGACATCCGTGCAGGGTGAATGCGAAGACAGGGAAATAACGGCGGGCTACACCTCGGATCTTCTCTCCGACGTGATGGCTCATGCCGGCCCGGGCTCCGTCCTCGTCACGATACAAGCCCACCGCAATACCGTGGCCGTTGCGAGCATGCTCGACCTCGCGGCCGTCGTCATCTGCAACGGCAGGGACCCGGCCCCGGACATGATAGAAGCAGCCAGCTCGGAGCGCCTTGCTGTCTACCGTACGGGACTCTCGCAGTTCGAGGTTTCCGGCAGGCTGTGGAAGGCCCTGAACTCCGGCGCCCGGCCGGGGCGCTGAGGAGCATCCGCGGTTCCCGCGGCGACACCATGATCGCGCGCATTGACCTGCACAATCACAGCTGTCTCTCTCCCTGCGCCTCCCTGGAGATGTCGCCTTCGGCCCTGGCCCGCAGGGCCGGGGCTCTCGGCATCGACGTGCTTGCCCTGACGGATCACAATTCCGCGCTCAATTGCCCTGCCTTCGAGACTGCCTGCAGGCGGGAGGGCATACTTCCCCTGTTCGGCGTCGAGGCATGCAGCATTGAGGAAGTGCACCTGCTCTGCCTTTTTGGTACCGTGAAAGAGGCCCTGGCTTTCGGAGAACTGCTGGGCAAGAGCCTCCCCGACCTGCGGTTCGACCCGGCGAGACTCGGCGATCAGGTGGTCGTGGACGCTGATGATGTCGTGCTCGGCCTGCCCGAACACTACCTTGGATCCGCCCTTCTGCGGGGATTCGATGATCTCTGCCGCGATGCCGCCGACGCCGGTGCTCTCGTGATTCCCGCCCATGTCGACCGGCCCCTGTTCTCCGTATCGAGCCAGCTGGGCTTCCTTCCTCCGGGGCCCTATGACGCCGTGGAGGGGATGAATCCGGTCGGACCGGAACTCTCGGGAAACCTGAACGTGATTTCCGGGTCGGATGCGCATTCGCTCGATGCCGTGGGCAGACGGGTTTCGCAGGCCGATCTCCCGACCGAGATGGTGAAGGGCGAGGGAGGGGCGGGGATCGTGGCCGCGTTGCGCGAACTTCTCAGGATGGGCACGGTGAGACCATGGTGGATGACGGCCGGAGGGGGAGTCTAGAATCCGTAGACGGTTCTCCGATGCTGTGACCCGGGGTTCTGCCGGGGCTGGCGCTCGGCGGCGCGACGTCCGATACTGCTAGTCGATCATGCGATATCGAGCCATGGCTGTGCTCACGTCCCTGGCCCTCCTGGCCGTGGGCATCGGCGCCCAGCCGTCGGGCGAGGACGACTCCGCGTCCATCCCGGTAATTGAACTTCGCGACGACACAACCCACGTCGACGTTGCACGGTTCTCCCTCATCCATGACGAGCACGGCCCCGAGGATGCGCCCTCGCAGCTGGGCTTCATAGCGAATCCGGACTGGTTCAGGCCGCTCCGGTGGCCTTCCGATCTCAACCGGGGATTCACCGACACCGCGGTCTGGCTGAGCTTTACCGTCAGGAGCGCGGCCTCGGACCGTTCGTGGATCATTGCCGCCGGGCCCAACTACACCGACTCGATCACGGCCTATATCGTTGATCCCCAGGGCCGGGCCGAGACCCAGACTGCCGAGGCGGCCCAACCCTCCACTGCGCAGGGGCATGCCCTTTCGGACTTTTTGTTCAGGCTCACCATCGGCCCGGGCGAGGTGAAGACCGTCTACCTGCGCTTCTCCTCGCAGGAGACCCTCAGGATCCGGGCCTCGCTGTGGGACGCCTACGACTTCATACGCGCGGACGCGACGGATACCGCCTTCGTCGGACTCGTCCTTGGTGTCGTGCTGGCGGTTTTCATCTATACCCTGTTCCTGGTCATCTCGCTCCGGGAGCTCCCCTACGCCTCCTATCTGGTCTATCTGGTGGGCCTGTTCTTCTATGTCCTTGCCGCCAACGGCGCCGGCGCATGGTTTCTCTGGCCGGGCAACGTGTGGATGGAACACCGCGGTACGCCGTTCTTTGGCGGGGTAATGGCCGCAGGCATGGCGCTCTTCGCCCGATCGTACATGGACACGCGAAAGAACGCGGCCCTGCTCGACAAGCTGCTTCTCTTCTGCGCCGGCCTCGTACCGCTTTTCTTGCTGAGTCTCGCGCTCTTCGACTTCCGCAGCTCGATGCGGGCGGGCGGAATCGCGCTGCTGTTTTCCCTCCTCGTGGTTCTTATTGCCGCGATTCGCTGCGCCGCGCTGCGGGAACGCCGGGCCTACTACTTCCTGGCTTCATGGCTCTTCGTGCTGGTGGGGGCCGGGGCGGCGGAGCTGGGAATCCTTGGATTCGCAGCGGTCAACTTCGATCTCTTCTGGTCCAAGGGCGAGCAGGTCGGCGCCCTGATCCAGGTGCTCATCCTCGCGTACGGCATCTCCGACACGGTCAGTTCGATGAGGGTAGAGAAGGAAGCCGAGCAGCACCGGTCCATCTCCATGCTCGAACGGGCCAACGCCGTGAAAGAGGAATTCCTCGTCACCTCGAGCCAGGAATTTCGTTCGCCGTTGTATGGGATCATCGGACTGGTCGACCGCCTCGACTCGCTGCTCAGTGCCCGCTCGAGTCCGGAGGAGCGGCGGCTGACGTCGCTCATCCAGGCCGAGGCCCTGCGACTGCTCAACAGCGTCTCCACGATAGCCACCTATTCCGAGCTTCGGCATGGAGACGTCGCATTGGCCGTGGAGCGCTTTTCCCTCAAAGAGGCCATAGACGGCGCCACGGGCGTGAGTTCGTATCTCGCAGCAGGCAAGGATATCGCCGTGGAGCGGTCGCTCCCGGATATGGAGATGCTCAGCAACATCCGTGCCGTTCAGCAGATCGTCTACAACCTGTTCAGCGATACGCTCAGGCGCAGCCCCTCGGGTAGCGTTCGCATCGAATGCTACGGCGACGAGGACGACGCCCACATAATCATTTCGGGACTGGGCCCGGCACTTCCCGAGGAAGTTCTCGCCCGCGGGATGGGCAGGATAGGCATCGAAGGGCTCGAGACGGTGGGGCCGGGTCTGGAGCTTCTCGTGACCCGACTGCTCTCGGAACGCCTGGGCGGGGGACTGTCCTACGAGCGCGCGGAGGGCCAGAATCGTTTTCACGTCAGGCTTCCCCGGAGGGCTGCCTGGTCCTTCGACCAGCGGGAACGCGGACGACAGCTTTCCCTCTTCCCCGCGCCGCCGCGCGCCGCCGATTCGAGCATCCTCGGTGCCGGAGAGGCGCGAGTCGACCTGTCCGAGACGGCCGACGACGGCAAGAGACGGGGCCGGGTGCTCGTCGCCGACGAGGACCCGGTTTTCCTGGAGGCCCTCAAGCATTATCTCGAGGAGCGGGGGTATGCCGTCCTGCCCACCGTTTCCATGGAACTGGCGACCGAGCGGGCCCGCACGATGCACGGCATCGACCTGGTCCTTCTCGACGCCTCGGGACCTGGCCGGGCCGGTCTGCGCGCCTGCGAACGCATACGCGAGCAGCGCCAGCTCGGGGAGCTCCCCATCATCATCATGACGGATCGGGAAAGTCCGGACATCGTCGGCGAGGCGTTTCGCGCCGGGGCGAGCGATTATCTGCCCAAACTGGCTCCGACGGAGCTGTTGTTCGCACGGGTCGATACGCAAGTGAGTCTGCGTCGCGCGGTCGAGGAACTGCTGGAGACGCGACATACCGTGGCGGAGCTGGAAAAGCTGAAGACCCTCGGCGTCCTCGCGGCAGGCGTGGCGCACGAGATCAACACTCCCAACAACGCGGTGCTGCGCAATCTGCCCATCATCTCGGAGATCTGGACCGAGCTGTCTCCCATAGTCCGGCGGCTCATGGAGGAGTCGGGGGGATTCAGCATCCGGGGGTGGAGCGCGCCCGAGCTCCTCGCCAACATGCCCGAGCTGGTCAGCGATACCTATGACGCTGGCCGGCAGATCAAGAAAATAGTCGAGGACCTCAAGGATTACGCCCGAGACAGCTCGTCGTCGCCGCCGGAAAATGTGGACCTGTCGAATGTGGCCGCCTACGCGGCGCGGCTCCTTGCGCCGCTCATCGAGCGGCGGACCAAGCACTTCGAGCTGGAGGCGCCCGGGGGTCTGCCTCCCGTCACGGCGAACTTCCAGAAGATGACCCAGGTGGCAGTCAATGTCCTCGAGAATGCGCTACAGTCCCTCGAAAACTGCGAGGCCGGCGTACGGTTCCGGGCCTTTGCCGATCCCCTCAGGGCGGTTGTCGTGCTCGAGTGCAGCGACCAGGGCAGCGGGATCGCGCCCGAGGTGCGAAGCAGATTGTTCGAGCCCTTCTTCACCACCAAGCAGGACTCGGGCGGCACGGGGCTCGGGCTGCCCGTGGCGCTCGGCATTGTCCGTGAGCGCGGCGGCGACATCGAGATAGAATCAGAACCCGGCGCCGGCACGAGGGTGAGAATCGTGTTGCCCGCCGCCGCGGCGGAGCAGGAGCAGAGAACATGAGCGATTCCATCAGGCCACCCATTCTCATCGTGGATGACGATCCCGACGTCCTCAAGCGCATGGAGCGGCTCCTGCGCTTCGAGGGCTTCCCCGATGTCGTGACCTGCGACGATCCGCTCGCAGTGTCCTCCATCATCTCCGGGAGAGACATCTCGGTGATGGTGCTCGACCTCCTGATGCCCATGCTGCCCGGCCAGCGGATCCTCCAGGAGACCCGCGAGCGTCATCCCGAGCTGCCGGTCATCGTGGCCACGGCGGTGAGCGACCTGGACAGCGCCATCGAATGCATGCGTCACGGGGCCTTCGATTACGTCCCCAAGTCCGCGGAGACCGGCCGACTCATCGCCAGCATCCGGCACGCGCTCTCGATCAGGGAGCTGCAGCGGGACTACTCGGCGCTCAAAAACACGCTGCTTTCCGCCAAGCCTCCGCAGTCCGCCGCTTTCTCGAAGATTGTCACCCGCGACGAAAGGATGCTGAGCGTCCTGCGCTATGTCGAGACGGTTGCGGCCTCCCCGAAACCCATCCTGGTCATCGGGGAATCGGGCACCGGCAAGGAACTGATCGCTGAGGCCGTCCACCTGCTTTCGGGGCGCAGCGGGCAGCTCGTAAGCCTCAACATTGCGGGCCTCGACGACACCATGTTCTCCGACTCGCTCTTCGGACATCGCAAGGGCGCCTTTACGGGCGCGGATACCGACCGGGGAGGGCTGATCGAGCGTGCCGAGGACGGGACGCTGTTTCTGGACGAGATCGGCGAGCTGTCCTCGGGATCGCAGGTGAAGCTGCTCCGGCTCATCGAAGACAAGCGCTACTATCCTCTCGGTTCCGATCTGCCCAAGGCCTCGAGCGCGGCGGTCGTCACGGCCACCAACAGGGACCTGCGGGGCGCATCCGCTGCTGGCAGCTTCCGGCTCGACCTTTTCTATCGCCTTCAGACCCACCTCGTCGAACTGCCTCCGCTGCGGGATCGCATGGGGGATCTTCCCCTTCTGCTGGCCCACTTCTCGAATCTCGCCGCCGGACGGCTCGGGAGGAAGACCGCGCCGGCGATCCCGGACGAGCTCGTGGTTCTTCTCGAGTCCTACGACTTTCCCGGGAATGTGCGCGAACTGGAGTCGATGGTCTACGATGCCGTCAGTCGGAGCAAGGGCAATACGCTCGCGCTCGAGAGCTTCCGAGAGAAGATCCGCTCGCCGCTGCGTGAGAAGGGCGAGCGAAGCACCGGCGGCGGCGAACGTACGCTGTTTTCCGGCTGGGACCGCCTGCCCAGTATTCGAGAGGCCACTGACCAGCTGATGAAAGAGGCGCTGCGCAGAGCCAAGGGAAATCAGGGCATCGCAGCCGACATGCTCGGGCTTTCGAGGACCGCACTCAACAAACGTTTGCGTATGAGTCGGGATGGTGAGGGGCCGGAGGAAGGGCCTGATGCCGGGCTGTGAAATTCGGCACAGATACCACAGAAAGGCACAGATCGGGTAAATAGTTATCTATTAAGAAACTCCAAGAATGGGACATCGTTTTTCTCAAGAATAGTGCGCCAAAGCGCACATCCCCAGCTCGTGGGACAAACCACGAGCCTGGAATGGCGGTTTGACGCTCTTTGCAAAATACTATCAGATAAACAATTATCCGTCGGCGTTTCCTGTTTGAATCTTCGAAAGATCCAAGGCGTTGGCACACTTCCTGCACTATGGATCGTGTCCGTAGAGGACAAGGTAAAAAAGTTGAGGTAAAAAAAGCGGCCGTTCCCCGGGAAGGGTCGCCATTTCAGAATAGAGGTAAAAATACAAAGTTAAAAACTTCGAAGCCGAGAGCCGGAAGGTCCCGCAGCGCGGTGCCTTCCGGTTTTTTGTCGGTCGAGGCCCTATCTGCAGAGGCCCCGCGCGCTCTTTGCCGCCTAGCTCTTCCAGCGCAGCCAGAACTCGACGGGCTTCTCGAGGACGAGGATGTCGATGATCGGCAGGGAAAGCTCGAGCGTTTTTCCGTGAAGCTCGCCGCCGCCCGATTCCAGTACAGTCGCGGGAGCCGTGAGGCTGACGGAGACGCGGGTGGAGTCGAGTTCGGACATGGCCTTCTGTCCCAGCACGCTGGTCAGCATCGTCCGATATTCGTCCGCACTCACCGGATCCTGTTCGAGCGCCGGGGGAGACAGGGCATCCAGTATGTAGGGATCGATGCCGGGGAAGAGCTTCGCGAGCGCCGAGGCCTCGCCGCGCTCGAGCCGGATACGAATACCGGTCCAGCCGGGGCCGCGCTCGGGCGTAAGCAGGGCGGTGTTCTGCAGCTCGGGGCTCGCGGCGAGCCGGGAAAGGCTGGCGACGGAAAAGTTCGCCTGCAGGGAGTTGGGAGAGCCCGAGCTCAAAGACAGAACGCTGACACCCGCTTCCTTCGCGAGCGAACGGCGAATGGCGGCCAGATCGAACAGGGGGGCTGTCTCGCCGGTTTGCGCGAGCGCCCGGAGCTTCGACGCGACAAGCGCGGGAACGGCCGCCGAGACCGAGATGCTCGCGCCTCCATCGGGGCCGAGAGCCGCGGCGACCGAGGAGGCGCAGGAACCGAGAACCAGGACGAGCAGGGCCGGGGCCGTCACTGCCGCGATCGCCCGCAGCCGGCGGAGAGGCGGTCGTGGAGGCGGTAGCCCAGGACCAGCGTTCAGGACGTTCTTCATGATTCTCCCTTGCCAGAAACAACACCGAGGGGTTAAACAGGTTACCTGAGCATGCGCACGGTGCCTGTGCACGACTATCCTATCCCTGAAACGACCGAGCCGGATACGCAAAGGTCGGGTTGACGAGGTGTCTATGTCAAGCGAACGAACGATGCCCTGGGAATTCCTGAACGACTATAGGGGTACGGTGTTCACGGGTCAGTGGCCGACGCTTCCGGAGTTGTTCAGGCTCACGGCCCGGCGATTCCCCGATCGGGCCTGCTTCACCGTGTTCGAGCCCGATCGTGTCAGCCTGAGCTACTCGCAGGCGCTTGCCGCCATTGAGCGGGCCGCGAGGGCCATACGGGCCCTCGGGCTCGGGCGCGGGGACAAGGTCGCGGTAACCGGCAAGAACAGCCCCGAATGGGCCGTCGCCTACCTTGCAGCACTCTTCGCCGGCTGTATCGTCGTCCCCATCGACTATCAGCTGAGTCTCGACGAGATGGCCAACCTCGTACGCGCCGGACGGGCGAGCGCCCTCTTCTGCGACGAGGAAAAGTGGGCCGAACTCAAGGCGGCCTGCCCGGGACTCAAGGCCTGCTATTCGCTCGCTCCCGGCAAGCCGGGCTATGTATATGAACTCGATGCGCCGGGAGCTCCCGAATTTGACCAGGCACGGGAGGAGGATCTTGCCGCAATCCTGTTCACGAGTGGAACCATGGGCAGCCCCAAGGGCGTCATGCTAAGCCATAGGAATTTCGTGGCGGACTGTCTGCTCGCCCAGGCTAATCTTCCTATCTATGCGAGCGACGTCTTCTACGCACTCCTACCCATCCACCATTCCTACACCATGCTCGCGGTGTTCATCGAGGCCATTTCGGTGGGCGCGGAGATAGTGTTCGGCAAGCGGATGGTGATCAAGCAGGTACTCAAGGACCTGAAAGAGGCCAGGATCACGATGTTCCTCGGCGTGCCGCTCCTGTTCAACAAGGTGCTGGGGGGCATTCTGAAGGCCGTTCGGGAAAAGGGAGTCCTGGTCTACGGACTCATCCGGGCCCTCATGTCCCTGTCCGGCCTCATAAAGAAAGTCACCGGGGTCAACCCGGGCAAGCATATGTTCCATTCGATTCTCGATAAGGCAAGCCTGGCCACCATCCGGATCTGCATATCGGGAGGCGGACCGCTGGCCCCGAGCATATTCAGGCTCTACAACCAGCTCGGAATAGACTTCGTCCAGGGTTACGGCCTGACCGAGACATCCCCGATTCTCACCCTCAACCCGACCGATGCCTATATTGAGACAAGCGTCGGACGGATCATTCCCGGACTTGAAATGAAGGTCCTGGATCCCGACGAGAACGGGGTGGGCGAGATTGCGGTCAAGGGACCGATGGTCATGATGGGATACTACGAGATGCCGGAGGAAACGGCCGCCATGTTCACTGAAGACGGCTGGTTCAGGACCGGCGATCTCGGCTACCTCGACGGCCAGAACTACCTGTACCTCACGGGAAGGGCCAAGAGCATGATCGTCACCGAGGGCGGCAAGAACGTATATCCCGAGGAGATCGAAAACCGGTTCCAACTCTTCGAAGAGGTCGAGCAGGTGCTCGTACGGGGGTATATAGAAGACGCAAAGACCCAGAGCGAAGGAATCGAGGCTCTCCTGTACCCGAGCGTGGATCATTTCCGGGCGAGGGCGGGTCGGGAAGATGACAAATCCTCCCCGGAAGGTGTGGACTGGGAAGCCGCCGAGTCATCGGTTCGCCGAGTAGTTGAAGAGGTCAACCAGCACCTGCTGCCCTATCAGAAGATCAGCAGAATCACGGTGCTGCGCAGCCCCATGGAAGAGACCACGACCAAGAAGGTCAAGCGTCACGTGCTCGGCACTTCCTGATCCGGGGGCCCGTCTTGGGGCCGGAGGGTTCCGGGGCCGCCCTATTTCTTGCCGTAGACGGGGACCGGCTGGGTGCTGTTCCTGAGAAGGACCTCCCCGATCCGGACGAGCTTGGCCTGGCTGTCCAGACTGAGCTGGCGGAAGACAGGCTGGGAGACCAGGAGGTCCTGCTTGAACTCCCGGCAGAGCGAGTCCAGCCGCGCGGCGACGGACACGGCATCCCCAAAGATGCCAAGTCTGCGCGAGCCCTGGACGCCGAGTTCCCCGGCGATAATCGGTCCGGAATGGATCCCGATACTCACGTCCGTCGGGGCGGGCAGAGAGGCAGACTGGAGATCATCCCTGAGGCCGGGGAGCTCGGCCACGAACTGGTCCGCGCAGGCAAGGGCCCGCTCAGCCGCGTCCTTTTCTCCGATCAGGCCGAAGACAATCAGCACTGAGTCCCCCACCATGCCCGCGACCCGTCCCCCGTGGGCCCCGGCCGCCAGGGCCCAGAGCGCGTAGTAGCGGTTGAGGATGGCCACCGCGCGATCCGGGCTGACCCGTTCGGCGAGACCGGTGAAATCCCTGATGTCCGCCGAGAGGACGGTGACTATCGCCTGCTGGCCTTCGGCGCGCTCGCTTCCCGGCGCCTCGTCGATCTTTATGCTGTCAAAAAGCCGGCCGATTCGCGTCCGAAGATTGACCACCCGGACCTTGCTCACGAGCAGCATTATTCCGAAATAGCCCGCGCCGAAGACCATGAAACCGTTCTGGGGTGCCTCGAGGAAGGCGATGAACGCGGGGGGGAAGGCGTGGATGTCGAGCGCCGCCTGATAGGCAGCGTCCGTAATGGTCCCGGCGGCGAGCCGATGCGCAAGCCCGACGTGCAGATCGAGATAGAAATAGAAGAAGACAAACACCAATACGGCCCCGAGGGCCAGCAGTGTCTCTGCCGCCTGCTTGAGCAGGCGCGTGCGCGCCCCGAGGGCGAGGGACTGGAAGAGCCCCACATACAGGGCTGCGGCCCAGAGAAACACGTTGGCCATGTCATAGGGGAGGAAGCTGCCGGCCAGAATACGAACGAGATCGTAGCCGGCGGGGGTTATGAAGGAAAAGAGAACACGGAGGATGAGCTTGTGGCCCTGTCCGACCAAGAGGAGGATCTGGATGATCAGAAAGCCGGCAACGATGAACAGGGCCGCCGGCCGAAGGGAGTCCGCCGCCGGCGTGATGAAGAGCATGAGGATGAAAAAGACGACGAACTGGCTCGAGTAGAGAAAGAACTCGTCTATAAAGCGCTTCGGTAGAACCCGCACCGCTCCTCCGAACCAATTGGACTTCTTTAATCATACCCGCGTGGGGTCGATCTGGAAAGCCACCGGCCGAGTTGAAGCATGGATGGGGCGAAGGGCAGGCTCCTACAATTTGACGGCAATTTCGCATTTTGAACCAAGTGGTCCAAATTTCGGATCGAGCCGGCCACCTGAACCGGTTAATGTTGCATTTTTCCGCTTGACGCCCAACAGCGCGCCGGTAATATGGCATTTGGTTTTCTTATCCCCAAGGAGGTAGTATGAATCGAGTCGCTAAGTTCGCGATCGTCGCCTTGGCATTCGCCCTCGTGTTTGCCACCGGCGCCTTCGCCGCATCGGCAAAGTACCATGTCGGCGTCGTCACCGGCACGGTATCCCAGTCTGAAGACGAAGTCCGAGGTGCGGAGCAGCTGATCAAAGAGTACGGAGCCGTCAAAGACGGCGGGATGATCCAGCACATCACCTACCCGGACGATTTCATGTCCCAGCAGGAGACCG
>DATJQN010000251.1:0-6778 GCA_035505775.1 Rectinemataceae bacterium | reverse complement strand
CATGGGCTGATGCGCCCGCGGTGCGCGGGCGCCGTCAAAGGTTGATGCGCCCGCGGCGCGCGGGCGCCGTAAAAGGCTGAGCCGCCCGCGGCGCGCGGGCGCCGTCAAGGGCTGATACGCCCGCGGTGCGCGGGCGCCGTCAAAGGTTGATGCGCTCGCGGTGCTCAGTTAGGTCCTGCCGCCCCTGCTCTCGAGCTGCTCCGGGCTCACAATCGGGCCGAACTCCCGTTTCAGCTCCTCCAGCCCCCGACGCTGCTCTTCGTAGACCTCGAAGAGGCGCGAAGGGCAGGCAGCCTCCTTGCCGTATGCCTCTTTCTGAAGCTCGATCCGGGCGAGGATGTTGTCGACATAGAAGGAGAATTGCCTTGCGTAGAGCTCCCTCGGGTAGTCCTTGCCGATCGTCTCGGCGAAGATGGCCCGCAGGTCCTCGTAGAGCGGTATGTGGCCGATGGGAGTCCCGATCGCCTTCAGCTCGCCATGGGCACGGCGTTCCAGCCAGGTGAGCCAGGCTTTCACGTCCCGCTTCTCGCCCAGGAGTTTTCTGGAACCGGGATCCCCTCCCCTCGCCCCGTGGGTCAGGAAATAGTTCAGCCCGGCCATGATCGGCTTCGTCCTGAGCGTGGGCGAGTTGAAGAACTGGAATTGCGCGTACATGTAGTCGCCCACCGGGCCGGGGGTGAAGGGTGCGTTGGCCCAGGGCTGGCGGCTGACGCCCTTTGCCCCCACCTCGGTGGCCGTGGCTGCGGAAAGGATGGAAGCGCCGATCACCACGCCATGATCGGGATCCTTCGCGACCCAGACGGGCGGCATGGTGTCGGAGTCCCGCCCCGAGTAGGTGATGACGGAGATGGGGCAACCGGCCGGATCCGCCGCCATTGTCGGGTTGTAGTTGTCGATCGGACCGCAGGGCAGCGTGATGCGGGCGTTGGGGTTGGACATGGGGACGGGCTTGCCCTCGGCGTCCACGCTCGCCGGTGTCCACTCGCCCAGCCAGTTCCTGCCACGCTCGGGGATGGGCTCTCCATGTCCGGTCCAGTGCGGGACTCCCTTCGCATCGACGAGGACGTTGGACCAGACCACCTCGGCCGGTTTCTCGCCGCGGAGGATTTTCATGAGTATCGGGTCGCCCTCGCGGTTCACGTCCTCGACGATGCCGAACACGCCGATCTCCGGGTTGACCGCCCGCATCGTGCCGTCATCCGCGATCCAGATCTGGGCGAGGTCGTCGCCGATGAAATCCGTGCCGACCATGGCGGTTGTGGTTTTGCCGCAGCCCGAGGGCGCGGCCCCGGCAAAGTAGGTCTTCCTTCCGCCGGGTCCGGTCAGGCCCGTGATGAACATGTGTTCCGAGAGCTGCTCGCCCACGCGGAAGTAGGTGCACAGATCGACGGCGAAGCGATGGTTGCCCTTCTTGAGCATCAGGGTGTTGCCCGCATAGGTGCAAAACATCGAGAAGGTCGTGAACCAGCTGCGGTCCATGAAGATGCGCGCCTTGGGAATGTCCTCGCTCGAGAAGCGACCCATGCTGTGCGTGTTGGTGAAGAAAGTGCCCGCGCGCTCCACCTCCCGGTCGAAGGTCTCGTAGGCCGAGGGGTAGAGGATGTTGCCCGAATGCACGACGTACCAGGAGTCCGTGATCATGAGCGCCGGGACCGAGGCGGCGGCGCCGACGGGGCCGCGGTTCCAGAAGGAGAGGAGCATGGCCTTGCCCGCCATGATGCCCTTGAAATACGACTCGATGTAGCTCAACGCCTCGCGACGGATCATGCGCTTGGCGCTCGAAGAGACCTCCTCGCCCTCATTGACGATGTAGAAAGTCTTGTCGACCATCCGTCCCTGGTCCTCGGGCAGATCGAAATGGCAGCTGTGTCCGGGAAGACCGAGCGCAAACTCCTCGCCCGACTCGATCCCCATGTGCCGCACGTGGCGAAGATCTTCCTCCGAGCCCGTGTTCACCCACAGCGAAGCTGGGCCGAGGATGGCCGCGGCGTTGGCGATCCGCAGAATCGCCTCCTCGTTCCGGATGGCCGCGAGCTTGCGCTTGTTGCGATCGTTCATCAGTCCATCGAGCAGACGACGGGCATCGGCGTAGCTGACAATTCCGCCGAGCTGCGTCAGGATGTCAACACCCTTCCGAAGTTCGAGTTTCATGAGATTCTCCCTGTGCGTTGAATGAACCTGAGAGTTCTGCGACGAGCGGCCCGAGCCTCCTTTTTGGCGCGGCCGCCATGACCGATGCAGCGGTCTGCATCGATCGTCGGAGAGTCAGCGTAGAACGAGTGTCGAGAATCGTCAAGTTACAAAGGGTTTCGAAGCATCGGGCTTCCGGCACGTGGAGTCCGGAACCGGTTCGTCGGGAGCCCGGATCTTCAGAGGTTGGCTATGCGGGAGGAGAGATTCTTCCTCCACTCCTTTTTTTCGCTCTCGGTCTCCCAGGGAATCCTTCGCTTGACGACAAAGGCGCTCTCGCTCTTGTCCTTGAACTCGATCACGCCGAGCGTGCCCGAGCCGAGATACACGAGGCGTTCCTGCGGCGAGAGTCCCTCCGCCACGGCAACCCGCTCCAGCACGCAGTCGAAATGCGCGGGCTCGCCGGCTTCCTTGTTCGCCGACAGCGCGGTGGAGAGATCGTAGACGGGCTTTCCGCAGAGCGGGCAGGACGGCAGTTCACGCTTGTCCTCCGCGCGCGGCGGCTGGCCGGAATTGTCGCCAAAGTGGCGCCCGCCCGTGCCGTTGCCGCGGCCCTTGAAGGGTCGCCGTCTGCCAAAGCGGCGCCGGCCCTCGTCCGATGTCCTGCCCTCGCCCCCCGGGCCGCTTTCGCGCTCGGGTCGGCCCTCCTTGTCATCTCGTCGTTCGTCCGCCATCGAAATATCCTTCCGTGAACCGGGCGCTCAGCACGGTGGCGATGCGCAGAATCGCACCGTTCATGTATGCATCGTCGCCCAGTTTTTCCTTGAGCTCCAGGATCCGGGCGGAGCGCTCCGCCTTCACGGCGATGCGATCCTCCACGCTCGTCCGTCGCCGGCTTCGAGCGGTGGGGCGTCGTGCCACGCCCAGATCCTTCGGTCGCGATACTTCTCGGCCCGTCATGGTTCTCCCGTGAAAGCGGACTCGAAGCGGCGGGCAACCCGGCCATCCCGGACCAGGAGCACGTCGAATCGAATCCGCAGCCTACTATATTCTCGATGCCGGGCGAGGAAGATTTTAGTCGTTTCCAATATCCTTCGGCGCTTCTTCAGCGTTATGGAGTCGGCCAGATCCTCCTGGCCGAGCCCCTGCCATGTCTTGACCTCGATGATGCCCAGTATGCCATCGCGCTCGGCCGCTATGTCAATCTCGCCGGGTCCCGCGCGGAAGTTCCGGGCGAGAATCGTCCACCCCTCCGCCTCGAGACATCCGGCGGCGACATCCTCCCCATGTCGGCCGATGGCGGCGGTTGAGCGCAGCCCGCGCGGTCCGCTCACGCTCCCATGAACTCCTTGGGATCTATGGCCCGGGCGACAAACAGGGTCTTTTCCGCCAGGAGATCGATCACGTCCCCGTCCTCTCCCTGGAAGCGCTTGCCGAACTCGTCCACCATGATGCGCAGCTTGGGCCGCAGGGGCGCGTCGGGATGGGTCTCGAGCACCCGTGCGATCGCGGCGTTGTTCAGCAGCACCGTGGACCCGAGCGGGTAGATGCCCATGCTCTTTATGAAAGCTTTGATGATCTCGGGATCGAAGCGCCGGGAATTGTCGGAAAGCAGGGCCTTCATGGCGGCATAGCCGATCATCGAGTTGCGGTAGGGCTTGTCGCTGACCATGGCCTCGAAGGCATCCGCCACGGAGACGATCCGGGCGAGCACGTCGATGTCTTTTCCGGCCGTCCGGCGGGGGTATCCCTCTCCGTCCCAGCGCTCGTGGTGCTGGAGCCCGATGACCCCGACATCGTCGGGATACAGCAGCTCCTTGGTGATGATGCGGTACGAGAGCAGGGGATGGGCCCGAATCTTCTGGGCTTCATCCTCCGTGAGTCCGCCTTGCTTCTTCACGATCGAGTCGGGCATCCGCATCATGCCGATATCGTGAAGCAACGCCCCCGTCGCGAGGTAGGCGAGCCGGTAGGGAGGGAGCTTGAGCGTGATGCCGATGACGCAGGAGAGGATGGCCGTGTTCACTCCCGCCCGTGCGGGGTTGAGCTCCGTCGCCTCCGAGCCCAGGATCGCCGCTATCGCGGCGTCCCGCTCCTCCCGAACAAGGGCGAGTACGCCCTGGGAGATCTGATCGACGGACTTGGACTCGGCGGTCTCGCCCTTCCGGATCGTGGCATGGATCTGGGTCAGCCGGTCGACCAGCTCGGTATAACGAAGGTAGAGTTCCCGGCTGCCGGCAAAACCCTGAGGCTTGGGGATGGAGACCTGCCCGGTCTCGGCCTTCGGGGCGGCTTCATCCTCGACGATGCCGCCTTCGGTCAGAACATGAGAGACACCCCAGCGCTTGAGGACATCGATATCCTTCTGCTTCACCGCGATCTTCGCGGGCACGAGCAAGTTCTTGTCGTCTACATAGACGTCTTCAGTGAAGCGGGTGCCTGCTTTGATCTGATCCAGGGCGATTCTCTTCTTCATGTTTCCTCTATTGACTTCACGAAGGCGAAGACCCTCGCGACAATCTCATAGTACTCCGCCGGCACCCAGTCCCCGAAATCCAGGGGGAAAAGGGCATGGGCGAGAATCTCGTCCTCGACAATGGGCACTCCAGCCTCCCGCGCCAGCTCCACGAGTCTGGCCGCCGCCCGTCCCGATGCCTTGGCCGCGAGGAACGGCGCCGGCAGGCCCGTCCAGTAACGCAGGGCCACCGCCTTGTCCCGAGCGGGCCGCCCCGGATCCGTCGCGCTGTCAGGCATCGCGATCCAGGCCCTCGGCACCCGGCTCGGGACCGAAGCTTTCAATGGTCAGGCTGCAGCCGAAGGGGGCAAACTCCTCGCTCAAAACGCCCGAGAGCCCCTTGGCCCGTTCGAGCGTCGCGGGATCATCAACGCTCACCCTCAGTCTGCCCTTGGTTCCGCCGCCGAACTCCACTCCGAGCTTCCACACGTTTCGATGGTCGTCGCCCCGCCGCTGCGTCTGAAATCTCGCCTCGATCCGCGCGGGTCCACCGACAATATAAGGCAATTTTACTCGAAAGCTTCCGGCGAATGCAATCGCATCCAGATCGAAGGAAAAGGGGATGTAGATCCACGAACCTTCGGGGCCGCGCAGATGGTTGAACAGCGTGAGCTGGTCACCCCCGCCCCCGTGCCGCGTGGACAGGGCCCTCAGCACCGAGCCCAGGAGACGGGGCAGCGAGCGCGGCTCGACCCTCGCTTCGAAGCCGGCATCGAAATCGAAGCCGACGGTGGGGTCGGGATCGGTTTCCTCCTGGGCCGCCGCGGTCGCAGGGCTCTGGCTTGGGGCTTCTCCCTCGCCCTTGCGGAAACCCCGCTCCTGACCCCTGCCGTCCTGCCCACCACCTGAAGGCTGCTGTCCCGAGCCGGCAATCGCTTCCACGAAGGAATCCGATGCGGGGATTCCCTTGGCTTCGAGCCGGGCAGCTGCCTCGCGCCGGTCAGCAGCCTCTGCCTCCCGACGGCCGTCCGCAGCACCGCCCGCCTGCCTGACGCGGAGCAGGGCGTTGCCCTCGGGGACGAGTCCCTCCCGAAGCATGGCCAGGGCGGCCAGCCGGAATTCCGCATCGGGAGGGACGCCGCCCGGAGCGACCAGGGCGCGCAGCGCATCAGCCGGCGGGGGCAGGACCCGCAGGAGTATCCCGCCTTCGCTGCGCTCCGCGCGCGCGAGAAAACTGCCGCCCTCCGGGAGAATCGCTGCCCTCGCAATGAGCACGAGGCCGGCCGCCCTCACCCGGTACAGCTCGGGCCCGAGTTTCCCGAGCACCTCCACCGAAACGACAGTGCCGGCCCTGAGCTCTCGCTCATGGCCGGCACCACTGACAAGGAGATTCGCCCCGGTCGGGCCCGCGGTCCGCATGTCGCCGCCTTGAGCCTCAGCGCCGAAGCATCGCAGCTAGTCCTGAGCTGCGGTCTCGGCCTCTTCCTTCCGCGAGGGAAGGAGGACCTTGACCTTGGATTTCTTGCCGATCTTGGTCCGGATATAGTACAGCTTGGCCCGCCTGACCTTTCCGGCCCTGACGACCTCGACTTTGTCGATGCGCGGTGAATTGAGGGGGAACACCCGCTCGACGCCGACGCCGTAGGAAATCTTGCGCACCATGAAGGTCCTCCCGATACCGGCGTTCTTCATGGCGATGACGAGGCCCTCGTAGATCTGGATGCGCTCGGTCTTGCCTTCGACGATCTTGAAGTAGACTTTGACCGTGTCGCCCACATGGAACGGGGCAATATCGGACCTAAGCTGTTCTGCCTGAATCTTCTGTATCAGGTTCATGGATTCCCCCTTCGATCGCTATTTCATGTAACAGCCGCCTGACCTCATCGGGAAGGTCGGCGGCTGCAAGGAGCTCCGGGCGGTACGCCAGGGTCTTGCGAATGCTTTCCCTCAGGCGCCACCGGGCAATGTTCGCATGATGACCCGAGATCAAGACCTCGGGGACCTGCATACTAGCATACTCGGCGGGGCGTGTATACTGGGGATACTCGAGCAGCGCGGCCCCCGAGGGGCTCTCCGCGCCGGTGCCGATCCCGAAGCTCTCGTCCGCAAGGGACTCCGTCCTGATCACGCCCTCGACGAGGCGATACACCGCGTCGACCAGGACCAGGGCAGCAACCTCCCCCGAGGAGAGGA
>DATJQN010000250.1:0-8920 GCA_035505775.1 Rectinemataceae bacterium | reverse complement strand
AAGTATCTAGGGCGCGTCAGCCAACGGGGCCTTCGCCCATTATCGGTGGCAACGCGAACCTGAACGTCACATGGGGCTGTCCGGCATGGGCAGCCCTTTTTTCATGAATGAGCGCCGAGCCGTATGGCTTACCTGCCCAGTCCCTGCCCGGCCTCACAGCTCCTCGTGATTCTGCCGCGGGTTTGGATTATAATCCCCCTGCCATGGCACCCCTGCAACCGCGGCCTCTGCGCAACATCGGCATACTCGCCCATATCGACGCCGGCAAAACGAGCATAACGGAGCGGCTGCTGTATATCTCCGGCAGAATCAGGGCACCCGGGGCCGTGGATTCCGGCACGACGGCGACCGATTTCCTGGCGGTGGAGCGCGAGCGGGGCATCACGGTCAAGGCGGCCGCGGCCCAGCTCGGCTGGCAGCGGGACGGCAGCGATTTTCGCATCAATCTGATCGATACGCCGGGGCATGTGGATTTTTCGTCGGAGGTCGAGCGCTCTCTCCGCGCCCTGGATGGCGCGGTCATCGTGCTCTGCGCCGTTGCAGGAGTCCAGTCCCGGACCGAGACTCTGTACCGGGCATGTCAGCGGCGCGGAGCTCCCAGAATCGCCTTCATCAACAAGATGGACCGGCGGGGCGCTTCCTTCGGACGGACGGCGGAGGACCTGAGGCGCATTCTCGATCCGGGGGCGTTTCCGGTGCAGCTCCCCTGGGGCGAGGGGGATGGGTTTCGCGGCGTGATCGATCTCGTGGAGATGGTCGCACGGGACTTCACGGAGGTGGAAGCATCTTCCGAGGCGGGCTCTTCCTCCGATCCGGCAGCGGGAAGGCCGGCACGCGCGCGTGCGCCGGCACGCTGCATCCCCGAGGAACTGCGTGAGCCCGCGGCGAGGGCGAGGGAAGGTCTGATCGCCTTTCTGGCTGAGGGAAGCGAGGGCGAGGAGTCGGGGCTGACAGACGACTACCTGAGCGGACGAGAGCCCGAATCCGGGAGCCTGCGCGCAGCGCTTCGCCGGGCGACGCTCTCGGGGCGTCTGACGCCGGTGTTCTGCGGCAGCGCCTTTTCCGATGGAGCGGCGGCCCTGCTTCTGGACGCAGTGACCGACTATCTTCCGGCTCCCGAGGAGGCCCGCCCGCCGGAAGGCAAGGACCCGGTCACGGGGCTTCCGAGCCAGCGCCGGTCGGACCCGGAGAGTCCCCTTTCCGCCCAGGTGTTCAAGACCTCCGAGGATGCCCATTTTGGCAAAATCTCGTGGTCTCGGATCTGGTCAGGGACGATCAAGACCGGGGATCGGGTGCTCGATGCCCGGAGCGGCATTCCGGCGCGGGTAGTGAAGCTGTTCCTCATCCAGGCCGACTCGATTGAAACGGTCGAGGAGGCCGCCGCGGGGGATATCGTCGCCGTGGCGCTGGGTCCCGCAGCCTCGCCGCGCTCCGCTGCCGCCAGGGCCGCGTCGGCCCCGGGGCCGGGCCTGGGCGCGACCGGGGCGACGCTCTGTGCCATAGACGCGCCCATTCTGTTCGAGGGCATCGATTTCGAGGAGCCCGTCGTCTCGCTCGCGATCGAGCCCAAGACGAGGGCCGACAGCGCCTCGGTGCGGGCCGGGGTGGAGCGGCTGGTCGACGAGGACCCCTCGCTGCGGTATCGGGAGGATTCCCTCACCGGGCGGATCGAGCTTTCGGGCATGGGCGAGCTCCATCTCGAGGTGGCGGCGGAGCGTCTGGCGCGGGAGCGTGGAGCCCATGTGAGAATCGGGCGTCCGCGGGTCTCGTTTCGGGAGGTCCTGGCGCGTCCCGCCCGCGCTCGGGAGGAATTCGACCGGGATATCGGCGGAGAGCAGGTCCGCGCGACCGTCGCGCTGAAACTGAGCCCCGCCGAACGCCGCTCCGGACTCGCAATCAGCATGACAGAGGGCCTGCGTATCGCGCGACAGCTGCTCGATGCCCTGCGGAGGGGAGCGGAGGCCGCCCTGAGTGTCGGGCCGGGCGGAGGCTTTCCCGTGGACGATGTCGGCATCCTGGTCGAGGAGCTCGTCACGGCCGATCTCTCCCAGGCCAGCGAACGGGCGGTCGAGATCGCCGCCTCCCTGGCGGTGGGGAAGGCACTCCGGGAGGCCGGGGCGATCGTCATGGAACCGGTGATGAGCGTAGAAATCGAGCTCCCGATCGAGCTGCTCGGGGAGGCGGCCGCGGCCATCGCGCGCCGGGGCGGGCGCGTGGAATCCGTCGAGGAGGGTGGGGCCGGAATGCAGCTTGTCACCGGCGCGGCTCCCCTCCGGTCGCTCTTCGGCTTTACCGGCGAACTGCGCTCCGCGACCAGCGGGCGGGCCTCGCACAGCACGAAGTTCCTGCGTTACGAGCCCCTGCCTGCCGGCGTCTCTCCCGCGGACTAGGCTGCGCGGGGCCTGGCCGCACGGCGGCCGGCGCGGCCGGGGTGCGGCCAGGCCCGGGACGGCGCGGCACGGGCAGACCTCCCAGCCCTCGGTTCCGCTTTATTTTCATGCCGGATAGCGCGATATAGAAAAGGGACCGGACGCATAGTATACTTCCGGTAGAACTATGAAGCGGACAGCCGTCCTCGTCTGTGCCCTCGGAGCACTGCTCCTCTCCGGGGCCGGTTTGGCCGCCCAGATTCTGCCCGACACCTACCAGGCTGTCTCCCAGTTCCTGAATCCGGATCCCAACACCGGTCTCACCACCTTCCGCTCCCTCCTCATCCCCATGGGCGGACTTGAGGAAGGCATGGGCACCGCCTACACCGCCGTCTCCAAGGACTCCTCCTACTTCGAGGCCAACCCAGCCGCCTCGAGCACCCTCGACTTCACCGAGCTGGCCATCTATCACAACAACTGGATCGCCGACACGAAGATCGAAGGCGCCGTCTACACCATCCGGACCAAGCAGTTCGGCTTCGGCGCGGCGGGCAAATGGCTCTACCTTCCCTTCACCGCCTACGACCAGTTCGGGGACCGCCAGGGCGCCGGCTACTATTCCGAGGCGATGGCCGGCTTCAACGTCTCCTATAATTTTCTCCCCGGCTACTATTTCAGCGGCATCGCCGTGGGAGCCACGGGGAAACTCGCCTACCGCGCCGTGCCCGATGTCGCCAATGGAGCCACCGCCGGCAACTCCGCGCTGGGGGAAATGGTCGACCTCGGCATGCTCACGCGCTTCGACTTCGGCAAGTTCGACCACTGGCGCGGCAAGAACTTCTCCATCGGGCTTGCGCTCAAGAATCTCGGGCCCCCGGTTCTCGGCGATCCCCTGCCGACCACCGCTTCCTTCGGCCTGGCCTATTCGCCGCTGCGGCCCACGACCTTCTCGCTCGACGTGTCCAAGCCGATCAACCTCCTGGATCCGGCATTGTCGGAGAACATGGCCGTGGCCGGCGGATTCCTCATCGATGTCACCAGCTTCTTCCGCATGCAGGGCGGGCTCCTCATCAAGGGAGGCAACCCGCGCCTCACGGTGGGTTCCTCGGTGGATTTCGAGCTGATGCGCGTGGCCGTGAACTACACGCTGGATCTCACTACCCAGCTTACGCCGCTCAACCGCATCTCCATCCAGGCCTCCTTCCTCCTCGGCGATCTGGGCCGCGCCGATCTTGCGAAAAAGGTGGATACCCTCTATCTTAACGGTCTCGAGGCTTATGCGAACGGTGACAATGCCAAGGCCGAGGAGTTCTGGAAAGAGGCCCTCACGCTGGACCCCACCTTCGATCCCGCCAAGGAGAGCCTCCATGCCGCGCTCAGCGCGGAGCAGCTCAAACAGACCATGGATGAGCTGGGCAAGATCAACCCTGCAACCAATTGAAAGGGGGCGGTCGTGGTCCTCTCCATCATCGCGCGCGTGCTGAGCGCCGTCATTTCGGTATATTTCTTCCTCTGCGTGATGCGGGTAATCATCTCCTGGGTGCCCCAGCTCGAGCTCGGGAGGGGCGGGGAGATACTGAAGCGGACCGTTGATCCCTATCTTGGGTTCTTCTCCCGTTTCCCCTCGCTCAGGTCCGGTACCTTCGATTTTTCGCCGATCGTCGCCCTCGCCATCCTGGTGCTCGCGGGGCAGATTCTCAAGACCCTCGCCTTCGCGGGCCACATCAGCATTGGCGTGATTCTTGCGATGCTGCTCGGCATCGCATGGTCGGCGGTCGCCTTCGTTCTCACCTTCTTTTCGGTCTGCGCCCTCATCCGGATCATCGCCTATGCAGCGCGCTGGAATTCCCTGCACCCGCTCTGGCGGGTCGTCGACTCCTTCCTCAACCCGGTGCTCTACAGGATCAACCGGCTCATCTACCGCAACCGGATCGTCAATTACCTGCAGGGCCTCATCACCGGCTTCGTCCTCGTCGTGCTGCTGCAGGTTGCGGGCTCCAGGCTGGTGGCCCTGCTGGCGAGCCTTCTCGCCGGACTTCCCTTCTGATGGAGCCGCACATGCTCACGTCTCGGCAGCGCAGCAGGCTTTCGGGCCTGGCACAGACTCGGAGTCCCCTCATCTCGCTCGGCCGCGCAGGGGCGAGCGAGGCCCTCGTGGCACGGCTCGGGACGCTGCTCGATCAGCACGAGCTGGTGAAGCTCCGGTTCGGCGATTTCCGGGAGTCGAGAAGGGATCTTGCCGCCCAGCTGGCGGCCCGCAGCTCGAGCGAACTGGTGACCCTCATCGGAAACGTGGCCGTCTTCTGGCGGCAGAATCCGGATCCCGAGAAACGACGGATCGAGCTCGGGGACTGAAGGCCTGATGGCGCGAGGGACTCCGGATTCGCGGAGGCTCAGGCTCGCAGCGCAGCGTAGGCGGCAATGAAGAAGCGGAAACCGCGATAGGCCAGGTCCGGGTCGAGTGCCGCCTCGGCGAGCACGAGGTCGGCCGCGCTGGCCTCCCGAACACCTCCGAGAATGAGCGCGTTCATCGGGCCGCCGTCCGGCGGCTCGCCGAGAATCGCCTCGAGTGCGGGGCGGAAGGCCGCCTCGAAACTCCGCGCCTCCCCCGGACCCGCCGAGACGAAGCGCTCGGCGGAGGCATCCGAGAGGAGTGCCAGCCCCGATTCCTCGTCGTCGAGAAAGGCCGTGTAGAGGGCGTAGAACTGGGGCATCAGTCCCAGGACCGAGGCGGTGGAGAGAAGGAGCTCGTCGCTGACAAAGGGCGGACCGCCCTCCCGGCGCAGGCGCGACACCAGCACGGGCACTGATTCCTCGCTGTGCAGGAGCTCGAGCGCATAGGCCGCGGAGATCAGGACCCGGGCGTTCCTGGCGCCGGCGAGGATCCGCTCGATCAGGCCGACGCTCTCGCGATCGCCGAGCCTCGCGAGGGCGGTCATGGCGGAACTCTGCAGCATGTAGTCCTCGGCCTCGGCGGCGCGGCGGAGGCAGGGGAGGGCCCGGTCGTCCAGGCTCTCGCGGCGCGCCTTGCCCAGGATGCGCGCGGCCACGAAGGCTGTCGTGTAGGGCTGGCGCTCCACCTCGGCGATCAGGGCTTCCTCGGTCTTCCGCTCCAGGCGAGGCATGTTCTCGAGGGCGATCAACGCCTCGAGCCGCACATCGAATCGGGGGGAGGAGAGGTACTCGAGGAGGGCGCCCTGGGTCCGCTCCGAGGCGCGGCGGGACGTTGCAGCGCCGATGTCGTGGATGAGCCGGATTTCCTGGGCCGGATCGGCGCTGCGGTCGAGCTGGGCCAGAAGATCGAATGCCCGCAGATCGCGGATGGAGAACATGACGAACAGCGATTCCCTGATCGAGGCGGCGCCGAAGCGTACGAGCCGGCTCATCCGTGCGAGGACCCAGATCAGGATCACGAGCAGGGATCCGAAGAAGATGCGATAGGCCGAAGCCGCGCCGAAGCCCGCGCCGGCCAGAAAATCGAGCACGAAGCCGCCCGCCACCGCACCGAGGGCGCCCCCAAGACCATAGACGAGGAAGTACACCACACCGAGATCGAGGGTGCGGTTCGGCTCGACCATGGCGAAGAAATAGGTCTGTCCCGCGTTCTCCTCACCCGCCAGCCCGAAGGAGGACACGAAGTTGGTCACCACGAGGAAGATGGCGATCTCCGCCGGACCGCTCAGGATTCCGAGTGGCCCCGGGGCCACGGCGAGGGGCACGAGGCTCAATGCGGCCGCCGCCGTGAAGATGACATAGAGCGGCTTGGCCCCGAGCCTGTCCACCAGGAGCCGGGTCAGGAGGCCCATCGCGATCGACCCGAGGCTGCCCATGAGCGAGTACGCCATGATGACATTGTCGCCCTGGGCGAACACGCTCTTCGCGTAGACGGGGAGGAAGGATCTCGCCATGCCGGCCACGAACGACAGGAGGAGGAGGGCCTCGACGAAGAGGCGGAAGGGTTTCTTGGCAAAAGCCTCGGTGGCCGCCGTCCGAAGGGAGCTGCCTGAATCCGGCCGGTAGCCCTCGGGTTCCGGCGTATCCCTGATGAGGAGGAGGGACCCCACGAGGCCGACCGCTATGGCCAGTCCCATGGCGGCCGCGAAGATCCAGGGCTCGGTGTCCTGGCCGATCACCAGGGCGACTGCAAGGTTCGTTGCGAGCGCCGCCACTGAAGAAGCTATCTGAACGTTTACGAGGAAGGCACCCTTGTCCGCCCGCCGCCCTCCGGGACCGCCTGATGCCAGGTTTGCCAGGACAGGGTTGTTCCCGATGAGCCCTACCCCCCGGAACACATTGAACAACGCCACTGCGGCCAGAATGAGACCGAAGGCGAGCACGGGGTTCCCGGCCGAGAGGACGAGCGGGGCTGCCAGGGCCGGGAGCATGGCCAGGTAGCGGTAGACCCAGGCCCATCCGAACACGGAGACGATGGACCGGCTTCGCACGAGGCGCTTGCCGAGGGGGAGGAAGAAAAAAGTCCCGTAGGCGAAGGCGTTCAACGTGCCGACCAGGGAGTTCGAGGCGCCGAGTCTGAGGGCGTACAGCGTGACGAAGCTGCCCGAGAGCAGGATGAAGGAGAAGGAATTGAGGGCGTTGAATACGTAGAACGAGCTGCGCGCCCGGGTGAGAGCCGCCGGAGAGAGGGAGGGCATTGGCCCAGTATAAAGAGTTCCCCTCCCCCAAGGCTATATGAGGCTTGAGCAGGTCCACGGGCTTCGGTACACTGGTCGGTGAAAAGTTCAGAACACGGCGGAGGCCCAGTGCCCCGCGCTTCGGAGAGCCAATGATCCGCATAGGCCTGTCCTCGACGGCCCTCCTGACCTTCGGAGCCCGCGACGTGCTCGCCACAGCCCGAGCTGCGGGGGTGGACGCGATCGAGTGGGCCGGGGACATCCACGTGCCCCACAACGACTCCGCCGCCGCCGTGGCCGCCATGATGGAGACGCTCCGGGCCGGCCTGACCATCGCCTCCTACAGCTCGCTTTACCGGGCCCGGGTCGGGCCGGAGCAGGGCCTCAATTTCGAGGCGGTGCTCAATGCCGCGGCTTCCCTGCAGTCACCCAATGTCAGGGTCTATCTGGGCGATGGGCAGCAGAACGGGGACAGGGCCGATCGCGGGCTCCTCGTGGATGCGGCCCGACGGCTCGGGGACGCCGGCGGGCGCCGCGGCATAACGGTCTGCTTTTCACTGGGACGGAATACCTGTCTGCATCGCTATGACGAAGCGATCGATTTGATGGGCAGGATCGCCCATCCCTTTGTCCGGCTCGCCTGGGAAGCCCTGCCCGGCATCGGGGCCGACCAGTGCAGCGCTTCCCTCGAGGCGGCGGGAGGGTCGGTGGCCCTGCTCATCGTGCGCAGGATCGCCCCGGCGGGCACCGCCGAGAGCATCGCCGATGAGGAATCGGTCTGGCGCCGCCGCATCGCGATCTTCAAAAAGGCCGAGATCGACCCCAAGATGGCGCAGTTCGTCGTGCTCGGTGCGGTGCGCGAGCCGGGCCCGGCAGACTCTGCGGCGCTGCTCTCGAGCCTCACCGAAGACGTCGCGCTCCTTCGACGCATCATAGCCGAGCTCGGGTAGCGGGCTTCACAGCCGGCCCCAGAGGGTCATCCGCCCGATCGGGTCCCGGTCAGCGCCCTTCGCCTTCGATCTCCTTGGCCTCTTCCCAGAACGAATCCATCACGGCCATGTGCTCCGGTCCAAGCGGCTTGCCTGCCTCGGCCATCCGCTTCTCGACATGGCGGAATCGCCGCGAGAATTTCTCCACCGTCCGGTGCAGCGCGACCGCCGGGTCCACTTCAAGGAACCTCGCCACGTTGATCGCGCTGAACAGGAGATCGCCGAGCTCTTCCTCGACCGCGTCGCGGTCGCCCCGGAGCGCCGCCTGCTCGCAGGCCTCCTCGGCCTCCCTGAGTTCCTCGCGGGCCTTGGCCCAGACCTCGGCGCTCTTCGACCAATCGAAGCCCACCTTGGCGGCCTTCTTCTGGATCTTGTATGCTCGCTCGAGTGGAGGGAGGGCCCGCGAAACTTCGTCGAGCAGGGAATCCTTGGGACGCCTGCCCTCAACCGTGACCTTGATCTCCTCCCATTGCCTGAGAACCTTGTCCGCGCTGTCGGCGAGCGCGTCCCCGAAGACATGGGGATGACGGCGCACGAGCTTGTCGTTGATCGTCCCGAGCGCGTCCGCGACGGAGAAGCTGCCCGCCTCCTCGCTCATGTAGGTCACCATCGTCGCAAGGAGGTAGAGGTCGCCGGCTTCCTCGCGGATGTGGGCGGGGTCCTCCTCGTCAATGGCCTCCACGAGCTCGTAGGCCTCCTCGATGATGTTGCCTCGGATGCTCTTCTGCGTTTGCTCCCGATCCCAGGGGCAGCCGTCCGGGCCCCGGAGCCGTGCCACGATCGAGTGGAGCCGTCCGAAAGCTTCCGCGGCTCCCGCGCTGCCGTCGTTCATTGTCCGTCCTTACTGTTAGCCGACGCGTCGGATTTCTTCATGGACGCGACGAGTTCGATGAGATACTTGATGTCGGAAGCCGGTATGAAAAAGCCGGTC
>DATJQN010000249.1:0-2523 GCA_035505775.1 Rectinemataceae bacterium | reverse complement strand
TGCCGAGCCGTATCTGCGAGAAGAGGATCGGCCCCCGGCTCGTCAGTCCCACAGCTACCGCGGAGAGGAGCAAAAAGGGAAGACCGATGACGAGCCCGAGCAGCGAAAGCAGGATATCGACGCCGCGCTTGAGCAGCTCGTAGGATCGCTTCGACTGCAGGTCGATGTTCTCCAGGAACCAGAAGTCGTTGATGGTTCCGAGGGGAATCCGTCGCAGGAAGAGCTCGTAGAAGTCGGGCAGCCGCATGAATCGAGTGCGGAGGCTCATGAGTCCCAGGAGCGCGCTTCTCGTCTCCTCGCTCAGCTCGTATTCGTTGGCGATGACGACGATCCGAACGCCCTTGGCCACCGAGTTCCAGACGAAGGACTCGCGATCGGTGAAGACCTCGATATCCGCGGGACCGCCCTCCGCTTTCCCTTCGTAGAGCACCGAGACCGCCGTGTAGACCGGCTGGGCCCTCGACCGGATCTCCCGCAGGAGCTCCAGGACCGTCGGGTTGAACCCGACAAAGGAGATGGGGGTGGCGGGGACATAGCGCCGCATGAAGCGGCCGTGGGAATAGCGCCACAGCCAGATGAGGAGCCAGACGGAAATGGCATCTATGGCCAGGAAGGTCTTGGGTCCGATGGGGGCGTTGAGGTTGAGATAGAAGTAGAGCGCCCCAAGCAGGACGGCCACCGTCATGCTCACAAGGAGGCGCCCACCGAAGGCCAGACCCTGGAAGTCGAGGTCGAGGTTATAGAGGCCGGCGACGTAGAACACGACGAGCCAGATGATGTACAGGAAGGTGAAATAGTAGACGTGGACCGACCATTCGGACCAGGCCGGCACAGCGCCCCGGCGGATGAGGAAGGTCAGGAAGAGCGCGAGATAGAATACGACGATGTCGCCGCAGACAATGACGAACTGCCGGAACCGCTGCGAGGATCTCATGCCCGGGCCGTCCCCGCACGGCCAAGGCGCCTATTTCTTCTGCTGCAAAGGTCTTTTGGCATAATGCTTATCCCTGAAGAACTCCGATTCAGGCGGTACGCGGTATGAACCAGGCCCGTATCCGACGACGATAGCGCATGGGCACCAGTTTGAACAGCCAGGATCGGCATTCCCGCAGCATGAAGCGGAGCTCTTCCGCGCGAGTCATCACGGCGCGTGCGCCCAGGTCCGGCCGCAATCCCTGCCGCCCAAGCTGCCTGACTGCGCGGCGCCGCCACTTCCCCTTGATGACGCAATTGATCACCGGGAAGATGCCGCGACGTGTCACGTAGAACTCCGGATAGGCATCCGTGCGCGCGGAGCCCAGGATCTCGAACTGCCAGGCGCTCTCGCCGTCCTTGAGAAGGGAATTAAGGACCTCGCGCTTCCAGAGGGAGAGCACGGCGGAGCTCCGGTACAGGGCCCCCTCCTTCACCCGCCCCACCAGGTCGTTGGTCGCCTCGTCGGGCCGCTCGCTGGCATTGAGCCGGACGCAGTCGGGCCGGACCTCCTCCACCCATGCCATGACCCGCTCGAGGAGGGCCTGATCCACCGGCGCCCGAAGCACGAGATCCTCGAGAAAGAGGAGGATGTACTCTTCCGTGAGACGAGTGAGGGCTGCCTTCAGGTTGTCCGACCAGGAGCGGTCCTCTCCCACTGCCAGGACCCTCGTGGCCGGAAGCTCAGGCTCGAGCTGGTTGCTGAGCAGGTAGAGCGGCCAGCTCCGACCGGGCCAGTGGCGCCCGATCTGGGCAAAAAAAGGCGGCCAGAGATCGGCATAGCGGTCGCAGGAGACAACGAGCACGGCAACCGTGACTGGCGTTTGATCAGGAATGGTGGCCTCCCTCATTGCATCTCGGCCTGGCCAAGCAGTCGATCTACCGCTTCGGCGAGATCGGCGCAGTGCAGCTCAGGCCGTGCCGCGTACTTGGCGGGGCTCTCCCGCATGCCGCTCGCCACGAGGATCGAGCGCATACCCGCGTTGACCGCCGTCTGTATGTCCATGGAGGTGTCGCCCACCATCCAGGACCGGGAGAGGTCCACGTTGTAGGCCGCGGCCAACTCTTCGATCATGCCCGTCCCGGGCTTGCGGCAGGCGCACTTGATCTTGTAGGCGGGATTCTCGCCCGGATAGCCTGAGTCGGGGTGGTGGGGGCAGAAACGAATGTCGTCGAGATAGGCGCCCTCGGCGCCGAGGAGCGTCTCAAGCCGGCGATGTGTCTCCTCCACTTCCTCGATGCTGCAGAGGTTCCGTGCCACCACGGGCTGGTTGCTGACGACAAAGCAGAGGTAGGGCGAGGCGTTCAGGCTCCGGATGGCCGCTGCCGCGCCGGGGAGCAGCTCGAGATCCTCGGAGCGGTGGAGGAGCTCGACATAGCGGTTGATGGTGCCGTCGCGATCCAGGAAGACCGCCCGCTGCCTGCGGGACAGCCGCCGCGCCGCCACGACTCCACTAGTGAGATCTCGGGCGACCTGATCGAGCCGCTCCGGCGTCCCCATATCCTTGATGTATTCCGAGGTCCGGTAGGCCTGGACCCTCCCGGCTTCGA
>DATJQN010000248.1:0-8461 GCA_035505775.1 Rectinemataceae bacterium | reverse complement strand
TCACCGCGAAGAGATCATCGCGCCGGCTGCTGATCAAAGCCTGGAGGGACTCGGGCAACTGGTAAAGGACAGCCGGACCTCGTTGCTGCTCGAACGCTCGGCCGCCCTCGCCGGCCGCGGGGATGAGCTGCGTTCAGCGATCAACGACCTGTATGCCGCCCTGGCATCCGCGGGCTTCGCTCCTCCCTCGCTGACCACGGCCGGGGCAACTCCTGCCGTCCTCCCCGCTGCCGATCTCAGCACGGTGACTCGGGCGGCTCTCGCTTCGGCCTCCGGCCCCGGGCGGTTCGACGCCGCGCTGCGACTGGCTGCCACCAGCCTGCTGCCATCGGGGGCGCGGGACGCCGTGATCTATGTCGGGACCGGAGCGGTCGACGAGGCATCCTTCGTCGGCGTGACCCTCTCCGAGTTGGGTTCCCTCCTTGCCAACAATGGGCTTCGCTTTTTCGCGGTCGTCCTCGATCAGCCATCACAGGCACTCCGCTATCTCGCGCAGCGGAGCGGGGGCGCCATATACTCGGCATCCCGCCCGCGGGGTCTGGGCGATCTCGCCGCCGACCTTGCCTCGTCTCCGAGCGGTCGATACAGGCTCAGATTCACGGCCCAGGCGGATGGAGGCTTTGGCCGAAGTTATCTTGCCGTGGGCGTGGAAGCCTACCTCTTCAAGAAGAGCGGCAAAGATGAACTGGGCTACTACGCCCCGCTTCGGTGATTTTCAGGACAGAGCAAGTCCTTGACGAAGGATTGAATCAGCGGATATAGTGCATGCCGTCGTCGATGCCATCTTAGCTCAGTCGGTAGAGCGCGTGACTTGTAATCTCGAGGTCCTCGGTTCGATTCCGGGAGATGGCTCGGGCGGGGCTGATGGTTCGATCCCCTGGGGAGATTCCCGAGTGGTCAAAGGGGGCAGACTGTAAATCTGTTGGCTTACGCCTTCGAAGGTTCAAATCCTTCTCTCCCCACGAGCCCCTTCTCATTGAGAAGGGGTTTTTTTAGGAGCCGGCATGGAGAAGCCTTTTTACGCCCAGGGCCTCCGGTTCGCATGCACCCGCTGTTCGGCCTGCTGCCGCGGCGGCCCGGGCTATGTCTTTCTGTCCTCCAGTGACCTTCATGCTCTTCTGGTTTTCCTGAGCCTTGATTTCCCACAGTTCTTCCATAACTATTGTACCGTGGTCGACACGGGGATGGGGATGGCTCTCAGCCTCGCGGAAAAGCCAAACTATGACTGCGTCTTCTGGGAGAAGGACGGTTGCAGCGTCTATGGCGCACGGCCGGTGCAATGTTCCACCTACCCGTTCTGGGCCTCGATCCTGGAATCGCAGCGAAGCTGGCTCGATGAACGGGCTGCATGCCCTGGGATCGGGGCGGGTGACCTGGTGAACGCATCCAGCATCGAGAAGCAGCTGTATCTGCGACGAGCAGCGGGAACCATCGTCTTCCCCTATGGGGCCGACCCGGAGACCTACAATGTTGATACGATTCTGGGGCGTTAGGGGTTCGATACCCACCCCACTCATGCCCGCCAAGCTCAGGAGCAAAATCTCGTCGGTGCTGCAGCGGGTCAGCGCGGCGGACATCGAAAGCCAGGAGAGCCGCGAGCTGTTCCTGTCATCGCTCCCCGACTACCTGTTCTCCACGGTGGGCGGCAATACCGCTTGCGTCGAGGTGCGGACCTCGGAGGACTGCAGGTTCATTTTCGACGCCGGAACAGGCATCAGGGATCTGGGTGCGGAGATCGTCGGCTCGAGGAAATCCTCCATATGCCACGTGTTCTTCTCGCATTTTCATTGGGACCATATCCAGGGGCTCCCGTTCTTTGGGCCGGCCTTCGACGCGCGCAACAGGATCAGTTTCTACAGCCCCATCCCGACATTCCGATCCATTCTCGAGAACCAGATGAAGCCCCCCTACTTTCCCATCACCATGGACGTCATGGCGGCTTCGAAGCATTTCCACGTATTGGATGGCGCACCGGTGAAGGTCGGCGGCGTGGAGATCCTGTATCGGCCGATGAACCATCCCGGCGGTTGCTACAGCTATGAAATCCGTGAATCGGGATTGAAAGTCATCTACTCCACCGACACTGAATTGAGGGAGGAGGATTTCCGGAAGAGCCCTGCCAACGCCGAGTACTTCCAGAACGCCGATCTCATGATCCTGGACACGCAGTACACCCTTGGCGAGGCCATCGAGAAGTACAATTGGGGCCATTCATCCTTCAGCCTCGCCGCCGACTTTGCAGCGTCCTGGTCGATCAAGCGACTCGTCCTCTTCCATCATGAACCCTCGTATTCGGATCGAAAGATCGAAGGCATCTTCAAGAATGCCGAGTGGTATGTTGAGCATCTCGAGAGCCGTGGCATAGAAGTCTATCTGGCCCATGAGGGGTTGGAGATCGAAATCTGATGGCCGGCGATCCCTGCAAGGTGGAGCTCGAGTTGCATGAGGCCCTGTCCATCTATATCTTCTTCCTGGGGCGAGAAGAGGAGCTCTCGGGATCGGTGGCCGCCTTTTTCGGGCGGCTCAGAGACTATCTCTACGAGCGGCTTTCGATTGAAGAATTGGAAAAGCCGGATGAGCTCCTGGCCCGAATCGCTCCGGGCGGATAAATCGGAGGGACTCGATTCATGCAGGCACGGGCACTCCTCTTCATTCGGGTCTTGATCGTCATCCTTGCGCTGGCCTTTGCCGTGGCCGGCGCGGGAATAGGCTATGTCCTCCACGAGTCTCGTCCGGTCCTCTCGGTTCCGACGGCTGGGAGTCTCTTTGCGATCGAGAAGGGCGACAACGCACAGTCCATCGGAAAGAGGCTCGAACAGGGAGGACTCATTCGCTCGGCCGCGGTATTCCATGCACTGATACGCCTGGAAGATCCCAGTGCAGTCTTCAAGACCGGCACCTACAGGATTGGAACCGGCATGGGAACCCAGGCTATCATCCAGCTCTTGCTGTCGGGGAAGCAGGCGCTCATCAGGGTCACGGTCCCTGAAGGCTTCACCATCTCCCAGACCGCCGCGCTCCTCGATCGTCTCGGTGTCGCCGCTGCGGCCGAATTCCGTGCCGCCTGCCACGACCCCGCCCTGCTGACCGACCTCCACCTCCCCCCCACGGGGGCGGAAGGATATCTCTTTCCAGATACCTACTTTTTCCCCGCTTCGTATGGAGGGGCCGAAGCCGTTCGTGCAATGGTCGCAGCATTCCGACAAAGACTCTCCACCATACCGGAAGCAGCCGAACTTTCGAGCGCGGAGCTGCGCGACCGGATTATCCTGGCCTCCATCGTGGAGCGCGAATATAAGCAGCCGGACGAGGCTCCGCTCATCGCTAGCGTCTTCTTCAACCGTCTTCGGATCAAGATGGCGCTCCAGTCCTGCGCGACCGTGGTCTACGTGCTCACGGAACGGGAGGGCAAACCTCACCCCGAGGTGATCTACGACCGGGATCTCGCGATCGAAGACCCGTACAACAGCTACTTGTACCGTGGGCTTCCTCCAGGCCCGATTTGCAGTCCCGGAATGACCTCGCTCCATGCCGTATTCTACCCGGCAACCACGCATTACCTGTACTTCAGGTTGATCGATCCGGCGGCGGGGCGGCATCACTTTTCCACGACGCTCGAAGAGCATATCGACGCGAAGAACCTTTTCATCAAGCAGGTCGGCTCCTGATGAGTCGTATTCCCGAGCGACTCGTACGGGACATACTGGACAAGACCGACATTGCCGCCCTGATCGGCGGATACGTTCGGCTCCAGCGTTCCGGGTCCCAATTCAAGGGCCTCTGTCCATTCCATGCGGAAAAAACGCCATCGTTCTATGTGACGCCCGAGAAGGGCATCTACTACTGCTTCGGCTGCCAGAAGGGCGGAGATGCCATCTCCTTCCTCCGCGAGCAGGAGCGGCTGAGCTTCACCGAGGCGGTTACCGAGCTGGCTCAGCGAGCGGGGATCGCGCTCGAAGCCGAGGAAGCTCCGAGCCAGGAAGAGCGGGAACGACGCGATCTGCTGGAACTTTATGAACGCTTGGCGGGCACCTTTCACTGGCTTCTCGCAGAAAGCCCACTGGGGGCTGCGGCCCGCGAACGGCTGAGGGCTCGCGCCATTCCTGATTCCCTGGTCGGGGGCTTCCGCCTGGGCTACAGCCATCCCGACCGTCGCTGGCTCTACGATTTCCTCTGCAAAAAGGGCTATTCGGAGACGTTTCTTGCACGCTCCGGCCTCTTCTCGGCGAATTCCCCCGGCTTCCCGCTGTTTGCCGGAAGGCTCATGTTTCCGATAGCCGATTCTCGCGGGAGAATCCTCGCCTTTGGTGGACGGCTGCTGCAGGGCGAGGGGCCAAAGTACATAAACAGCCCGGACACGGCCCTATTTCGCAAGCAGGAGAATCTGTTCGCGCTCGACAAGGCCGTTGCGAGCTTCAAAAAGCAAGGCAGAGCCGTGATCTGCGAGGGCTACATGGATGCCCTGTCCTTCCATGCGGCGGGGCTGACCGGGGCAGTGGCACCCCTCGGGACGGCCTTCACCGCCACCCAGGCGCGGCTGCTCAAGCGATGGGTGGATCGAGTATCCCTCTGCTTCGACTCGGACGAAGCGGGTCTCAAGGCCGCAGAGCGAAGCTGTTCGATCGCCGCGGCTGCAGGGCTCGAGCCCGAGGTAGTTCTGCTGCCCGGCGGGAAGGACGCCTCGGAAATCCTGGAAAAACAGGGAGCGGGGACATTGCAAAAGATCGAGGATTTCACTATAAATGGAGGCGAATTTCTCATAAGACGGGCGCGGGAGCTATTCGATATCGGAACTGCAGAAGGCAAGGCACGGGCTGCCGCATATTTGTACCCCTATGCGGATGCCATGGATTCGGAGACCAAGAGGTACGCTTTTCTGGAATACGCCTCCAGGGAGTTCGGGGCAAATCCACTTTCCATCCGATCAGACTACGAACGAGCCAAGCGCGGGGGGCAGCAGCGATCCCCACGGCCGACTCAGCGGGCGAGCACAGCCGCACGCACGCCGGACCTGGTTTTCATGGCTGCAGTCGTCCTGGATGCCCCGCTTTTTTCGGAAATCCGCTCCCGGTTGGCAGTGGAGGACCTGGACGATGTGCGGGCCAGAGATCTCTACATCGCCCTCGAGGAGTCGTTTCGGCTGGAAGACCTGGGTGTGGAATCGATTCTCTCGAGAGTGGATGACGAAGGGGCACGACGATACGTAAGGGAATGCGCCGCGTCCGGCGAGCTTTCGGTCAACACTTCCGAAATCGTCGCGGACGGTGTGCAGCAGGCTCGACGCAGAAGCCTGGAACGGAAGCAACAGCGCTTGTTGGCCCGGATGGCGAGTGTGAGCGGCGGGGGAGGGGCGGACCCGAACTCGCTCAACGATCTCTTATTCGAAAAGATGCAGTTGGACGCCGAATTGGAGAATATGAAGGGTGAGCGGGATGAACGACCTTGAACTAGATCCAGCAGTCGCAAAACTCCTTGAATACGCTCGTGCCAAGAAGTCCATAAGCTTTGACGAGCTCTCCGATTTCCTTCCCGAACACGTCCTCAACTCGGACAAGATAGATGGCATCCTCGCTCTGCTGGAGAGTAACAACATCCAGCTCGAAGAGGAGGATATCCAGCTTGAGGACGAGGTAGTCGTCAAGGAAGAGGAGGCCGAAAAGAAGCGGCTTGTCTATTCGGACAAGGAATCCTCCGTCGACGATCCGATCCGCCTGTATCTCAGGGAAATCGGCAAGGAGAATCTGCTCACTGCGGAACAGGAAGTCGAGCTTTCCAAGCAGATGGAGGAAGGCGAGAACATCATCAAGGGCATCATCAAGCGCTCCGGTGTCCTCATCCCCGAGTATCACCTGATCGCCGTGAAGGCCACGCGCCGTGAGGCCAAGGACTCTTCGCTCCAGCGCAAGGAGAACACCGAGAAGATCGCCGAGCGTCGCCGGTTGAACCAGTTTTACCGGGATGTCATCCGTGACTGTCTGGTCGACCTGAAAGAGTACGTGGAGCACAAGCGCCGGATAATTTCCCGCGGCGGGGACATCTTCGCCGATACCGAACTGGCCGGCGAACGGGAACGTCTCACGGAGCGGCTGAAAGACGCGGAAATCCATCCGGAGGAGATCAACAGCTTCTCGGAGAAGTTCATTGTCTCCGCAAAGAAGATCAGGAAGTATCGCAAGGAACAGGAGAGGATCGAACGGATACTCCGCATCTCCACCATGCGGGAATTGAGAACGCTTGGGCGGAACCTCACCGTTCGGGAAAAGCGTGAGGGGATCGAGGAGGAGCTGGGCCTCAGCTCCGACGAGATCAAGGAGAGAATCCGCCAGATCCAGGTGACCGAGAAGAAGCTTCGTGAGCTGGAAATCGGCTTCGAGTCGGACGCGGACTCGATCATCGTCATGGCCAAGGAGATCAACCGCGGCCGCATTATGATGAAGAACGCGAAGGACCGGCTGATCAAAGCCAACCTCCGGCTGGTAGTCTCTATCGCCAAGAAGTATACGAATCGGGGTCTGCATTTCTTCGACCTCGTCCAGGAAGGCAACATCGGCCTCATCAAGGCCGTTGAGAAGTTTGAATATCGCAAGGGCTACAAGTTCTCCTCCTATGCGACCTGGTGGATCCGGCAGGCGATAACCCGCTCGATCTCGGACCAGGCGCGCACCATTCGCGTTCCGGTGCACATGATCGAGCAGATCAACAAGGTGGTGCGAGAGTCCCGCCAGCTCATGCAGAAACTGGGACGGGAACCCACGGATGACGAGATCGCCGAGCAGCTTGGCTGGCCGGTGACGAGGGTCAAGAGCGTCAAGAATGTCGCACGGGAGCCCATATCCCTCGAAACCCCCATCGGCGAGGACGAAGACTCCCTGCTCGGCGATTTCATCGAGGACAAGGAAGTCGAGAACCCCTCCGTCCAGACAGACTACAAGCTCCTTCAGGAACAGATTCGTGCCGTTCTGTCCACGCTTCCGCCGCGGGAGCAGGAAGTCCTCCGGATGAGATTTGGCCTGGATGACGGCTACTCCCTGACCCTCGAAGAAGTGGGCCTGTACTTCAACGTGACCCGCGAGCGCATTCGCCAGATCGAGGCCAAGGCGCTCAAGAAGCTGCGTCACTTCAAGCGGAGCCAGAAGCTTCGGGACTATATGGATCACTAGATACCGAAAGGCCTGCAGAGGGCTTATCGGATGCGATTTTGTCATGCGAGGTACCGACATGCTGATGGAAGAAGTCTTCGAGCGTCTCCGAGAGTATCAGGAGATCCTCACAAAACGAGTCGAGATCGAGCGCGAGGTTCAGGACATTCCCCGGGCGCTCGATGCCCAGATGGAACTCCTCTCACGCGTGAAGAAGTCCTACGCAGAAAAGCATCAGGCCTTCGAGGAGGCCGAGGCGCGGGTTCGCGATCTCCGTGGCCAGCTCGCCGAGGCCGAGAGCTCGAGAGAGTCGGCTGAGAAGCAGATGGACGCGATTTCCACGCAGCGCGAATATGAGGCCCTCAACAAGGAGATCCGTGACGCCACGGATCGCGAGCACAACATTCGCAAGGATCTCCAGCGGGAAGAGCGCAACCTGGCTGAGATCGAAGAATCCCTTCGTCGCGACGAGAGCATGATCCAGCTTCAGGAAGGCGAGATCGCCGAAAAAAGCGGGAAGATCAACGCGGAGAAGGAAGCCAAGCTGGGCGAGATCGCGCAGCTCAAGACCGCCGAGAGCAAGGCTTCGAGCGGCCTGGACAAGGATGTCCTCTTCAAGTTCGAGCGGATCATCCGTTCCAAGCAGGGCCTCGGCATCGTGCCCGTCAAGGGCTATGTCTGCACGGGCTGCTACATGATCCTCCCTGCGCAGTTTGTGAACGAGGTGCGCTCCGGCAACAAGATCATCTTCTGTCCCTACTGCTCGCGCGTGCTGTATTATCAGGAGACCGAGGAACAGTCTGAGCAGCTGTTCGCCGATATCGAGTCGGGATCCCTTTCCGATCTCGAGGACTATGCGGAAGAGGGTGAGGAAGAGTCGTTCGACGACGAAGGCGACGAGGGCGAAAAGGATTCCTCAATGGAGGACTCGGAAGACTGAGCAAAGCAGTGGGGGCGGGCCGCGCCGCCGCCTTCCGTCGCAAGGCGGAGGGAGGAAAGTCCGGGCTCGAGAGAACGCAGCGCCGGGTAATTCCCGGGCCGGTTTCGGGTCCACCCTGTGGTCCCGAGGCCGGACAGAGAGCGCCACAGAAAAGATACTGCCCTGTCCCGATGCACCTGGTGGGGGCGCCCGTACTTCAGCGGTTGTGCCGCTGGAGTCGGCAATCTGCCGGTGATTTTGGGGCAGTGACGGGTCGCGCGAGCGATCTGCGGAGCGCGGGGGGCATGCTCCCCGTGCTGGGTGAGGGTGAAAAGGTGGGGTAAGAGCCCACCGCGTCTTCGGCAACGAGGACGGCAGGGCAAGCCTCGCTGTGAGCAAGGCC
>DATJQN010000247.1:0-6300 GCA_035505775.1 Rectinemataceae bacterium | reverse complement strand
CCCTCGGGATCCACGAGGGTGAGGGCACGCGGGATGGATGCATCGACGTTGCGCTCGATGATGCCGTAGAAGCGGTGGAACCAGTCATAGAAGCGCCGCATCCCGTCGGGACTGCGGTGACGGCTCACCGGGCCGCCTCCTGAGTCCCCCCGTCGCCGAGGAGCATCAGGAACAGGCCATCCAGCGCGGAGTAGCCGAGTTTCTCGATCGTTGCGGCGATGCAGTCGTAGTGGCGCCGGGCTATGGTTCGGCTGTAGCCGAATCCCGCGAGCTCGGCGTCGAAGCTGTTCCACAGGATCTGCATGGCGTACCAGTAGATCCGGGGAATCTCGTCCCGCAGTCTCCGGAGCTGCTCGTTGATCAGGTCGAAGGAGCCGGTCTTGCCGAAGTAGAACCCCAGGGAGGCCGAGACGTACTCGATGGAGCCGCGGTAACGCTTGTTCTTCCGCACCGCCCGCTCGTTGATCGGGAAGCCTCTCGCCACGAGGTCCCGGAATTCGGCCATGAAGGCCGGGCGGTCGAAGCGCACGGGTCCGGCGGACAGTTCGGAAAGCTTCTTGCGCAGCAGCGCGCGTGCGACGCCGAACTCGGACTTGAGCCGGTCGAAATCCAGGGCCACCGCCGGCTGGCGCGAAAGGTCCGGATGGTATCGCTTGACAATGGCCGTGTAGACGCGGCGCAGCTCGTGCTCGTCGCGGACGGCTCCCGAGTTCACGAGCTCCATGAAGACGCCGGCCGCCGGAACCGGCGAAGCTCCGCCGCCGGTTCCGGAATTCACGCTCGGCCTCCTCCCTGCGAGGGGCTCGTGGCCCTGGCCGCGAGGGCCTTTTCGAGGAATCCGCCGACGCTGGCGCGGTACCCTTCGGGGTCGGTGGCGAGCGCGCGGGCATGGCGCGCTTCGGGCACGAGCTTGAGTTCGGTGAGGGAGTCGGGCAGCCGGCGACTTCTCGTCTCGGCCATGATCACGGACATCTTCCACGGCACGTAGTCGTCGGCGAGCCCATGGATGAAGAGCATCGGCACGGGGGTCTCGAGCATGGAGCGCTCCGGACTCGCGTCGGAGAGGGAGAATCCCGCGTTCCGGCGGCAGAGCGCGTTGGCCACGGCGATGACGGCCGGGCGGGCGAAGCCGGGCATCATGGTTCGCTTGAGCCGGTGGTCCAGCTCGGAAACCGCGCTCCGGTAGGAACAGTCGGCTATCACTGCGTCGAGCCGGGCGTCGAGCGGGGCGTACTGCAGCACCGAGGCGGCGCCCATGGAGATGCCGAGCGCGAGGTAGCCCGCCTCGTGGGGGAAGCGCCCGAGCGCCCAGTCGGCGACCGCCTTGATGTCGTGACGCTCGAACCAGCCGTAGCTCGGCCTGCCTCCCCGGGTGTCGCCATGACCGCGGGAATCCAGGGTGACAACGGTCCATCCTTCGTCGTGGAACAGCCGCGCGTGGCGCATCATGCCGAGCCAGGACCAGGTGATGCCGTGCTGGAGGAGGGCCACCCGGTTTCCCGTGCCGGGCAGGACGTGGACCGCGATATCGTAGCCCTGGGGCGAGGGCACGGAATGCCGCTCCCAGGGGAGGGCCAGATCGCTGTCGTCCAGGTCACCGCGCTCCCTGCTCCACTCGATGATGAATGGCTCGGTCTTGACGGGTATCAGCACCATGCTCCGGTACGAGACGTAGCCGAGGGCCAGGATCAGGAAGATGATGCCGGGGACGCCGAAGGCGATGAGGGGAATGAGTGAGGTGGACACTGCTTCGCTCCAGGCTGAGGGTGAGAGGAAGTATACCCGAGCAACGCCCGTCGGCGCCAGTGCGCCGCTGTGGGCCGCGGCGCGAGGCGGTACGGCCGAGACGGCCGCGGCGGCCGATCCGCTTCCGGGGGCCCGTTCGGCCCTTGGCCCATCGCCATACCGGTGTTACACTGCCTGCCGATTCGCAGCGCTGCAAGGAGGTTTTTCCATGCCCATCAGACTCGCCGATCTCGGCAAGGCGGTCGTCGAGACCGAATATGCAGTCCGCGGCCCCATAGTCGCCCGTGCGGCGGAGCTCGAGAAGCAGGGCCGGACGATCATCTACTGCAACATCGGCAACCCCCAGGCCCTCGAGCAGAAGCCCCTCACCTATCTCCGTCAGGTGCTGGCCCTCTGCGAATATCCGGAGCTGATGGAACAGGCAGCCTCCGCCTTCCCGAGCGATGCGATCGAGACGGCACGGCGCATCCTGGCCGGCTCGAAGCACGGTCTCGGCGCCTACTCGGAGTCCAAGGGTTTGCGGGTCGTGCGCGAGGCGGTGGCGGAGTTCATCCGCGCCCGTGACGGGATCGAGGCCGACCCCGAGGCCGTTTACCTGACCGACGGAGCCTCCAAGGGCGTGCAGGCCGCGCTCCGCATGCTCATCGCGGATCCGAACGACGGCATCATGATTCCCATACCCCAGTACCCGCTCTATTCCGCCACGATCACGCTCTACGAGGGCAAGCAGGTCCACTACTACCTCGACGAGGCCAACGACTGGCGGCTTTCGCGGCAGCTGCTCGAGGAGTCGATCGCCGAAGCCCATCGCTACGGCGTCAGGGTCAAGGCCATCTGCGTCATCAACCCCGGCAATCCCACGGGATCGGTCATCGACGCCGACAATATCGCGATGATCATCGACTTCGCGCGCGAGCACAACCTGGCCATCCTGGCCGACGAGGTCTACCAGGAGAATGTCTACCGCCCCGGCGAGAAGTTCACTTCCTTCGCCAGGGTGATGAACGCCAAGAAGGAGAGCGGCGTATCGCTCTTCTCCTTCCATTCCTGCTCCAAGGGCTTCATGGGCGAGTGCGGGCATCGCGGCGGCTACATGGAGATCCGCAACATCCCGGCCGATGTCGTCGCCCAGATCACGAAGCTCCAGTCCGTCAGTCTCTGCTCCAACCTGCCCGGCCAGGTCGCCACCTATTGCATGGTCCGGCCGCCCCGCCAGGGAGAGCCGAGCCACGCCCTGTACACGAAGGAGCGCGACGCGATACTCGCGGAGCTCAAGACCCGAGCCGTCCTGCTCGCCGAGGGACTCAACAAGATACCCGGCATCCAGTGCAACGCGGTCGCCGGCGCCATGTACGCCTTCCCGAAGATCGGCCTTCCCGCGGGACGGTCGGACGAGGACTACTGCATGGCCCTCCTCGAGGAAACGGGCATCTGCGTCGTGCCCGGAACCGGCTTCGGCCAGATCCCCGGCACGGCCCACTTCCGGACGACCATCCTGCCGCCCACCGAGCGGATCAAGGATGTCGTGCGGCTCTTCGCCGACTTCCAGGCCCGGTACCGCTGACAGGACGCGATGGGAGAATCCCTCGAGGCTATCCGCCGGCTCTTCGACCTCCGCGTGCGTCGCGAGGTGGACTACGCTCTCTCCCGTCGCGAGACGGCCGAGGGCGTGATCCGCCTCATCGAGGCCGAGCGGGGGACGCTCATCCACTCCGATCTCGGCCGGCTCGAGGGCGACGACGCGGCCCTGGACGAGGTCATACATCGGGAAATCGAGTATTTCTCTTCGCTCGGGCTCGCGGGCGAGTTCGAATGGAAGCTCTTCGACTATGACCGCCCGGCCGGGCTCAAGGAGCGGCTCATCGCCGCGGGCTTCGTGCCCGAGGAGCCGCCCGACGCCGTCCTCGTCCTGGACCTTGCCGAGCTGCCCGCGGAGCTCGGGACCACGGGCTCCCACGACATCCGCCGCGTGGAGGAGCCCGGACAGCTGGCCGAGGTCGTGGCCATCATGAACCGGGTCTGGCCGGGTGAGGACCATTCGTGGCTGGCCGGATCGGTCGAGGCGACCTGGCGCGCGCGCCCGGATGAGCTGAGCGTGTACCTGGCATTCGTGGACGGCATACCGGTGGCCGAGGGACGGATCGACTTTGTCGGGCGCGAGTTTGCCGGCCTCTGGGGAGGAGCCACGCTGCCGGAGTACCGGGAGCGCGGCATCTACTGCGCACTCGTGGCGGCCCGGGCCCGGGAGGCTATCGACCGCGGCTGCCGCTACCTCACGATCGACGCCCGTCCCATGAGCCGGGCGGTTCTCGAAAAGCGGGGCTTCCGTCTCCTCTGCCGCGCCTGGGCGTGCTCCTACGATCCCGCCGCGGCGACCTGAATCCATCCCTGACAAAAAACTAACCTGATCCGCTGGATTTGCCCGCCGGTTTAGATATATTATGCACCGTATTCAGGAGGCGCCTCGCCGCAGGGGAAGCGCCGCCTGCCCGAAGCCCGCAAGGGACGGGAACGCCGCGCCCGTTGGGGGGCGGAACAGGTAATGACTCAGGAGTGGTCTCATGAACGCCAGCTCCCTCTTCGACCTTCGTATTCTGGATTTCTTCAAAGCTGTCTTGCGTCGCGGCGTGCCCGGAGCCTCGGGTCCTTTCGCCGCCCTGGCTGCCCTGAACTTCCAGCGCCGGCAGGCGCAGCGGCGCCAGGCCGCGACCCGGGCCGGCCACGTCGTTCCCCCCGTTCTCATCGCAAGCATCACGAGACGCTGCAACCTCGACTGCACCGGCTGCTACTCGAAGGCCCTCCGCCCCGGCGACGGCGCGGAACTCTCCGACGAACGCTTCATGGAACTCTTCTCCGAGGCCGTGGAACTCGGCGTCGGCGTGATCATGCTGGCCGGGGGCGAGCCCCTCCTGCGCCGGAGTCTCCTCGAGAAGGCCGCGGGCCTGCCGGGCGTCTTCCTCCCCGTGTTCACGAACGGTACGTTGATCGACGAGGGGGCCATGGATCTGTTCGCTCGGTCGAGACTCGTGCCCATCTTCAGCATCGAGGGCGAGTCGATCGAGACCGCCGAGCGGCGCGGCGCGGGCGTGCACGAATCCGTGCTGGAGAAGGCCGCCGCCCTGCGCGCGCGGGGTGGCCGTTTCGGACTCTCCATAACGCTGACCTCGCGCAACTTTGAAAGCGCCATCTCCCGTCCCTTCCTCGAGAAGCTGGAAGGTCTCGGAGCTTCGGCGCTCTTCCTCATCGAGTACGTGCCGGTGGCCCCCGGCACGGAGGAGCTCGTCCTGACTGCCGGACAGAAGGCCCTGCTTGCGGAGGAATCCCGCTTCGCGGGGCTCGGGTACGGCGTGGTCCAGCTGCCCGGCGACGAGGAAGACTATGGCGGCTGTCTGGCCGCCGGCAGGGGCTTTATTCACCTGGCCGCCGACGGCCGGCTTGAAGCCTGCCCCTTCGCGCCCTTCAGCGACTCGGAGGCGGGCAGCACGAGCCTCGCGGCCGCCCTCGACTCGCCGCTGATGCGCGAGATCCGGGCGCGGCATGCCGAGCTGACCGAGACGAGGGGCGGCTGCGCGCTCTGGAACAAGCGGGGCTGGGTAGCCTCGCTCGGCTCCTGCCTGCACAGCGCGGACGAGCAGGGCGCCGCGTAGAGCCGCGGGCGACACCGGCGCGCCGCGGAGTTCTGCCCGTCGGCGGGCGCCGTGCGCGTATGCGCGCGGCGCTCAGCTCTCCGAGCCGAGCGCCGTCGAGCCCGAGCGCGCCGCGAGGTGCCGGGCAGCGTGAAGGAACTTGAGCAGCGACCTCGTCGCGGCCCGGGGCTTGACCCGATAGAGATCCTCGGCCACCGCAAAATCGAAGAGGTTGCGGTACAGCACGTTCATCCCGCCGATGTCCTTCAAGGGGAACTCCTCACGACGTCTCCCGCCCTGGAAGACGATGCGGTCGGCGAGGAGGAGGAGGTCGCCCGTCATCACGCGACGGAGCCGGACCCTGCCCTTCGCCCGTTCCCGCCGGTAGAGCCTGACCCTTCGCTCGGCCACAAGCACGCCCGTCGCATGTACGGGTTTGAGCCCGCTGCTGTCGGGGGAAATGGACTCGGTGCTCCCCCCGGCCTCGACTGCCGCGTCGAGGGCGGCGGCCAGGGCCCGCTTCTCCCAGCGGTGCCACTCCCCCGGGTCGCGGAACGCGGGCGTCGCAGGGGCGGCGGGTGCGGCATGGCCGGCGGCAGGGGCGGCGGCCGCGGCGGGAGCGAACTCCCCGTACGCGTCGAGCCGCAATTCGTAGCCGCAGCCGCAGCGGACGCGGCCGCCCCTGGCTCCGCGGATTCCGTCGGCTCTGCCGCAGCGCGGGCACAAGTAGAGCAGGGCCTCGATGCCGAGACTCCGTCCGGGCCCGCGGAAGGCGATTCGGCGTTCACGGTTCCACTCGTGCTCGTCATAGGCGAAGGCCGTCCTGATACGATCGATGAGCTCCTCGGCTCCCATTGTCGCGATCTCGTCGCGGTTGGCCACGACGCGGTACTCGAGCTCGATCCTCCCCCGCCGTGCGAAGTAGGCC
>DATJQN010000246.1:0-3109 GCA_035505775.1 Rectinemataceae bacterium | reverse complement strand
GGGCACAGTCTGCCGGCGCGATGTTAGCGCGGTGTTAACCTCCGATGGATTATCCGTTTTCTAACCGTTCACTCGTCTTTGCCTGACTTCGAGGCTCCTTTATTTGACGGGCGAAGAACAGAGGAGGCCCCGATGGAATGGAGCTACGAGGAGCACGAAGGCCGCACTGTTGTGCGCATGACCGGAGACTGCGACCTCTACAGCGCCCCGCGCTTCAAAGCCGCGGTGATCGACAAAGTCGAGTCCGGCACAGGCCGGCTCCTGATCGATCTCTCGGCCGTCCGCTACCTGGACAGCACCGGGGTGGGCGCGCTCATCAGCATCCTGCAGCTCATGAAGCAGCGCGGCGGCGAGCTTCGGTTCAGGGGCGTCACCGGCAGCCCCAAGCGGGTGCTCGAGATGTCAGGCATCATTTCGCTCATGAAAATGGAAGTGCCCGCTGGCCGGGAGATTTCTGCGACCGGGAGAACGAATTGAGAACCCTTATCATCCGCAAGCTCATCGTCGACGAGCACAATGAATTGTTCGACGCCCAGGGAATGAAGTGCGTCGAGTTTCCGAGCGACTTCGGCCGGATCCGTGAATACTCGGCCTTTGTCCTGACCGACTGTCCGCCGGCCTTCAGGGAGAACAATCTCCTGGAGCAGCAGCTCTCGGAGATCATCAAGAACGGGGTCAAACACGGCAACCGCTCCGACCCCTCGAAGCGACTGCGGATCTGGTACGACTTCCGCAAGCGCGCCCGCTTCATCGTCGAGGACGAGGGCGAAGGATTCACCGACCTCGACGCCTGGAACGAGTTTTACCGAAAGCGTCAAACCGCCCTCTTCAACGAGGACTTCGACACCTTCCTCGCCATGGCGAGCTACCGCGGCCCCCGCAGCCAGGCGGACGACGGCGGAAACAGCCTCGTGGCGGCGCTCGAGTACTGGAACGGCGGGCTGATCTACAACGCGGCCAAGAACAAGGTCGGAGCGGTGCGCTGGTTTACGGGAGGGTCGGACTAGGCGGCGCCCGGCGCGCTCCTCCGGCCATTTATCCCGATTCTTGCGGCACCCTAACGCGGCTCTGACAGAGCGCTGCCATCTTCGGTACCAAAAAGGGGGCAACAATGGCGTGGACCACCTTTCACAGTCATTGCGACTTCTGCGACGGCGCCCAGCGGCCGCGCGCGATGGTCGAGGCTGCGCTGGACCGCGATTTCGCGGCCCTGGGCTTCTCCTCGCATGCGCCCCTGCCCTTCCCGTCTCCCTGGTGCATCGGACGGGGCCTCCGGCCCGCGAATCTGGACCGGTACCGGCAGGAGATCGAATCCCTCAAGCGCTTCTACCGTGGCCGGATCGCGATCCACTGCGGGTTGGAGGTCGACTACATTCCCGGCCTCATCGGGCCTGCCGACCGCCGTTTCGCCGAGTTCGACTATCGCATCGGCTCGGTGCACTTCGTGGGCAGGACGGCCGAGGGCGCGGCCTGGCAGATGGACGACGGGCCGGAACGCTTCGAGCTCGGCCTCGATCTTCACTTCGGAGGCGACATCAGGTCGCTCGTCGAAACATACTATCGGTCCCTGGCCGAAATGGCCTGGCTTGAACGGCCCGACGTGATCGGACACTTCGACCTTGTCAAGAAATACAACAGGAACGCCAGGTACTTCCGCGAGGACGAGGGGTGGTATCGGCGCATCGTGGAGGACTGCCTCAGCGTCATCGCCGCCTCGGGCAGCATCGTCGAGCTCAACACGGGCGGCATGGCCCGCGGATGGACCGACGAGCCCTACCCGAGCCCCTGGATTCTCTCGCTCTGTCTGGACAAGGACATCCCGATCTGCCTGTCCTCCGATGCCCATGAGGGCGCGGGGATCGCATACGGATTCGCGGAGGCCCTCTCCCTGTTCGGCGGACTGGGCGGCAGCCAGCTGATGACCCTGACCGAGACCGGCTGGATCCCCGTGGGCTTCGGTCGGGAGGGGCTTCGCCTCCGCTCCCTCAAGACGGCTGCCTGACGGCCCGGCGCCTCCAGGAACAAACGAGACCAAGCAAGGATGGGTACATGAGATTCTCGCAGTTTTTCGCCTCGTTCTGCGCCCTGCGGGAACGGAGTCCCGTGGAAAAGCTTTTTCCCGACTCGCGCTATGCCATCGCCGCCGACCTGCACCTGGGCGACGGAGGCGGAATGGACACCTTCGGACGCTATCGCGGTCTCGCCGAATCCGTCCTCGGTGCAGTCTACCTCGCCGGCGGGCACACCCTCGTTCTGGCCGGCGACACCGAGGACTTGCGCGCGTTCTGGTCCAAGGACATCACCCAGTCCTGGCCGCGCATCTACGCCCTGCTGGACGAGTTCGCCTCCCAGGGATCGCTCCGAAAGCTGCTCGGAGAACGCGACTTGGGCCTCATCCGCAAACAGCGCCCCCGTTACCGCTTCCACCACGGTCTCAGGCTCGACTGGGAGGGTTTTGAGTTCTTCGTCCTCCACGGCCATCAGGCCGCCCGGTACTTCGCCGGCATGGACTACCAGGATTTCCTGCAGAAGCAGCTGCACAAGCCCAGTCGCATCCGGGACGAGGGGGACATGGACGACGCCGGGCGCCTGTACCGCACGGAGCGCAGACTCTACCGCGCCTCGCTCAGACTCGGCATCGCGACGCTATTCGGACATACGGGCAGAATGCTGTTCGAGTCGCGCACCGAGTACGACGATCTGCGAAGCTCGATCGAGTCCCTGCTGCGCCGGGAGTCGCCGAAGACCGAGGAGGGGAGCAGCGTCATCGATGCGATGCTCGAACTGTATCGCAAGGAACTCGCCCGGATGGAGCGGCACGGCCAGGTCCCGGGGATGACGCTGCAGGCGGGAGAGGAAGGCAGCCTCGCCCCCTGTCTCTTCAACCCCGGCTTCGCGGGGGGACGCAAGGGGCTCAACTTCCTCGAGATCGAGGGAGGGCGGCTCAGGATGGTCCGCTGGGTCCCCTTCGCTCGCATACCCCGCTCACTGCGGGCGCGGTCTCTTGCCGTCGACGAGTTCGAGGAGTACGGGGTGGCGCGCTGCATACTTCGCGAGACGAGCCTCGCGTCCGTCCGCGACCGTGTGGAGCTCCTGGCCCGCCGCGGGC
>DATJQN010000245.1:0-5976 GCA_035505775.1 Rectinemataceae bacterium | reverse complement strand
CATATCACCATGGACGGGAAAAACGTCTATAACTTCGCGGTCAAGTCGATAACCGTGCTCATGGAAAGAATCATGCACGCATCCGCCTACCGGCTGGAGGACTTCGCCTGGATCGTGCCCCACCAGGCCAACGCGCGCATCGTCCAGGCGGCCGCCAAGCGCGTCGGCATCCCCGAAGAGCGCTTCTACATGAATATCGAAGAGTACGCCAACACCTCGGCGGCCAGCATCCCGATCGCCCTCGACGAGATGTCGGGCAAGGGACTGCTCAAACCCGGCGATCTGGTCATGATGATCGGCTTCGGCGCGGGCCTCACCTACGGAGCCACGGTGGTCCGGTGGTAGGCTCGACGGGGGACTAAGCGGGCCCACCTGCGGTATCATACGACATACTACGTGCTCAGCATGGCGGCCCCGATGCCGCCGGGAGGTTTAACCTGATGAAACGGAGAGTGGCCGTCACCGGCCTCGGCGTCGTGAGTCCCATCGGCAACGACGTGGCCAGCTTCTGGACCGCCCTCAAGGATGGCAAGTCCGGCGCAGGACCGATCACCCGCTTCGACGCATCGCGCGTCGAAGCCAAGGTTGCAGCCGAAGTCAAGGGATTCGATCCCTCGCCCTACATGGACAAGAAGGAGGCCCGAAAGATGGCCACCTTCACGCAATTCGGTGTCGCCGCGGCGGTGCAGGCCTGGCGCGACGCGGGTCTGGGCGAGGGCTTCGTCGCCCCCGAGGGTGGCCAGGCTCCGGCCCTGCCCTACGCCCCGGATCGGGTGGCGACCGTCATGGGCATCGGCATCGGCGGCATCGAAGTCATGATGGAGTCCCACAAGAAGATGCTCGAGTCCGGCCCGGGCCGCATGCTGCCCATGACCGTGCCCCTCATGATCTCGAACGAGTGCCCGGCCAATATCGCCATGCGCCTCGGCATCACCGGCCCCGCCTACACCGCCGTGACCGCCTGCACGTCGAGCACCGACGCGCTCGGCCAGGCGCTCGACCTTATCCGCTCCGGGCGCTGCGATGTCGCGGTGGCCGGCGGGGCGGAGGCTTCCATCACCGAGTTCGCCGTCGGGGCCTTCTGCAGGCTCCAGGCCCTCAGCACCAATTTCAACGACGATCCGACCAAGGCCTCCCGCCCCTTCGACAAGGCGCGCGACGGCTTCCTCATGGGTGAGGGCGCCGCGGTGCTCATCCTCGAGGACTGGGACAAGGCCCTCGCCCGGGGCGCCCATATCTACGCGGAGTTCGCCGGCTACGGCGCCACCTGCGACGCCTACCACCTGACCTCGCCCGATCCCGAGGGCAAGGGCGGCGCGCGGGCCATCGCCCTCGCCCTGGCGGATGCCGGGATGAAGGGCGAGGACATCGGCTACTACAACGCCCACGGTACCTCGACCCAGATCAACGATCCCACCGAGACACTCATGGTCAAGCACGCCTTCGGCGACCACGCCAGGAAGCTCAAGATATCCTCGACCAAGAGCATGCACGGCCACATGCTCGGCGCCGCGGGGGCCATCGAGGCCGTCGCCTGCATCAAGGCTATAGAGGAGGGCTTCATACCGCCCACGATCAACCTCGAGAATCCGGATCTGGAAGCGGGCTGCGATCTCGACTACGTCCCCAACAAGGGCGTAAAGGCGAACATCGACGCCGCTGCCTCGGCTTCGCTCGGCTTCGGCGGTCACAACGGCGTGGTCGTCATGAGGAGGCCCCGGTGATCGACGCGGACGATCCCCGCAAGGAGATCAAGGAACTCCTGCCACATCGCGAGCCCTTTCTGTACGTGGACAAGGTCGAGATCGTGGGCAGCACCATTCATGCCGAGCGTACCTATCCCGACACCGAGTTCTTCTTCGCCGGGCATTTTCCGGGCTATCCCGTGGTTCCCGGCGTGATCCTCGTGGAGACCATGGCCCAGTGCGGAGGCGTGGGCATCCGCAAGATGGGGATCAAGAACGCCGGCACCTTCATGTTCGCGAAGATCAAGGAAGCGCGATTCCGCCGCCCCGTAAGGCCCGGCGAGACCTTTCGTATGGAGATAGTCAATCTCAGGGCCTCCCCCAAGATAATCCATCAGAAGGGGACGGGCTATGTCGGCGACGATCCCGCCGTCGACGCGGAATGGATAGCCATAGTGGGCGACTCCGAGGGGAACTGATGATAGTCAAGCCCATGGTGCGGAACAACATCTGCATCAACGCCCATCCCGGGGGCTGCGCCCTCGAGACGAGGCGCCAGATAGAGACGATCCTCTCGAGGCGCCCGGCCTATGCCCGTCTCGAGGGTCCGAAGTCCGTGCTCGTGATCGGCTGTTCGACCGGATACGGGCTCGCATCGCGGATCGGCTCCGCCTTCGGTTTCGGAGCCGTCACCATGGGCGTCTCCTACGAACGGGGCCCTTCGGATAGCTCGACGGGCACGCCCGGCTGGTACAACAACCGGACCTTCGATCTCGAGGCGGCCGCGGCGGGGCTCCAATCCAAGAGTTTCGACGGCGATGCCTTCTCCGCCGCGATGAAGGAACAGGTGATCGCCGCCGCCCGGGCGATGGGACTGCAGTTCGACCTGGTCATCTACTCCCTCGCCTCGCCGGCGCGCACCGATCCCGCGACGGGCACGGTGTACCGCTCGGTGATCAAGCCGATCGGCACCGTGTATCGCGGCAAGACCGTCGATCCCTTCAGCTCCGTCATCTCCCATGCCGAGGTGCAGCCGGCGAGCCCCGAGGAGATCGAACAGACGGTGAAGGTCATGGGGGGCGAGGACTGGGAACTCTGGGTCCGGGCTCTTCAGGGCGCGGGTCTCCTCGCTCCCTCGGCCCTCACGCTCGCATACTCCTATGTCGGCCCGGAGCTCTCCTGGCCCATCTACCGCGACGGAACCATAGGCCGGGCCAAGGCCCATCTCGAGGCCACGGCCCTTCGCCTGCGGAACGAAGGTCGGGTCCGGGCCTACGTCTCCATCAACAAGGCCCTTGTCACGCGGGCCAGCGCGGTCATCCCCGTGATTCCGCTCTACGTCTCCATCCTCTACAAAGTGATGAAGGAGCGGGGCATCCACGAAGACTGCATCGACCAGATCGACCGGCTCTACCGGGAACGGCTCTACTCCGGGTACGACATCGCCCTCGATGCCGACGGCCGAATCCGTATCGACGAGCTCGAGATGGGCGCGGCGGTGCAGGCCGAGGTCGGTTCCCGCATGGCCCGCGTGGACGAGTCGACGCTGGCCGAGCTCGCCGATGTCGAGGGTTTCCGCCTGGATTTCCTGCGCGCCCACGGCTTCGCCGTCGACGGGGTCGACTACGCGGCCGACGTCTCGCCCTATGGCGACACGGCACCCGGTGGCGCCCCGGCCCGGCCCTCCGGAGCCGGAACCCGAGCGTGATCTTCGGTAGGCAGGGCGGCCCCTTCAGGGAAGCCGCCCGCGACAATGCGCGCCGCGAGCGCCGCTTCTGGCTGAGACGCGTCGTCGAGCGGCTTGCGGGCAGTCTGGCACGGACGCACGACGAGTCCCGGGATCCGAAGACCGGCCGGGGCGGGCGCTGAAGGAGCGCAGGAAGCGATTCCGGCCGTTTCCGGTCTCAGGCTGGGGGTTCCATACGCCATGAACATGCTGCTGCTCGAGCCGGGGGAATCCGGGGTGTTGCTTCCCCGTTCGGACCGGCGCTGGGAACATCTCAGGAAAACCCTGAAGAAGCGGCCCGGTGACCGGGTAACCGCGGGGATCGTCGACGGGGCCGTCGGCTCCGCCCTCCTCCGCCGAATCGACGACGAGGGCTTCCTTGTCGAATTCGAGGCGGACCGCGATCCCCCGCCCCTCGCGCCCATCGCGCTCGTGCTCGGATTCCCCCGCCCCATCCAGGCTGGACGCATCCTCCGGGATCTTGCGAGCCTGGGCGTCGCGCGGATAGAATTAACCTCCACCGAGCTCGGTGAAAAATCCTACAGACAGAGCGACCTCTTCCTGAAAGGAGAATTCCGCCGGCACCTCATGGAAGGGGCGGAGCAGTCCTGCAACCCCCGCCTGCCCGTGGTTCGGACCCACTGGAGCCTGCGCCGCTGCCTCGAGACGTTGGGCGAAACAGATTTCGGCGGCGCCGGCGGCTCCCGCATCATGCTTCATCCCTACGGCGAGACCGCCCGCATGGGGATGCTTTCCGAACTCACCCCGCCCGTGATCCTCGCCGTCGGCTCCGAACGGGGCTGGACGGAGGGGGAGATCGGGCTTCTCGCCTCCCGCGGCTTCACGCCTGCCCGCCTCGGCGCCGCGATTCTCCGGACGGAAACGGCCGCACTCTCCGCGGTTGTCCTCGCCCTCGCCAGACTCGGCCTCATGTGACCCGCCCCCTCACCTCAGCTGCGATAAAAACTTGACGGCCGGATGCGGCGAGTCTAGACTCCCTGTAACCCGGGGCTGGCCGAGCCGCGTCCGCGGAATCCGATGGCCGTCCCCCGCTCCAAGGAGGTCGCGGGAGCGGAAGGAGGAGGCTGAAGGTCGGAGACCAGCCATCTCGTCGGTGAGACTACCGTGCAGGCGCCAAAGCGCGCCGCCGGCAATTTTTCACGTGCTGCGAACGGAGGGAATGCTTATGTGGAAACGTCTCGTTCTCGTCCTCGCGGTCCTGGCCGCGTTCAGCCTGCTCATCGCGGGTTGCGGGGCCCCGGCTCCGAAAGTGATCAAAATCGCCACCCAGAGCCCCCTCTCGGGCGGCATGTCGGCGGTCGGCACCGACATCAAGAACGGAGCCCAGCTCGCGATGGAGCAGCTCTCTGACCCGCTCACCAAGATGGGATTCAAGGTCCAGCTTGCCCCCTACGACGATCAGGGCAACCCCGACACGGGCGTCGCGAACGCGAAGAACATCGTGGCTGACCCGGCCGTCCTCGTGGTTGTCGGCCACTACAACTCCGGCGTCCAGATCCCCTCGTCCGAGGAGTACCATGCTGCCGGCCTGGCCAACATCTCCCCCGCCAACACCAACCCGAAGGTGACGGAGCGCGGCTATCTCGAGGTGAGCCGGATCTGCGGTCGCGACGATGTCCAGGGAGCGGTGGGCGCGCAGTTCGCCGCGGCTCAGAAACTGAAGAGCGCCTACGTCCTCCATGACAAGACCGCCTACGGGCAGGGCATTGCGGAGTACTTCAAGCGCGAAGCGGAGCGGCTCGGCATCAAGGTGCTCGGCTTCGAAGGCACCGAGGAAAAGGCCAACTTCGACTCGATCCTCACCCCGATCCTCTCCTCCAAGCCTGACGTCATCTACTTCGGCGGCATGTTCGATCAGTCCAACGTCCTCTTCAAGCAGGCCCGCCAGAAGGGCTACATGGGGATGTTCATCTCCGACGACGGCTACGATTCCTCCGACTCCGCGAAAATCGGAGGCGATGCCCTCCTCAAGGGCGCCGGGACCTACTATTCGACGGTTTCCGGACCCGCGAGCGTCTATCCCGGCACCGCCAAGTTCATCGCGGACTTCAAGGCCAAGTTCGGCCATGACCCCCAGCCCTTCGCCGCCCAGTCATATGACTGCACCGCGATCGCGCTCAAGGCCATCGCCGACACGGCCGCCGCCGCGGGGAACAAGATGCCCGCCCGATCGGCCGTGGCCAACGCCATCCGCGCGGTCAAGGACTACCCGGGAATCACCGGCACCATCAACTTCAACAGCAAGGGCGACCTGACCACGGCGAAGTACTTCGTCATCCAGGTGAGCTCCGCCGACCCGGACAAGTGGGCCGACAACAAGATCGCGCAGACTCTCGACATCGCACCCCCGCAGTGACCTGCTGAACGACTTATTCAACTGTCCCCCGCCCGCCCAGGGCGGGGGCTTCCGGAGGCATCATGCCAAGAATCAAGGGATCGGCAGCCCTGCGTGAGCTCGTCCTTCCCCTCGGAAGGATGGCGGTCTTCGTGCTGGGAGCCGGGGCGCTATTCTCAGTCATCATGATCGTCCTGGCGTTCCTGTGC
>DATJQN010000244.1:0-2207 GCA_035505775.1 Rectinemataceae bacterium | reverse complement strand
CCTGATCGAAATAAGGGATGTAGTCAAGGAATACGCGCTCGGGAGGACGAGGATCAGCGCGCTCAAGGGCGTGAGCCTCGCGATCGAGGCGGGGGAGTTCACGTCGATCGTCGGACCCTCGGGCTGCGGCAAGACCACCATGCTCAATCTCATCGGCTGCATCGACGCTCCGACCTCCGGCACCATCTCCTTTGATGGGATGATTGTCTCGTCAATCGGGGACGATGCGGAGGCCGAACTTCGCCTGGCGAAGATAGGCTTCGTGTTCCAGAGCTTCAACCTGGTACCCGTGCTCACTGCGGCCGAAAACGTGGAGCTCCCCATGATCCTGGCCAAGAGGCCGAAGCGGGAACGAAAGGCGCGCGTGGAAGAGCTCGTCCACCTGGTAGGACTCGAGGAGTACGCATCGCACAAACCCGACGAGCTTTCGGGAGGCCAGCGGCAACGCGTCGCGATAGCGCGGGCCCTGGCCAATCGGCCCCGCCTCGTGATCGCCGACGAGCCGACCGCCAACCTCGATGGAGCGACCGGGGAGGCGATTCTTCAGGCGATGCGCGATCTCAACGATCGCGAGGGCGTCACCTTCGTGTTCTCGACCCATGACCCTCGCGTCATGAAATTCGCGGGGCGAATCGTCCGCCTGCGCGACGGCGAAATCGAGGAGGGGGCGGCCTGATGCTCGGGAAGATAGCCCTGCTCTCCGTCTTTCGGAGGCCAAGGCGGGCCGCGCTCATCATGGCCGTCGTCGCCCTATCCGTATTCGTGATGGAATTCCTCTCCGGCTGGGTGCAGGGATCCAAAGAGAGGATGAATCTCAAGATACTCCGCGAGAGTCCGCATGTGCTCGTCGAGCGCGCGGAACGGGTGGACGCGCTCGATCCGCTTGCTCCGGTGCATTTCGTCGCCGATTCGGAGGAGCTTTCCCGACGTCTCGCGGCGATTCCGAATGTGACTAAGGTCGAGCGCGTGCTTAGGTTCGGCGCGCTCTGCATAGCCGGGGACAAGAATCTGCCCCTGGCGGTATACGGAACCGAATCGCACACGAGCTTTTTCTCCCAGGTAGCCGCCGGGCGTATCCGGGGGAATTTCCCCTTTGCCGGTTCCGGCCTGGCAGTCTCCACGCGCGCCTTGCAGCTCCTCGGGAGCCCCGATGCCCGGAGCCTGACGATTCTCGTGGAGGATGTCGATGGCGCGCCGGCCTATCGCGAGCTGCCCGTCGCCTACGTCTTCAAGACCGACGACAGCGAGTTCGACGCCTCCACGGCCTTCGTCGACTTCGGCACCGCCTCGGATCTCCTGGGCACGCAAGACGCCTCCGAGCTGTGGCTCCGTCTCTCCGACGCGAATGCGGCGGACGCGGAGGCTGCGGCGATCAGGCCATTGCTGAACGGCGGGAATCTTGTCGCTCGCGCCTGGCCAGAGCTGCAGGGCAGCCTCCTTACAATGATCAAGCTCTTTGGCGGATTCATGATCATCATCAATCTCTTTGTCCTCGTAGTCGCGGCGACGGTGATAACCAATGCCATCCTGATGAACGTGTTCGAAAAGCAGAAGGAATACGGGACCCTCCGCGCGATCGGACTGAAGCGTCGGCAACAGGCCTTCCTCGTCTTGGCGGAAGGAGCCGCTCAAGGAATCGCCGGCTCCCTCCTCGGTGCGGCCGCGGCCTTCCCCCTCGTGCTTTTCCTGCAAGACCACGGTCTCGCTTTGGGCGCGGCAAGCAGGATGTTCGGCGGGGCGGATGTCATCTACTTCGGCCTCTCGCTCCCATCTACCCTCGAGGATCTGCTCTGCGGGATCCTCATAGCGGTGATCGGAAGCCTTTACGCAGCGCTCGTAGGGACTCGCGCACCAGTCGTGGATGCGCTCAAGGGTGCGTAGGAGGAGAACTCGTGAATTTGTTCGGACTCGCGGTGCGCAACGTCCTGAGAAATAGACGGAGAACCACGCTCAATGCCATCGCCATTGCGATAGGCGTCGCTATCATGCTCGTATGTCTTGGCTGGGTCCAGGGATACGGAACGTATATTTTCGGGGCAGTCATTCGATATCAGACCGGGGTGGCGCAGCTGCTGAACGCCGGATATCAGGCCCAGGCTGAGCGCTTCCCCCTCGACCTTACTGTCACTGGCTATCGGGCGGTGAAGGACCAGCTGCTCGGCCTGCCGGGAGTGAGCGCAGTCTGCGGGCGCATCGATTTTCCAGCG
>DATJQN010000243.1:0-11124 GCA_035505775.1 Rectinemataceae bacterium | reverse complement strand
CGAGTACCTGGCCTAGCCCTAACAAAAAAAAACCGATTCCCTCCGCACTTCAGGACGCCCCTTGAGCATCATAGAGTGAGGGGGCACGACTGCTCTCGAGGGAGGATGCCGTGGAGTACTCTGGAGGATGGCGGCCGCATCGTGCCGTGGCTCGGTTCGTGGCGCTCCTTGCCCTAGTGGCGCTCCTGGCGACAGCCTGCGGGCTTTTCCACTTCGGCCCGGGGCCGGCCAGCGTCCACGTCAAGTTCGATATCGTCGACGGCGACAACAGCTTCGCCGCGACTGTCTATGTGCAGGAGGTCGGCACGGGGGAGACGCTGCTCTTTCCCTACGATCCGCACACCCCTTACATCACAATCCAGCTGAAGAAACCGGGGAAGTACGTTTTCTACGCGCGGCTCGTCGAGGCTCCGGAGGATTATCACTACGGCTTCACGAGCATGACGCCTGTCGCCTATGGCCATATGACCAGAGGCGGAACGGGCACTGCGGCCACCGACAGCCTCATCGCCGTCGATGTTGCCCTGGGAGGGAAGTACAAGGCCTACATCAACGACTATCGGGCCAGCCTCCCCGAGCCCGGCGAGCCGGTGAAAGTTCCCTGGCGCCTGGAGTAGAGGAGAACCGGTGGCAATTTCCCTGCCGGGGGTGTCTGTACAAAGTCCGGGTTTTTGGTGATTCTAGCCGGGTGGAAAATGCGAACGGTGTACTGATACGCGCCAGGGCGCTTACGAAAAGCTTCGGCGATGTCAAGGCGGTCGATGGAATAGACTTCGAGGTTCACAAGGGCGAGGCTTTCGGCCTCCTTGGCCCGAACGGTGCCGGCAAATCGACAACCATGCGGATGATTGCCAGTGTCTCCGAGAGAACGGGTGGCGAGCTCAGCATACTGGGCATGGACCCGAACCGGCGCGGTCCCGATATCCGAGGTCATCTGGGGGTAGTGCCGCAGCAGGACAACCTCGATGTCGAGATTCGCGTCCGGGAAAACCTCATCGTCTATGGCCGCTATTTCGGCCTCCCGATGAAGTTCCTGCGCGGCAAGGCCGACGAGCTGATCGAGTTCGCCCAACTCACCGAAAAGGCCCGGGCCAAGGTGGACAGCCTCTCGGGAGGCATGAAGCGCCGCCTGACCATCGCGCGGGCCCTCATCAACGAACCCGACATTCTGCTGCTCGACGAACCCACGACGGGGCTCGATCCGCAGGCCCGGCACATTCTCTGGGACAGGCTCTTCCGCCTCAAGGAGGCAGGTGTCACGCTGGTCATCACGACCCACTACATGGACGAGGCCGAACAGCTCTGCGACCGGCTGATCGTCATGGACAAGGGCAGAATCATGGCAGAGGGTACGCCTGCCTCCCTCATCCAGCAGTACTCGAGCCGTGAGGTCGTCGAGCTGCGCTTCGGGTCGGAACGAAACGCGGCCGTGGCCGCGGAACTCCAGGGCATGGGGGACCGCATCGAAGTGCTCCCGGATCGAATCCTGATCTACAGCCCCTCGGGCGAGGAGGACCTGGCCCGCATCGTGGCACGGGGGCTCCGACCCCTAACCTCCCTGGTGCGGCGCTCGAGCCTCGAGGATGTTTTCCTCCGGCTGACGGGGCGGAGTCTCATCGAATGAGTGTCGAACACAGTGCCCATGCAGGCGCCGCCGCGCATCTCGGGCCGCGACGCAGCGCCCGGAGCATGACCTTCGGCACCTGGTACGTCACGGAACACCGGCTGCGCACCATGCGGGCGTACCTGAGCTCGATACTGATGGGCAGTGTCTTCAATCCCGTGATGTATCTCTTCGCGCTGGGCGTCGGCATCGGCTCGTATATCGACGCCAGTTCCGGATCGAAGGCAGTCGGGGCGGTCGGCTATCTCACCTTCGTGGGGCCGGCCCTGCTCGCAAGCGCCGCCCTCACGGTCGCCTTCGAGGAAAGTTCCTTTCCGGTGCTGGGCGGATTCAAATGGACGCGGGAGTTCTGGGCCATGAACGCGACGCCGATCAGCGCGCGACAGGTGGCCAACGGAGTGCTTCTGGCCGCGGGACTCAGGGTCGTGTTCACGGTCGCCATCTTCTGGTGCTGCCTGGCCCTCTTCGGAGCGACCCCCTCCCCTCTTTCGGCCCTGGCCATGCCCTCTGCCATCATGGGAGGGCTCGCCTTCGGCTCCGTCATCATGTGGGTTGCGTCCCGCTTGGAGGAGGACGACGGATGGTTCGCCATGATCAACCGTCTCATCATCGCGCCCATGTTCCTGTTTTCGGGCACCTTCTTTCCGCTCGACCGGCTGCCCCTCGGCCTGCAGTGGATCGGTTGGATCTCCCCGCTCTGGCATGCCACACAGCTTGGTCGGGTCGCGACCTACGGTATGCCTGAACCGCCGTGGCTCAGCCTCGTGCATGCCGCTTTTCTGACCCTGCTGTTTGCGGCCGGCATGGCTCTGTCCTGGCGCTCCTTTGCACGGAGACTGGCGCGATGAGCTCCGGCATATACGCGGGGCGCCCGCATGCCGTCCTGCTGCGGGCCTGGTTCGCGCTCAAGACCTCGGCCTGGTTCGTCGTGATCTCGGGCTTTTTTGAGCCGGTATTCTACCTGCTGTCTTTCGGCCTCGGCCTCGGCGGCCTCGTCGGGAAGGTGACGGGGCCCAACGGCATTCCCGTGAGCTATGCCGCCTTTATAGCGCCGGCCCTCCTCGCCACCTCGGCCATGAACGGGGCGATATACGACTCCACATGGAACGTATTCTTCAAAATGCGTTTCGGAAGACTCTACGAGGGCATGATAGCGACGTCGCTCGGCCCCCTGGATATCGCTCTTGGGGAGATAGCCTATGCCCTGCTTCGTGGCCTGGTCTACGCGAGTGCCTTCATGGTGGTGATGACCGGATTCGGGCTCGTGCTCAGCCCCTGGGGCGCTCTCGCCATCCCCGCCGCACTCCTCGTGGCTTTCGGTTTCGCCGCCTGCGGCATGGCGGTGACCTCCTACATGAAGACATTCCAGCAGATGGATTGGATCAATTTCTTCATGCTGCCGATGTTCATGTTCTCCGCCACCTTCTATCCGATAACCGTGTATCCGCCGGCCATCCAGGTCCTGGTCAAAGTCTTTCCCCTCTGGCACGGGATCGAGCTGCTTCGGGGCCTGACGCTGGGCCAGGTGGATCTCTCGCTGCTCTGGGACGTACTCTACTTCATTGTCATGATAGGGCTCGGGATAGTCGCCACGACCAGGAGGCTGACGGCGCTCTTCATGAAGTGAGGGTCCGGCTTGCCCGGCAGGATGGATTCAAGGGCCGGCCGATCATATGACCAGGAGCTCTTCCGCCACCTTGCGCCGCCTGAGGCTCAGGTCGGCCACCATGAAGCGGCTGCCATCGGCGAGTTCCGCACGGTCGTCGCCGCGCGCGGCGGCCGCTGCGATCCGTCCTATGGCGTCGGCCTTCATGATACCGGAGCCGGATGAGCCGCCGGCCCACACGACGCCGTTGGAGGACTCTATGACCGGATTTCGGTCCGGCCAGTAGTAGTCATAGTGTCCGGCCCATGAGCTGGCCACGTCGAGCGGCTCGGGATGGGCGGCATCCAACCTCGGGAAGAAGCTTCTGATGGCCGGCTCGATTCTCCCGCGGAAGTAGGATTCTTCCGCCCGGGCCGATTCGACCGGGCCGTAGGGGAGCTCGAAGGGGCGAGCGAGTTCATCCGCGAGTCCGGCGAGGAGGAGGCCGCGGTGCAGTACCGGCTTGAGATAGACGGGCCGGCCCGGAAGGATGATGTTGGGCATCTCCGATGCGGCGATGCCGGGGGGGAGGAGTGCCGACAGCTCATCCACGCGTACGCCGAAGAGCTGGCGCTTCTTTGGATAGATGCCCGTTGCCAGGCCCGTGGGACCGAGCAGGTCCTGCATCCAGCAGCCGGCTGTGACAACGACGCAGCCCGCCTCATGTCTCTCGCCCCGGGAATCGGTCAGACCGCCGACGCGATCCGATTCGGCCCTCCCGGCCCCCGGCGATCCTATCAGCACATTCAGCGACTCCGCCTTCGTGTCAAGCCTGATAACGCCGCCCGCACGGACAAAGGCGTCGGCATAGTGCTGGGCGAGGGCCATGGCCGAGAGCGAACCGCAGCGCCTTCCGAAGAGGGCGACTTTCGGAGAACCGTCGCCGTCCCCCGTGAGGAGCATTTTCCCGATCCCCGCAGCATCGAGCAGCTCGACCCTGGAGGCCTCGCGTGCCAGAAGCCTGATAGCCGGCTCTGATTCCTTCCAGGCCCGCTCCCCGAAGGTCCACAGGTAGCCGTTCGGCCTCAGGTTGATCTCCCGCGCTATGGTCTCGTAGTACCCGATGGAACTCTCCGCAAGAATCCGGCTCGTCGCGGAGGAGAAGAGATTGCGGTAGAGCGCGGCGCTCTTGGCGCTGTTGCCCGAACAGACGCGGGATTTCTGCTCCAGGAGGAGGACGCGGGCGGCCGGTTCGCCCCGCTTGAGGTGGCAGGCGGTTGCGAGGCCGACGACTCCCGCTCCGACGACGAGGTAATCGACTGTCATGAGTGGAGTATAGGCTGGTCGATGGCGACGGCATAGACGGGTCTTGCGGCGCTATTGTGCTTTACAGAACGGCGCGCGAACGTACAATTAGCGTACAATACTACTCTCCCGAGGAGCGACGATCTATGGACGATCAGGGGATCACCTGGTGGGCATTCGACGAGGTGGAGAAGTTCATGCGCGACGGCTTCGTGGCAATCGGCGTACCGCCCGAAGAGGCCGCCGTCTGCGCCAACGTGCTCATAGCCGCCGACAAGCGGGGGGTCGACTCCCATGGGGTCGGTCGCTACAAACCCATCTACCTGGACCGTATCTGGGCGGGGACCCAGAACACGAAGACCAACTTCGAGGTCGTCAGGGAAACCCCCACGACGGCGGTCATAGACGGCCACAACGGCATGGGGCACTACATTTCGAAACGGGCGATGCAGATGGCGGTGGACAAGGCCGACAAGAACGGCCTGGGTATGACCGTGGTCCGCAATTCAACGCACTACGGGGCCGCCTTTTACTACGCCAACATGGCGGTGGAGCGCGGCATGATCGGACTCACCGGGACGAGCGCCCGCCCCTCGATCGCCCCGACCTGGGGCGTTGAGCCGATGCTCGGGACGAACCCCATGACCTGGGGCATGCCCTCCGACGAGGACTTCCCCTTCATGCTCGACTGCGCCACCTCGGTCACCCAGCGCGGCAAGATAGAGCTCTACGACCGGCTCGGCAAAGAGCTGCCTGACGGCTGGGTAATCGGTCAGGACGGAAAGTACCGCCACGATACCCATCAGGTTCTCGCCGATCTCACGAAGGACAAGGCCGCGCTGACCCCGCTCGGCGGTCTGGGAGAGGATCTTGGGGGCTACAAGGGCTATGGCTATTCCCTCGTCGTCGAACTGCTCTCCTCCGCCCTCTCGCAGGCCAACTTCATGAAGGCTCTCGTGGGCATCGGTCCGGATGGCAAGCCCATACCGATCGAGCTCGGGCACTTCTTCATGGCCATGAAAGTTGAGTCCTTCGTCGAACTCGACGCTTTCAAGAAGCACGTGGGCGAAGTGTCCCGGCAGATCCGGGCTTCGCGCCGCGCGCCGGGTGCCGCCCGCATATACACGCCCGGTGAGAAGGAGCACGACGTCTGGCTTTTCCGGAAGGACAAGGGCGTGCCCTTCAACGATCCGCTCAAGAACGCCTTCCGGGCAGTGAAGGAGAAGTTGAGCATGCCGCACGAGTTGCCCTTCTGAGTACCTTATGAGAAGCACCCCGCCGGGCGTCCTCGGCCTGTGCCTCCTCCTTGTCCTCGGAGCTTCTGCGCAGACCCAGGATATCGGCGGGGCCCGCCCTGCGAAGCCGCTGAAACATGTCTCCTTGCAGCTCAAATGGGTTCACCAGTTCCAGTTCGCCGGCTACTACGCGGCCCGGGAGCTCGGCTACTACGCCGCAGAGGGGCTGGATGTCTCCTTCATCGAAGGGACTCCGACCACGGACTATTCACGGGCCGTCGTATCGGGCAGTGCCCAGTTCGGCATCGACAACAGCGACATACTGCTCAACAGGGTGCGAGGTCAGCCCGTCGTCGTGCTGGGCGTCATTTTCCAGCATTCCCCCCTCATCCTGCTGTCGCTGCGGTCCTCGCATCTCGAATCCCCCAAGGACTTCGTGGGAAAACGGGTCATGGTCTCCGAGGACGCCGAGGCTGAGACCTACTCGATCTTCCGGAGCGAGGGTATAGACGCCGGGCGCGTGAAGTTCATGCCCCATACCTGGAATCTCGAGGATCTCGTTGCTGGCAGAACGGACGCTGTGAGCGCCTACTCGACCAATGAGGCGCTACAGCTCAGGCTGCGGGGAATCGACTACGCATCCCTGAAACCGCTGACCTACGGCATCGATTTTTACGGCGACTGCATCTTCACGAGCGAACAGGAGCTTCGCCGGGATCCCGAGGCCGTGGCGGGTTTTCTGCGGGCAAGCCTGCGCGGTTGGGACTACGCGATGGCCCATCCCGATGAGTTGTGCGACCTCATCCTGGCGAAGTACTCGACCCAGAAGACCCGACAGGAACTCCTTCTCGAGGCCGAGGCCATGCAGGACCTCATCGTGCCCCGCCTGGTTCCGATCGGCTTCATGAACCCCGGACGATGGAAAAGCATCGGCGACACCTATGCGCGGCTCGGCACCATCCCCTCGAGCTACAGTCTTGACGGATTTCTCTATGACCCGAACCGCCCGCTGATCGACCCGCGGATCACGAAGTTCGCCAGCCTGGCCTTTCTGGCGATCATCGCGGTGAGCCTCGCCTATATCTTCATTCTTCGCGCCTTCAACCGGCGACTCGAGACCGAGGTGGGCGCCAGGACCAGGGATCTGGAGAGTCTCAACAGCCGATTGGGGGTCGAGATCGAGGAGCGCAAGGCCAAGGAGACCCTCCTTGCCGATTCACTGACCGAGAAAGAAGTGCTGCTCCGGGAAATCCACCACCGCGTGAAGAACAATCTTCAGATCATCATGAGCATTGTCAATCTCGAGATGGGCGGCATCGAAGAGGAATCCACCTTGGCCCTCTTGCGGGAAATCAAGAACAGGGTGCACTCGATAGCCCTCGTGCACGAACATCTCTACGAGAGCGTGGGCTTGGGCGGGATCGAGATGCGCGGCTACATCCGGGCCCTCGTCCGGGAAATCGTGGCCTCCTACAGGATGGGAGAGACGCGCGTCGAGTGGGACGCCGAGGTCGACGACCTGCGTCTCCCCATCGAAGTCTCGATTCCGCTCGGCCTCATCATCGGCGAGCTGATGGCCAACTCCCTGAAGTACGCCTTCGCCGGGCGCGATCGGGGACGACTTGAAATTCGCCTCCTGCGGGATGGCCAGGAAATGCTTTTGGTGGTAGCCGATGACGGGAACGGCCATCTCCAGAGAGCCGCGAGTCAGACCAGGCGCGGAATCGGACTGGATCTCGTCGAGGCCCTCGTCGAGCAGATGAGCGCCACAATGACCGTCGAGACTGACCGTGGTCGCCGCACCATCATTCGCATGCCGGGGGCCGACCTCTGAGCCGGACAGCCCTGGCGCCGACGAGAATGCCGCGGGAGTTCTGCCTTCGCTGCCGCCGCCCCCTCGAGTCCTGCCTCTGCCCCCGGGACGAACCGATGGATACGAAGACGCGGATCGTCCTCCTCATGCATCCCAAGGAATTCCGGCGGACCAAGTGCACGACGGGCCGGATCACGACTCTCAACCTTCGCAACAGCGAGATCCTTGTCGGCCTTGACTTTGCGGGCAACGGTCGCATAAAGACGATCCTCGGCGACCCTGAGTCCTATCCGGTCCTGCTCTATCCGGGGGAGGGGGCGGCGGATCTCTCGACTCCAGGGGGAGCATCGAGTCTGCCGCGGGACCGGAGGCTCGTCGTCTTTCTCATCGACGCGACCTGGGCCTGCTCCAGAAGTCTTCTCAGGGCCAACTCCTGGCTCCTCCAGCTGCCGCGGGTGATGTTCAGCCCCCGGGAACCCAGCCGCTGGGTTATCAAGCGGCAGCCTGCGGCCCACTGTCTCTCGACCCTCGAGTCTGTGCACGAACTCCTGCTGGCCCTCGATGCCGCAGGCCTCGACACCTATCCGGACAAAGAGAGGCTCCTCGAGCGTTTCGCTGCGCTGCAGGCTTACCAGCTCGAGCGGGCCACGGCGGCGGGTCGACGAATCCAGCTCAGGAACGCAGAACCAGCGTCGGAGTGAGGGCTCCCAGTGCAGACTTTCGGGTCGGCAGCATCGTGGCCAAGGCGCGCAGGAAGTCGGCGAGGAAGCCGGGATCGAAGCCGCGCAGAAAGTCGGCAGCCTTCATGGTGCCCTCGAAGTAGGACTGGGCAGCCCTCGACTGGGCGCCCCACTGCGCGGGCTGCAGCCGGTGGTAGAGGTGGAGTGCTAGCGGGGAGTTCTTCAGATCGAAGGAGGATTCGTCGAGCCTGCCGTCCCTGAGGAGGCGGTAGACCGGGTTGCCGGTGTCGAGCCAGGGCGGTGCAGGCGGATCGGGAAGAAACTCCATGAGGCCCGCATACTCGCTGCCGTCGTGGGGAACGTCACCCATGAAGAGCGCCATCGGCGCATCGCCCCCGGTCAGCTCGGCGGTAGCTTCCACGAGGCCGACGGCGAGGAGCTTGGCGCGCATGTAGGTCTGCGCAAAGCCGAGGTTGCGGTGGGCGGCGGCCCCGAGTCGGCTCATTTCCTCGGCGGAGGGCCTGCCGCGGTAGGCGTGGTAGATCGCGGAAGGCTTGAGGGAGCCGAGGAAGGCCTGCATTTTCTCCAGGGCGACGCGGTACTCCCTGATGCTGAATGTGCCCTTGCTTCGGAGCGAGGCGTTGGATTCCGGCAGCAGCTTCCAGGTGTTCGCGAGAAACCTGCCAGGGTCCTCCAGAGAGAAGTCCCGTACGTCCGTGTTGCCGAAGGCGGTGGCGCGGCGGACCATGGTGACGATATCCTCCGCCGAGGCGTCGATCAGCCCCGCCTCGGCCAGGCGCTTCAGTCGAGTCTCGAGGGCCATGCCGATCGCATCCTGGCCGGCGTCGTCGCGGAAGGGGATGCTCGACTCGATGCAGACCGCGACGGATGCCGTATCGGTGGGAGATACATGTCGTTTGAGCAGGATGGCCATCACCAGAGCGCTCAGGAACTCGTTGAGTCCTCCGAAGAGCCTGAGATCCTCCCCCTCGTCGAATCCAAACACGATGCGGCAGACGTGGTAGGGAAGGTCCGCGGCGGGCACCGCGGAACGCAGCGCAAGGCCATTCTCCCTGAACTCGATGTAGGGTCCCAGCAGACTGCCCACTTCTTCGGGCAGGCCGTCGTCCACCTGGTAGTAGATCAGGTCATGGAAAATGGCCGCGAGCGCGGTTATCTCGTCCGCGCCGTCCAGAAACCCGAACACATGCTCCAGTGTGTGAAACTGGCGGGCCTGATAGGACATGACCCGATGTACCAGCACGGCCATGCGTTCCATGTCCTGAGGCTCACAGTGCAGCCCCATTCCCTCGGCAATATCGATCAAGGTCGCAATCAGCTTCTGGATCATCCCCTGAGCCATTCAGCAGTCCCTCCGTTCCACCCTTTCAGGATAGGCGGAGCCTTGTCCCGGCGCCAGTCCCGGCTGCATCTGCTCGAGGAAAAAGGCGTCGTGGCTCGACGTGAAAACAGGGGGCGTACGGAGGGAAATCCGGCGGATCTCGGAGATCCCCTCGAACTCCTCGCTCAGAAAGCGCCGGACATGGCTGCGGTCCCAACCTTCCGGATGGTCGAAATCCCGGTACAGCGACAGATCGCCCTCGTAGAAGGGATGCGAGCTCAGAACGGCCGCATCGGGGCCGGCGATGGGCATGGCGAAAACTGCCGCATTCAGGAATGCGATTTTCGGGGCCTGCGCCGCCACGAAATCACGCGTCCTGAGCGCACTGTCACGGTTCTCCTGTGGTGTTCCGAACAGCAGGTAGAGGTAGACGGCTATTGACGCTTCGCTCAGCGCCCGGAGCGCGGCCGCGACGAGGTCGAGCGTAATACCCTTGTCCAGGGTATCGAGCAGGCTCTGGTCGGCCGATTCCAGGCCCAGCTGCAACATGACGCAGCCAGAGGCGGCCAGGGCCCGGCAGAAACCCCTGTCCGCCAGATGAGGGGTGAAGCGCGCGAATCCGTACCAGGCTGCGCCCGGCGGCCGGGCAGCCAACGAGCGCAGGTGAAGGGGGGATATCTCGTTGTCCGTGAAGTGCAGAAGGCCAGGTCCGAAGGCGTCGACGAGCTGCGCAACCTGATGGCCGGCCTCGTCCGCGCTGACGGCAGAATAGGAGGACTTCTCGGCCCGCTCCGGACAGAAACTGCAGCGCATCCACGGACAGCCCCATGAGAAGTTGTAGGGAAGGATGAGGGTGGGCGCGATGTACCGCAGGGAGGCAAAGTCGGAAAAGTCCGGCGCCACGGACGGGGCCTTTCCGGGAAGTCCGAGCCACTCCGCAAGAGGGTCCTCCCCCCTTCCCTGGACCAGGCGGTCGATGAGACCGCCGAAGGTATCGGACCGGGCGAGACTGCCTTGGGCGATCCAGGAGGTGACCAATCCCCCGCCAAGCACGATGCGCAGGGAAGGCCAGCGTGAGCGGATGAATCCGACAATGGCGAAGGCGCAGAGAGCCTGGCCGAAGAAGGTGAGCGAGATGCCGATACTCTCCTCCGGCGCAGCTTCGAGCTCTGCGGCTATGCGCCGAGAAAAGAGGGGGTAGTACAGGTTCTCATCGTAGGCGGCCGCGGCCTCCAGAAGGTCGGTCCTGCGCTGCGGCCGGCGCGACGTCTCGTGGTAGTCCGCGAGCGTCGGCACGGCTGCATGGGCCCGTCCGAGGGCCCGCATGGCGCTGTTCAAGCCATGCACTGCGCGCCGATAGCGATCGGGGTTCCGGTACGCGCGGGGGTCCCGGAGTATCGCCAGATCCCGCTCCCTGCGCCCCAGCGCGATCAGCTCGGAGCGGGCTCCACGCTCCGCTCCCCCGAAGTTTCTCGGCGCAGCGGGACCCTCCGGCGCATCGCCCAGCAGGTAGTCTACGCCTTCCTGACACAGATCGAGG
>DATJQN010000242.1:0-3886 GCA_035505775.1 Rectinemataceae bacterium | reverse complement strand
ATTCGCGAAGAACATGGCTTCCCGTCCCGCGCGGCGGGGCCGCTACTTTACCTGAGACTTGATGTACTCGTAGGCGTCCTTGACGGTCTCGAACTCGTTCGCCTTCTCGTCGGGGATGGTGATGCCCATCTCCTCCTCGATGCCATAGACCAGCTCGTAGGTATCGAGGCTGTCTGCGCCGAGATCCTGCCTGAAGCTCGCTTCGAGGGTGATCTTGTCTTCCTCGACTTCGAGCTTCTCTGCGATGATTTTCTTGACCTTAAGGAACAGCTCGTCCATGTCCTTCTCCTCTTATGCCTTTGCTTCGGGCGAGATGATCTGGCGCCCGCGGTAGAAGCCGCATTTCGGGCAGACCCTGTGCATGAGCACGGGGTTGCCGCAGTTCCCACAGGTCACGATGGTCGGAGCGGTCAGCTTCATGTTGACCGACCGGCGCCTGCGAGTCCTGGCCTTCGAAGTCTTGAATTTAGGTACAGCCATAGCTAAAACCCCATTCCCACAAGTATTACCCTCGGCTTTGCCGAACCCGTACCCTACACAAAGGTGACGGAATTGTCAAGTCCGAGGCTCCCCGGTCAGTGCCCGCCACCGATCTTGGACGCGATCGCCTCTGCGACGCCGGGCGGCACCATTGAAGACAGGTCTCCGCCGAAGGATGCCAGCTCCTTGATGGAGCTCGACCTCAGTACGAAATAGCGCGGATCCGTGGCGACAAAGAGGGTCTCAATAGCGGGATCGAGTCCCTTGTTCAGGATGGAAAGATCGAATTCGTAGGAAAAATCCGTCACATTCCGCACGCCGCGGAGCAGCACCTTGCAGCCCTGTTCGCGGGCGAACTCCACGATCAGGCGGTCGCACAGATGGACCGAGACATTCGGATAGGGAGCCAGGAGCTCGACGAGCAGGTCATAGCGTTCCTCCGGGCTGAAAAAACCTGCTTTCTGCCGGTTTACCGCCACGACGACAAAGATCTCCTCGAAGATGCTGCGCACGCGTTCGACTATATTGAGGTGCCCGAAGCTCGGCGGATCGAAGGATCCGGGAAACACGGCCTTGACCATGGGCAGAACTGTAACGGCGGCTTCCGCGCCGGTCAAGGCAAGACCTGCCGACACCACGGCTGTCGGCTCTCGCCCCGGCGCGAAACAGGATGCGGAGCCGCTGCGGGCCGCAGCCGAACCTCGATTCAGAGCACCGGTCACGGGTCGGCAGCCTTACTTTTCTTCCGGTCCAGCGCTAGGATGGCAGCCATGCGTAGGCCCGTTTTGACACCCCGCACCTCGCCCCACAGCAGCGTCCGCATGACCAGGCTCCTGCTTCTCGCCGCCAGCTCGGCTCTTCTCCTGTCCCTCGGTCTGCCCAACGAAGTATTCAAGTACGGATTCCCCCCACTTGGCTTCGTGGCGCTCGCCCCGCTCTGGGTGGCGCTGACAGAGGTGGATGGATATGGAAGGGCGGCCCTGCTCACCGGCCTGTTCGGCGCCCTGCAGCACGCCCTTTCGAGCTACTGGCTCTATTTTTTCAAGGACTTTGCCTTCTGGACGCTCGGATCGACGACAATCGCCTACGGCATCGTCTATGCGGTCTTCGGCCTCTACCTCGGTTTCTTCGCCCGCAGGGGGGGCTGGGGCCGTCCGGTGGCCTTTGCCGCTCTCTGGGCGATCTTCGAATTCCTGAAGTCCAACGGCTTTCTTGGTTACCCCTGGGGCCTCATTCCCTACACCCTGACACGAACCCTCCCCCTCCTGCAGATCGCCGACGTAACAGGGGTCTATGGCATCAGCGCCGTGCTCGCGTTCGTCAATGCAACCCTGGCCGAGTTCTGTCTCCAGCTGCCCCGTTCCTTCGGAGGCGAGGGCGGCAGCAGGGGCGTTGTCCCCGGCTCAGCTCCCGGCCCCAAGGCCGCCAGTGGCTCCGCCCTTGGCTCCACCGGCGGCCAAGCCGCGCCGGCTCCTTCAGGGTCGCTTCTGCCGGCCTACGGTGTCTTCTCCCTGCTCCTGCTCGCCGCCCTGGCGTTTTACGGCTACGTCCGGATGGCGCTGCCCGTGCCGGAACTCGGCCGTTTCACGGCTGTAATCACGCAGCAGGATGTCGATCCCTGGAACACCGGCGACCTGACCGCGCTCGAGGCCAACATCCGCCTCAGTGCCTCCGCCATGGATCGCAGCCCGGGCGAGAAGCCCGACATAATCCTCTTCAGCGAATCAACCCTCGGGGCGCCCTACAAGGCCGGCCACGCATACTATTCCATCCAGCCCGCGGGCTCGCCCTTCATTCCCTTCATACGGCATACGGGCGCCTACTTTTTCGCCGGCGGCCCCGACGTCCTCAGCTGGGAACCGCTGCGGGCCATGAACTCCGTCATGCTGATCGATCCGGAGGGAAACCTGGTCGCGAGCTACGGGAAGATCCATCCGGTTCCCTTCGCCGAGGCGATCCCCTTCTGGGAGTACGCCCCCTTCCGGAACTTCATGCAGCGGGTGGTGGGCCTCGATTCGGGCTGGGTGATGGGCACGGACTATACGATCTTCAGCCTGCCCAGCTCCGGAGGGCGATTCACGTTCGGAGCTCCCATCTGCTTCGAAGATGCCTTCGCCTCCGTGTGCAGGCAATTCATGCTCCATGGCGCCGACCTCCTCATCAACCTGACAAACGACTCCTGGTCGACCACCGAGAGCGCGGAGATACAGCACTGGGCGGCCGCCCGCTTCCGTTCCATCGAGTTTCGGACCACCCTCCTCCGTTCGACCAACGGCGGCCTTTCCTGCGTCGTCGGCCCCTACGGCGAGATCCACGACGCCCTTCCCCTCTTCCAGCCGGCGGCGGAGATCGTCAGCGTGCCCGTTTACCGCAGTCCGAGCCCGACCGTCTACGAGCGCTACGGGGACTGGTTCCCTCGAGCCCTGCTGTTACTTTCCACGTTATGGGCGATTATACTGGTAGCGGAGGACTTCGGATTCAGCTTCACGCGAAGGAGGAGGCCATGAGCATTACCGAGTATCTTGAGTCAGAGCCCCTGTCCGAAATAGTCCGATATCATACAGAGGTGCCCCAGGACGCCGTGGCCTTCATCGGCACTCTCCGGAAACACCCCTACGACGAGGACAAGTGCCTGCTCATCGGCGATGCCGGTGACTGGGAACCCTCGATATTCGAGTTCCGGGTGGCCGACGTCGCAGCGATGGAAGAGCTCCCCTCTCCCGTGGACGAAAGCGGCCAAAGCCGCCCCCTGGCAAAGCTCTGGATTCGGAAGGGCAGCTACGGCATACGCTACGAGCCCTTCGAGGTGGACAGCCCGCCGCGCTTCGCCGGCGAATCGGGCAGGCTGCACGAGCGAATGCTGTACGGCGTCCGCTGCTGGGGCTGAGATCATGTCGGCGGCGGGACCGAGAGCGGCGGAGGAATGGGCCTCCGCCCCCGAGGGCCGGGTCAGCTGTTCGCTTTGTCCCCACCGCTGCGTGATTAAGCCCGGAGCGAGCGGCATCTGTCGCGTTCGGAGGAACGAAGGGGGAGTCATGACCCTCCCCTTCTACGGTCTTCTGTCGGGAACTGCCGTCGATCCCATAGAGAAAAAGCCGCTTCATCACTTCCTGCCGGGCAGCGAGGTCTTTTCCGCGGGCTTTGTCGGCTGCAACATGCGCTGCCCCTTCTGCCAGAACTGGACCATCTCTCAGCACACGGAGGCGGCGATCGAGCGATGCTCCCCGCGCGAGCTGGTCGCGGCCGCCCTCGCGTCGGGCACCCCGTCCATCGCCTACACGTACTCCGAGCCATCGATCCATTTTGAGTATCTTCTGGATGCCATGGAGCTCGCGAGGGATGCGGGCCTTCGTAACGTCCTGGTGACCAACGGCTGCATCCTTGAGGAACCGGCTCGCAGAATGCT
>DATJQN010000241.1:0-4817 GCA_035505775.1 Rectinemataceae bacterium | reverse complement strand
AGCGACCATGCCGCATTCCCCTACGGGGCGCATTTCGTCGAGGTCGCCGTCAACAGACGGACCGGCGACCTGGTGCTCAGGCGCTACCACGCCTACCAGGACTGCGGCACCCCGATCAACCCGGCCCTCGCCATGGGCCAGATCTACGGCGGCGTAATGAAGGCGGTGGGCCACTCCCTCTATGAAGAGATGCTTTATGACGAGGAGGGGCGCTGCCTCAACGCCAACTTCGCCGACTACAAGATCCCGACAATCCGCGAGGTCCCCGAGGACTTCGTCGTGGAACTCGTTCCCGTGGCCGACGAGGTCGGACCCTTCGGGGGAAAGAGCGTTTCGGAGATCTCGCTCAACGGAGCGGCTCCCGCAATCGCCATCGCCATCCATGACGCGGTAGGGGTCTGGCTACGCGAATGGCCCTTCACGCCCGAGCGCATCCTGCGGGCGATGGGCACGCTTTAGGAGGGCAGATGACCACAGAGCCGGACGGAGCGCCGTAGGGTCGGATGCGTGCGAGGTCAGCCCTGCTCGCCGCCTTCCTCCTGCAGGCGGCGGCGCTGTGGCCGCTCACCCTCGAAGCCGAGCTCGGTTTCGACGGGGTGGTGGCCTCGGGGCGTTGGGCTCCCCTGCGCATCTCCTGCCCGGGAGCCCCGGCCGGATCCGTGCTCGAACTGCGCAGGGTGGACTCCGACGGCGGGGAGACTGCCGTCGAACGCTTCGACCCCGCCCGCTACCCCGAGCTCGAATGTCCGGTTCCGATCCGATCACTCAAAAGCCGCTTCGTCCTTCGACTGATCTCGGGCGGGGCGATCCGGGCGCAGAGCTCCCTGGCTCCCTCCCCCGCCTCGATGCCCGCCCAGCTCCTGCTGGCACTCGATCTGCCGCCCGAGGCCCTCGCGGCCATGACCCAGACGCTGCAGCCCCGAGAGCCCGTGCTCGCGCGGGAGATCGGCGCCGGCCAGCTGCCCGCGCTCGCCCTCGAGCTCGATGGGGTTGCGGGCATCGTGTTGGGCGATACGAATGTGGACCTGAGTCCCGCCCAGGCGGACGCCCTGCTCACCTGGCTTCACTCGGGCGGTCATCTTGTCGTTTTTGGCGGTCCCGGGCCGGCGGCCCTCGCCCTCCCCGAGGGAGCCGGAGAGACCAGGCTCGGACTCGGCGGAGTGCTGCGCATCGCCGCTCGGCCGGAGGATCTGGACTCGCTTCGCCAGCCCGCATTCTGGAGGGAGGCACTCCGGCTCCTGCCCTTCGATCAGGATTCCAGAATTGCTGCGGGCCGGCTTCCCGACAGCTATGGCCTGCTCCCCGACCCGACCAGTCCCGTAACCAGTCTTTCCCCGTGGCCCCTCGCCCTGTGCCTGGGCTATGCCCTGTCCCTCCTGCTCTGCCTGCGCCTCCGTCGCGGCCTCACCCTCGCCATCCTGCTCTCGCTGACAGCCTCGACCCTCATCCTTCTGAGCAGCCTTGCCTCGCCGCGAGATTCTGCCGAACGGGGCGGGCGGGGATTCCTGGAGGCGGCCGGGGCACGAGCCCAGGGTGAGGCCAGGGCACTCGTGTTCGACGATGGCTCGGTGCTGGAGGAGCTCAGGCTTACCGCATTCCGGCCGAGCGGATGGGAACCCTTGCTCACGCTGAGCCGAGCGCGAGGATTTTCCTTTGCACCTATGCCAGGGGAAGCGGGCACCTTCAAGGCGGCGGCCTCCGCGCTCGAGCACGGCGGGCGGCTTGCCCTCCTCTCTCCGAGACCGGGTGCCGGAGGCAACTCGGAGTTTCTGGCCTGGAGCGGGCCAGGTCGCAGCCCTGCCGCGGCCCTTCGCGAACGTGTCGCCGGAAGGGGCGTCGCTGCAGTTTTCGCTTCGGGCAGGAAGCCGGGAAGCTGGTATGAAAGCTCGGGCGCGGGCTGGAAGGCGCTCGGGAAAACACCCTCGCTCCTGGGCCGGGACGAGAGCTGGGCACGCTCCCTGGTCCGCGACTATCCCGATCTGGATTTCGTCTTCGCGCGCAGCGCAGAGCTCTTCCCCCGCTCGGGACCCTTCGCGCCGGCGGGCGAGGGCGGACTTGTCGTGATACCTCTCCCGAGAGGAGAGCTGAAATGACGGTCCCGGCCTACCTCCTCGCGGAACTCCTGGCCTGGAAGTCGACCCGGCGCCCCCTCGCGAGCGTCGCGGGGGCTGTTCCCCTCGCGCTCGCTGCTTCTCTCACCTGGCTCGCCCCCGCGGCGCTCTCGGCTCTGCTTCCGGCCCTCGCCCTCGTCTTCGGCTGGCTTTCGGGCAGCCGCTACGGCGCCGACAGCCGCTTCAGACAGCTCCTCCTCGGCTCGGGTCTGGGACCCGCGGATGCTGCCATCGGGCGAGCATGCCTGTCTCTGATCGAGGCCCTCTTTCATGCCCTCCTCTACTGTCCCCTGGTTCTCCTCTGCCTGGCGATGTGGGGAAAGGGGTCTGAGGCCGCCCTGGCCGTCTTCCTTTCCTTTGTCGCAAACTTCCTCCTCGCTGCCTCCCTCGCCTTTCCCGCAAGCCTTCTCCTCGGAGGCACCGGCCATCTTCCCGGCCTGTGGCTCTGTCTCGCCTACCTTTCGGCGAGCTCCCTGATCGGGGCCCTCCGGCCTTTCTCCCCGGTGACGCAGGTCTGGAGGGCCTTGAGCTCCGACCCGAGACTCCTGGCCGGAGCAGTCCTGGCCGCGTCCGCGGAGCTGGGCCTCTCGGCCGCGGCCTTCATCGCTGCAGTTCCCGCAGTGGCCTGGGCGCGGAGGCGCGATGCGCGATCCTGACCCCCTGGCCTTCGCCCGCGGCCTGCGCATGCGTCTGAACGCGACGCTCCTCGCCTCGGGAGCCTGCTTCGCGCTCTCCGTCGGGATCGGCGCCGGCGGCATCGCCCTCCTGGCACTCGAGTCGATGAACCTGGTCCAGCCAGGCCCGCGGACGATCGCGTTGTGGGCGACCGGCGCCGTCCTGTCCCTCGTCCTGGGGCTAGGCCTTGCCGCGAGGAAGCGCCTCGGCCTGAAGGAGGCGGCAGCCTGGTTTGACGCAGGTTGTGCGACGGAGGAGATCCTCTCGGCCGCCCTGACGCGGACCCAGGCCAAAGGCACCGGGCCATACGACGGCGAAATATCGCGGCGACTCTCGGCGGTGCTGGCCGCCCATGCTCCCGCGCCCTATCCCCGGGCGACTCTTCTCCGCAGGCTCGCCCTGGCCCTCGGCCTGGCGCTGGCCTTCGGCGCGGCCCTCTCCTGGCAGGCCTGGCCGAAGCTGTTCCGCGACTCGGTCAGCTCCCGGCTCGACGCCTCCGCCGCGGCCGCGCTGGAGGAGAAGGCGCAGATCGAGGGGAGACTCTCTCCCGCGGCGGCACAAGCCCTGGGTGCATGGCTCTTCCCCGAGGACAAGCGGCTCGCCGCGAGAGCAGGGCGGGATCTCGAGGAGGGACGTTTGGGCGATCTGCGCTCCCTGCTTCGCGCAGCGACCCAGTCGCTCGCCATGGAGACCCCGGATTCAGCCAACGCGCGGCGAAGGCGACAGCTCCTTCAGGACCAGAGCCGTCTCGGATCGCTTCCGCGCAGCCCTGAAAGCACTCCCTCCGCCGGGGCGTCAGAGGATGGGCGGAACTCCGGCGGGGCCGCCGATCAGGGGGGACAGGGCTCCGGTCAGGCGAGGAGCTCGGATGGCGAAGAGGGTACTTCTCCGCAACCGCGGAGTCCGGCGCCATTCGAGGGCGACGGACCGGAGGCGGAAGGAGGCGAGCGCCCGCCCTCGCAGAACCTTCCCCCCGGGCAGATCCAGCCCGGACAACGACCTTCACCCGAACTCGCCCCCGATTCCCGGTCACCGTCAGGCGGAGGGGAGGCTCCCTCCGAGGGCAGTTCGGGCGGGAGTCCCGGTGCGGGCGGTTCCGAGGGGGACTCGGGAGCGTCGCCCAGCCCCGCTCCGGGCGCCGGACGGGGTGCGGGCGCGCCCCGGGACTGGGGTACGATCAGCCCCGAAGCCTCCGCGGGTCCCCTGGTCATTCCCCCCGACCCCACGAAACCCTACTTTCAATTTGCCCTCCCCGGACTCGGCGCTCCCAGATCAGGGGCTCACGCTGTGGGTCTCGCCGCACGGAGCGCTGAAACCGGAGTCCTGCGGGAGGATGTTCCCGCCGACTATCAGGATTTCTTGAGGAACTACTTTCTATCCCTGGCTCGCGAGGCGGAGGCCGAGGCTCAATCGGAGAAGCAACAAGGAGGGGGACCATGAATGACAGCCTGCCGACACTCGAGGCCATGGCATCAAAGCTGGATGCGGTGCGGAAAGAGCTGGCCGGAATCATCGTGGGGCAGGAGGAAGCCCTCGGGTTTTCGCTGTTCGCCCTCCTCGGTGGGGGGCACCTCCTGCTCGAGGGCGTGCCGGGGATCGGCAAGACCCTCCTGGCCAAAAGCCTTGCACGAACCCTGTCCCTGGACTGGGCGAGAATCCAATTCACGCCGGATCTGCTGCCCGCCGACGTCCTGGGAACGAGTGTGATGGCCCCGAAGGGCGAAGGCCTGGATTTCCGTTTCGAGCCCGGTCCCGTCTTTGCAAATGTGGTCCTGGCCGACGAGATAAACCGCGCCTCGCCCAAGACCCAGTCGGCACTCCTCGAGGCGATGGAAGAGGGGGCGGTGACGCTCCGGGGCGTGACCCGGGCCCTGCCACAGCCCTTTCTCGTGCTGGCCACGCAAAACCCGATAGAGATGGAGGGCACCTATCCCCTGCCCGAGGCGCAGATCGACCGCTTCCTGTTCAAGGTGACGATCGGCCAACCCGACGGCCCCGAGCTCGCGCGGATACTCGAGCGGACCATCGTCT